>NZ_CP129104.1:0-300000 GCF_030406605.1 Curtobacterium sp. 458 | reverse complement strand
ATGGTCAGCTGGCGGAAGAAGCTCTTCGTCGGTCTCGCGCACAACGCGGCGGACCCGGCGGCGCGGTTCGGCCTGCCGGCGCAGCGCACCGTGACGATGGGCAGCGACGTCGAGCTCTGACGCCCCGGTGGTAACGACCGCTCAGTGCGTGCGGCCGCGCAGCCGCCCGATGCCGAGGACGACCCCGACGACGACCAGCCCGAGCGCGAGCCCGAACACGGCCGAGATCGCGGTGTCGACGATCCACGTGACGACCGGCCCGGCCGCCTCGATGCCGTGCTCGACGGCGTGCAGCAGGTCGTACGGGCCGTGCCAGAACGTCTCGGCGAGGTTCTGCACGACCAGGTGCCCACCGACCCAGAGCATCGCCACGGTGCCGACGACCCCGATCACCCGGAAGACGGTCGGCATCGCGCGGACCACCCGGGCCCCGGCGCGGCGCGTCGACCGGGACGGGTTCTTCATCATCTGCAGACCGATGTCGTCGATCTTCACGAGGAGCGCGACGGCGCCGTAGACCGCGATCGTCATGACGAGGCCGATGACGAGCAGCGCGCCGACCGTCGGCCAGAACCCGAGGTCGGGGTCCAGGCCGGCGAGCGCGATGAGCATGATCTCGGTGCTGAGGATGAGGTCCGTCCGGATCGCACCGAACACGAGCTTCGGCTCGGTGGTCGGGGTCTCGGCGTCGGTTTCGTGATGGGTGCCGAACCACTCGGTGACCTTCTCGGCCCCCTCGAAGCACAGGTACGTCCCGCCGATGAGGAGCAGCCACGGCAGCACCCCCGGCGCGAACGCGGACAGCAGGAGCGCCACCGGGATGATGATGACGAACTTGTTGAACAGGCTGCCGAGCGCGATCCGCCCGACGACCGGCAGTTCACGAGCGGGCGCGATGCCCTGCACGTACTGCGGGGTGACGGCAGCGTCGTCGATGACCACACCGGCGGTCTTCGCGCTCGCCTTGAGCGCGGCGGACAGGATGTCGTCGACGACCGCGAGCAACCCCACTGACATGCTGATCTCCTCGTGCTGGACCAGCCGGTTGCTGTCCGGCCGCTCAGCCTAGCGGCCGGTGCTGTCGCAGAACCGCCTGGAGGCGCGATGCCAGCTGGCACCGCGCCTCCAGGCGGTCGGGTGGTCGCGTCAGCGGCCGGTACCGGGTCGCGTCAGCGGCCCTCGTTGATGAGTCCGAGCCAGCGGCCGAAGCGCTGTTCCGGCGCGTCGTGGAGCGACGGGACGGGGCGGCAGCGCTTCTCGTCGCGGTCGGTCGGCTGGGGGTCGGTCTGGATCATGGCTCGCTCCTCGTGAGATCGGTGTTCATGTGTACGCCGGAGCGGCTGGGTCCATTCCCGGGTCGGCCGGACCGCTCACTCGACGTGGTCGGAAGGCTCCTCGGTCTCGACGCCGGTCTCGGCGGCACGGTCGCGGAGGTGGTCGGCCATGGCGCCGGCACCCTCGTGTCCGTGGTCGTGCTCGACCTGCTCGACGAGGCCGTGCAGCTTCTCCTCGTTCGTCGCTTCCTCGGCACCGTCCATGACCGGGTGGTGCTGTTCTCCGGGTTCTCCGTGGTGTTCGCTCATGCGCGGGACCGTACGCCTCCCGACCCTGATGCCGGGGTACAAGCCGCTCCGTATGCTCGCGACATGGCTGACTTCACCGCTGACCAGGCCGCCGTCGTCCGGATCACGCGCTCCGAGGAGGGGCGGTGGGACCTCGCCGTCGTGAGCGACAGCGGCGTCGTGATGGGCCACGGTGTGTACCTCTTCGACGCCGCGCACGACGACGAGGAGGACGAGGTCGCCGCCGCACGCGAGTTCGTCGGCCAGTACGGCTTCGACTTCAGCGCGGACAGCGTGCAGGAGGAAGCTCCCGACGTCTTCTGGGCGCCGCTCGTCACCGCGGGCTGACGCGGGCGCCCGGCACCGGGCTCCGCTCCGGTCTCGGCGTCAGTCGAGGCAGAACTCGTTGCCCTCGACGTCCTGCATCACGATGCACGACTCGTTGATGCCGTCCGCCGTCATGCGCCGGACCTGGGTCGCGCCGAGTGCCACCAGTCGCGTGCTCTCGGCGTCGAGGGCGGCGAGACGCTCCTCCCCGACGAGGCCCGTCCCGACCCGGACGTCGAGGTGGACCCGGTTCTTCACGACCTTGCCCTCCGGGACCCGCTGGAAGAACAGGCGTGGCCCGACGCCGTCCGGGTCCTGGCAGGCGAACGCCGAACCCTGGTGCTCCGGAGGCAGCGCCGCGTCGAACGCCGCCCAGTCCGCGAAGCCCGGCGGCGGTGGCGGCACCACGTAGCCGAGGACCGCAGACCAGAACCGTGCGACGCGCTCCGGCTCCGCGCAGTCGAACGTCACCTGGACCTGCCGGACGGCGCTCACCGCTCCTGCTCCTGCCCCGGCAGCGCCGAAGCCTCGTAGCCGATCAGCCAGGTCACGCCGAACGCGTCGCGCACCTGACCGTCCCAGTCGCCCCACGGCCGCCGCTGCAGCGGATCGAGGACGGTGCCGTCGACCGAGAGTGCCTCGAACCAACGGGTCAGGGTGGCGGGGTCGGACGCGCCGAGCAGCGAGAAGAGCAGTCCGGTCGCCGCGAACGTGGTCTCACCCTCGGCAGCATCGGCCGCGAACAGCTCCAGGTCGCCCGCCAGTTGCCCGTGCGCGACCGCGTCGGAGGGGCCGTCCGTGCGGCGGAAGTCCGCGTAGGTCGCGATCCGCACCTCACCGCCGAACACCTCCGACCAGCGCCCGAGGGCCGCCCGGGCGGTGCCGGGGAGCTGGAAGTACGGCGACGGACCCTTGGCTCGCATGCAGGGAGGGTACTGCGGTCGACCTCCTGCGTCGAGGGCGGCCGATCCGGTGGGCTGTGTTCGGGATCGGTGCAGCGGAACGGCCACGCGTCGGGAGCGAGGTACCGTGGCTCCGGCGCGAGCAGGACGGCGAGCGGGGGCCGACGGTGTACCGGGCAGTACCGCCTCAGGCACGCACGATGGCGTCGACCGCTGCCACGACGACCGCTCGCCGCCGGACACCGTCGAGCCCGCGGACGAGGTCACCGAACTCCGGCGTCGAGCCGCTCCACAGCGCGGCCGTGTGGATGACGAGGCCGAGGAGTTCCGGCGCGGTGAAGGTGTCCCGCACCGTCCCGGCTCGTTGTGCTGCCGCGATCGCTTCGACCTTGGCCGCGTTCGAGCGGACGACCGCACCGATCCGCGAGCCCGCATCGCCGCGTTCGAGCCGGTACCACGTCGCGAGGCGCTGCACCCACGGGCGCCTGTCGTACGAGTCGTGGAGCCGTCCGGCGTAGCCCGGGAGGTCGTCGGGCGTGATCTCGACCTCGTCGAGGGTGTCCGCCACCACGGCGTCGAAGACGGCGTCGAAGAGTCCGTCCTTGCTGCCGAAGTAGTGGTAGATCTGCGCCTTGTTGCTCGTCGCGGCTGCGGCGATCCGGTCGACCCGCGCCCCGGCGATGCCGACGGCGGCGAACTCGTCGCGCGCTGCCCCGAGGAGGCGAGCCCGGGTGGCGTCGGCGTCGCGCGGCATCGTCGGGGTCATGTGGTCGATGCTATCAACCGGACGGTTGACAACCGATCCGCAGAGGTGTTCGATGGCTGTTGTCAACCAAACAGTTAGTAAGGAGACATCATGTCCGTGTTCCTCGTCACCGGGGCTTCCCGAGGCCTCGGTCGATCCGTCGTCGAGACCGCACTCCGAGCCGGGCACCGGGTGGTGGCCGGCGTCCGCGACGTCAGCGCCCTCGGCGAACTCGTCGGCGTCTTCCCCGAGGCGCTCGAGGTGGTGCCCCTCGACGTCACCGACGCGCCCGCGGCCGAGCGTGCGGTCCAGATCGCCGTCGAGCGCTTCGGCGGTCTCGACGTCGTCGTCAACAACGCCGGCTACGCCAACGTCGCGAGCATCGAGGACGTCGATCCGGAGGACTTCCGGGCGCAGGTCGAGACGAACCTGTTCGGCGTCGTCACCGTCACCCGCGCGGCGTTGCCCGTGCTGCGTCGGCAAGGGCACGGCCACATCGTGCAGGTCTCGTCGGTCGGTGGCCGCATGGCCACCCCGGGGCTCGGCGCGTACCAGACGGCGAAGTGGGCGGTGGGTGGCTTCTCGTCCGTGCTCGCGAAGGAGGTCGCGCCGTTCGGCGTCCGGGTGACGGTGCTCGAGCCCGGTGGCATGCGGACCGACTGGTCGGGGTCGTCGATGCACATTGCCCCGGTGCGTCCGGAGTACGAGAGCACCGTCGGTGTCTCCGCTCGGATGCACGGCGGCGACTCGATCGGTGCGAGCGACCCACGGCTGGTCGCCGAGCTCCTGCTGCGGGTGGTGGCGATGGACGAGCCACCGTTGCGCCTGCTCGTCGGTCCCGACGCGTTCCAGCACGGCACCGCGGCCGGCCGCGCGCTGCTGGCGGAGGACGAGCGCAACGAGTCGTTGTCCCGGTCCAGCACCGCCGCCGACGTGACTGAAGCGCAGCTCGACCCGCTCGCGCAGGCCTGACCAGACCGCCGTACGATCAGACGGTCGCGAGCGCGGCCATCTCGGCCACCACCGCTCGCAACCGATCGCCGAGCTCGACCGTGCTCGACACCGTGTCCCGGTGCGCGACCTCCGAGAGTGCCGACATGACCAGGGTGACGACCGTCCGGGCCGTCTGCTCGTCCGTGCGGGTCGTGACCACCGCGAGCATCGCCTGCCGGGACTCGGCCATCCACCGCATGACCATCGGTGTCATCTCGGGTCGGTGGACGAGCAGTTCCTTGGTGCGGCTACGGTCCGACGGGAGCGGGACGCTCCGGGCGACGAGGGTGCAGACGTCGTCCACGAGCCGCCCGCTGCCGTCGCGGAACGCCTCGGCGACGCGGTCGGGCGTGACGACGGTGTCGAGCCCGAGGGCGGCGTGCGCCTTCGACGTGAAGTAGTTGAAGAACGTCCGCGGGGAGACGTCGGCGTCCGCGCAGATCTGCTCGACGGTCACCCCGTCGAGTCCGTGCGCGATGACGCGGTCGAGCGCGGCGCCGTGGATCGCCTGTCGGGTCTGCTGCTTCTTGCGCTCGCGGAGGGTGCAGGGCTCGGGGGCGACGGCGGTGTCGCGTTCGAGCGCCGGGTTGGTCACGAGGGCCTCCTGGGGTGGTCGTGGCGGGGGAGTGGAGGGTGGGGTGTCCGTCTGCGTGGGGGGAGCGGACGGACACCCCGGTCGGTCACCGACGGGTGGGGGTGGACCCCGTCGTCGGTGCGGACTGGACCGGCACGGAGCCCGTCATCGGTCCGGTGAAGGAGCCCGCGGCGGCCGCTGCCGTGCCCGCCTCGGTCTCGAGCTGCGCCTCGGCGGACAGGTCGTGCTGCTCCTGCAGGGCCGAGCGCTGGCGCAGCGGCGGGACCCGGAAGAACCAGGTGAGCACGAACGCGAGCAGGATCACGCCGAGTCCGACCCAGTAGATCGTCACGGACGAGGCGTTGAAGCCCGCCATGAACGGCCGGGTGAGGCGGCTGTCGGCGCCGGTCAGGAACGAGGTGTCGTTCGCACTCGAGGCGTTCTCGCTCGTGCCGGAACCGTCGTCGATCTGCTTCGCGAGCGTCGGGGTGAGCTGGTCGACCCAGTAGGAGCGCTGCGAGGCGTCCGCCCAGTCGACGGTGACGGTGCCGTCCTGGACGGTGGCGTGCGCCTCGTCCGCGACGGCGGCGAGGGCCTGCTGTTCGGCCGCGGGGGTGGCGGCGGCGACCTGCTGGTCGATGACCTGCTGGGCGGCAGCCGCGGGGACTGTACCGGCGGCGACCTGCTGCTGGACGGCCGCGCTGACCTGCTCCGTCACCGCAGTCCGAGCAGCGGTCTTCGCCTGTGCGGCGGCGTCGTCGAGCTTCGACTGCACGCCGTCCTCGAGCGGGGTCACGATCGGCGTCCAGATCTTGTCCATCACGCCGCGGTTCTCGCTCGCGGTGGCCACGGTCGGGTTCGTCGCGGCACCGAGTGCGGCGGACAGGTCCTTCTCGTTCGCGGTCGCGTGCAGGATGTTCGCCGGCATGACGGAGAACAGCACGGAGAGCAGCACGGCCGTGCCGAGCGTGCCGCCGATCTGGCGGAAGAACGTCGCCGACGAGGTCGCGACGCCCATGTCCCGCGCCTCGACCGAGCCCTGCGACGCGAGGGTCAGCGACTGCATGACGGAGCCGAGTCCGAGGCCGATGAGGAACATGCCGATCATGAGGAACCAGAGCGGCTTGTCGATCGTCATGAACGTGAGGACGACGTAGCCGGTCGACACCAGGAACGTGCCGATGACCGGGAAGATCCGGTAGCGGCCGACCCGCGCGACGATCTGGCCGGACGTGATCGACGCGATCATCAGGCCGCCCACGAGGGGCAGGGTCGCGAACCCGGACTCGGTCGGGGTGAGGCCGACGACGATCTGCAGGTAGAGCGGGATGGTCAGCATCGCGCCGAACATCGCGAACCCGACGAGGAACCCGATGACCGTGGCCATCGAGAACGTGCCGGAGCGGAAGAGCTTCAGCGGGATGATCGCGGCGTCGCCCATCTTCGACTCGATGACGAGCAGGGCGACCAGGCCGACGGCACCGATCACGTAGCAGGCGATCGCGGCCGGCGAACCCCAGCCCCACGTACGGCCCTGCTCGGCGACGAGCAGCAGCGGCACGAGCGTGACGATCACGGCGGTCGCACCCCACCAGTCGACGACGGGCTTGTCGCCGGCGCGGTGCACCTTCGGCAGGTGCAGGAAGACGATCACCATGATGAGCGCCGCGATGCCGATCGGCACGTTGATGAGGAGCACCCAGCGCCAGCCGGTGATCCACAGGATCTCGGAGGAACCGGCGAGCAGACCGCCGATGAGCGGGCCGATGACGGACGAGATGCCGAACACCGCGAGGAAGTAGCCCTGGTACTTGGCACGCTCGCGCGGGGCGAGGATGTCACCCATGATCGCGAGCGGCAGCGACATGAGCGCTCCGGCACCGATGCCCTGCACGGCGCGGAAGCCGGCGAGCATGATCATCGAGGTCGCCATCGACGACAGCACGGCGCCGAGGATGAACACGACGATGCCGAAGATGTAGAGCGGCCGGCGGCCGAAGATGTCGGAGAGCTTGCCGTAGATCGGCGTCGCGATCGTCGACGTGATGAGGTACGCGGTCGTGACCCAGGCCTGCTGGTCGAGGCCGTGCAGGTCGTCACCGATCGTGCGGATGGCGGTCCCGAAGACGGTCTGGCCGAGGGACGACAGGAACATGCCCGCCATCAGGCCGTAGATGACGAGGAGGATCTGGCGGTGGGTCATCAGCGGCTGCTGACCGGCCCCACCTGCGGCCGCGGGGGCCTGCACCGAGACGGGTGCGGTGGCTGTCATCGAGCTCCTTGGATCAAGCTGCGCGAACCGGAGTTTCGCGCTGTGAAAGTTTGCAGACCGCGCAACGATACATCCGTTGCGTTCTGAAAGCAACTAAATCGGGCCGGTACGCTGACCCCGTGAACGAGGACCGGACCGCCGCCGAGCGACTCCTCCGATCGCAGCTCGACCGGCTGTGGGTGCGGCAGACCATCCGCGCCTCGCTCATCGAGTCGCGCGGGGGACTCGACCCGACCGCTCGCGTGATCCTCCGCGCCGTCGAGCACTTCGGCGCCGTACGGTCCACGGCGATCGCGGACGCCACCGGTCTCTCGCGTCCGGTCATCAGCCGACGGGTCGCCTCGCTCGTCGACGCCGGTTTCCTCAGCACGGCTCCCGACCCGGCGGACGGCCGTGCGGCCCTCCTCTCCCTCGCGCCGCTCGGTGTCGAGGTCCTCGACCAGTTGGACCTCGCCGGCGCCGAGGTCTTCGACGACCTCACGGGCGTCTTCGCCGCCGACGAGCTCCGGCAGCTCGCGGCGCTCCTCGAGCGGCTCAACGACCGGGCCGACGTCCTGTTCGGGGTGGGCGCGGCCGCGCGCGACGCGACTTCCTGACCGCGCGTCGCGTCAGCGCCGCGTCACCACGGGCCGGCCGGGAGGCGCGGTGCGGGCCCGCCCTCCCTCGCAGGCTCGGTCGGCGCGATTCGCGTGCTGCTGGCGCGTCACCGCTCAGCGAATCGCGCCCGGCCGGCGCAGGGTACGCCTCGCATTCACCCTCCGTGCCACATCCGGGATACCGTTCTCCCCATGAGCACCGAGAACACCAGCACTGCCGAGACCGTCGACGAGGGGCCCGTGGTGACCTTCGCCGACCTCGGCCTGAGTGACCAGGTGCTCAAGGCCGTCAAGGACATCGGCTACGAGACGCCGTCCGCCATCCAGGAAGCCACCATCCCGACGCTGCTCGAGGGGCGCGACGTTGTCGGCCTCGCGCAGACCGGTACCGGCAAGACCGCCGCGTTCGCGCTGCCGATCCTGTCCCGCATGGAGTCGGGCAGCAAGGTGCCGCAGGCGCTCGTGCTGTCCCCGACCCGCGAGCTCGCACTCCAGGTCTGCGAGGCGTTCGAGCAGTTCGCGTCGCACATGAAGCACGTGCACGTCCTGCCCGTGTACGGCGGTCAGGCGTACGGCGTGCAGCTGTCCGCCCTCCGTCGCGGCGTCGACGTCGTGGTCGGCACCCCCGGCCGCATCATGGACCACATCGCGAAGGGCACGCTCGACCTCTCCGAGCTGAAGTACCTCGTGCTCGACGAGGCCGACGAGATGCTCAAGATGGGCTTCGCCGAGGACGTCGAGACCATCCTCGCGGAGACCCCGGACGACAAGCAGGTCGCGCTGTTCTCGGCGACGATGCCCGCGCAGATCCGCCGCATCTCGCAGCAGTACCTCACGGATCCGGCCGAGATCACCGTCAAGACGAAGACGAAGACCGCGGCGAACATCACGCAGCGGTACCTGATGGTGTCCTACCCGCAGAAGGTCGACGCCCTCACCCGCATCCTCGAGGTCGAGGACTTCGAGGGCATGATCATCTTCGTCCGCACGAAGAGCGAGACCGAGACGCTCGCCGAGAAGCTCCGCGCCCGCGGGTACGCCGCTGCGGCCATCAGCGGCGACGTCGCCCAGGCGCAGCGCGAGCGGACCGTGAACCAGCTGAAGTCCGGCAAGCTCGACATCCTCGTCGCCACCGACGTCGCCGCCCGTGGCCTCGACGTCGACCGCATCACGCACGTGGTGAACTTCGACATCCCCGTGGACATCGAGTCCTACGTCCACCGCATCGGCCGCACCGGTCGCGCAGGCCGCAAGGGTGACTCGATCAGCTTCGTCACCCCGCGCGAGCGCCGACTGCTCTCCGCGATCGAGCGCCACACCAAGCAGCCGCTCACGCAGATGCAGCTCCCGACGATCGAGGACGTCAACGAGACGCGCCTGACCCGCTTCGACGACGCCATCACCGCGGCGCTCGAGCAGCAGGACCGCATCTCGGCGTTCCGCGACGTCATCGCCCACTACGTCCGCAACCACGACGTGCCCGCCGAGGACGTCTCCGCGGCGCTCGCGGTCGTGGCCCAGGGCGAGGACCCGCTGCTCCTCGACCCGGAGTCGGACGAGCTCAGCGCGCGGGTCGGCCGCGACGGCGCCTCGGGTGCCCGCCGTGACCGGGACGACCGAGGTGACCGCGGCGACCGTGACGACCGCGGTCCGCGTCGGTCCCAGCCGATGACGGCGTACCGCATCGAGGTCGGCCGTCGCCACCGTGTCGAGCCGCGCCAGATCGTCGGTGCGCTCGCGAACGAGGGTGGCCTCCGCCGCGACGACTTCGGGGCCATCCAGATCCGGCCGGACTTCTCCATCGTGGAGCTCCCGACCGACATGGACGCCGGCGTGCTCGACCGTCTGTCCGACACCCGGATCAGCGGCAAGCTCATCGAGATCAAGCCCGACCGCCGCGGTAGCGCCGGTGGCCGTCGCTTCGACCGCGACGACCGCGGGCCGCGCGGCGGTGGCCGGTACGACCGTGACCGCGACGACCGCGGGGGTCGTGACCGCGACGATCGTGGGCCGCGCGGCGGTGGCCGGTACGACCGTGACCGCGACGACCGCGGGGCGCGCAAGCCGCGCCACTGACGCGTCGCGCCGGGCGGGCGGGGTGCGCCGCTGCGCTGGTGTGCGCCCCGCCACGAGACTCGGGCTGAGCGACATCCCTCGTGGTCCTGAGCGCGAGGGACGTCGCCCAGCGCGAGACTCGGCCGCGCCGGCGCGAGACTCGGCCGCGCCCACGCGAGACTCGGCCGAGCCAGCGCAAGACTCGGCCGTTGCGGGGTCCCGCCAACCCGGAGCCGACCCCGCACGATCGATCCCCGCGTCCCCGGGGCGTCCCGTCGTGGTGCTTCGATGACCTTCAGTCGTGGCCACCCGAAGGCCACGCGGACCAGTAGGGGATCGATCGTGTACAGAGCAGTGCTCACCGCCGCGGCCGCCGCGGCGCTGGTGATCGGTGGAGTGTCGCCCGCGATGGCGGCCACTCCCGCGTCGAGGCTCCCCGGGGCCCCGACGTCCGTCCACGTCAGCGGTGCCGGTGACGCCGCCACGCTGACCTGGAGTGCCCCGCGCTCCGGAGCCGCCGTGCAGCGCTGGCGCGTCTCGATCCGACCGACCACCGGCCAACCGGGCAGCGGGACCGACGTGGTCGCCGCGAACGTCCGGTCCGAGCGCTACGGCTGGATCCGCGCGGGCGTGCGCTACACGTTCTCCGTCCGGGCCGTCGGCGCGAAGGGCGACGGCCGCAGCGTCTCCGTCCGGTACACCGCCCCGGCGAGCACCACGGTCGCGCAGTCGCTCTACGGCCTCGACGCCGCAGGGTCGGTCGTCCGCTTCCCGACCACGGGCACCGGAACACCGAAGACCGTCGCGGCCAGGGGCGACGGCTACGCCGCGGACGACGTCGGCAACGTCTTCGTCCCCTCGAGCGACGGCACGAAGCTGCTCCAGTACCCGGCCGGCGGGGGTGCGGCGCGGGTCCTCGCGACCGGGCTGCACCTGACCAAGGACCTCCGTACCGACGTCGCCGGCAACGTGTACTGGGTCGACTCCGTGTCCGGCGGCGTCGTGAAGCTGCCGATCGGCGCCGGCGTCCCGAAGACGATCCTGCCGTCGAGCGGCACCGCCTGGGCGGTCGGTCGCGACGGCACCGTCTCCACCTTCACGACCGCTCCGGGAACCTCGACCGGGCCGACCGTGGGCACCGTCGTCAGCCGCACGGTGCACGGCACGGTGACCACCCGGAAGGTCGGGCTCGCGAGCGGCCAGCCGATCGGCTACTTCACCGCGCTCGTCGCCGACGGGCAGGGCTCGCTGTACCTCGACTTCCGAGCCTTCGGAGGCAGCGGCTACAACGGCTTCTGGTCACTCGCTCCCGGGTCGTCCACGCTCGTGCCCGTACCCGCGAAGGTCAAGTACCGGTTCAGCGCGACGAACGACGACTCGCTCCTGCTCGGCCAGTCGGCGGGTTGGTGCGCGGCGACCTCCGAGGCGGACCCCTTCCACCCGTGCACGGCCGACCACGCGGTGGCGGACCTGTTCACGCAGGACGCGTCCGGCGTGACGCTCGACCACGCGGTCACCGGTGGCCCGAAGGTCCCGTCGAACGGGTACTACCCGGGTGCGGCCGACTCCGCCGGTGACCTCTTCGTCGACGCCGACTCCGGTCTCTGGCGGATCCCCGCCGCGGGCGGGGCGGCGCAGCAGCTCTCGACGGGGCAGTTCAGCCGGCTCACGTCCATCTGACGCGGCCCACGACGGACGGGAGGCGCGGTGCCAGCGGGCACCGCGCCTCCAGTCCGTGTGGCGGTCGCGTCGACTACGCGCGGTGACCGCGTCGACGGCGCGCCACCACGATCCCGGTCCCGGCGAGCAGCGCGAGGAGCGCTGCGATCGCTGCCGGGACGAGCCTCTCGGCGCCGGTGAACGCGAGCTCGCCGTCCGAGCCCGGTGCGTCCGCGACGACGGTCACCGTGGTCGACCCGACGGTCACGCCGTCGACGACCACGACTACTGTGTGGGTCCCTGCGGGCAGCCCGGCGGGGACGGTCGCTGCGAGGGTGAACGCGCCGGAGTCGTCGGTCCGCACGGTGCCGAGCAGCACGGGGTCGGAGTGGATCTCGACGCGGGCATCGGCGTCGGCCGCGAAGCCCGTGCCGCGGACGGTCACGGCGCCGCCGGCAACGAGGTCACCCGTGACCGTGACCGAGCCGCGGACGGTGGCCGGGTCGGTCGGGTCGGCGCTGCCGGGGTCGGCGGGCGTGGTGCCCGGGTCGGTGGGCGTGGTGCCCGGGTCGGTGGGCGTGGTGCCCGGGTCGGTGGGTGTGGTGCCCGGGTCGGTGGGCGTCGTGCCGGGGTCGGTCGGGTCGGTGCCGGGGTCGCCCGGCTCGGCGGCCAGGGTCTTCCGGTACTCCGTCATGTACGCGAGCTTGCCGGGCTTCTCCGACGAGTACGGCGCGGAGAGCTTCGCCCACTCGCCCTTCGTCACGGCCTTGCCGTCGTTCCAGTCGGTCAGCGTGCTGAGGTCCGCGGCGGTGTACCCGCTCTCGGCGTCGACGACCTCGTCGCGGGGGAGCGCCACCTGCGCCTTCGTGATGCGCTCGACGAGCGACAGCGAGCCCGCGAAGTCGTCCTGGTCCCAGTCGGCGAGGCCGAGCTCCGGGTGGGCACGGAGCCACGAGCCCCAGTAGAACTCCTGGAACGGCACGGCGCCGTCGGCGGTGTACCCGATGTCGCGGCCGAAGTACATGATGCTCCGGGCGCTGTCGTCCTGGAACTCCGCCAGCCCGACGTTCTGCGGCAGCTGGGCGGGGGTGATGGCCTTCCCGGCGGTGTCCCGGAGCCACACCCACCGGTTGTCCTGCATCGTCTGCCAGAACGCGGACTCGGTCATGCCGGAGAGGTTGCCGAGGACCCGGAGCCGGACGTGCACGTCCGGCCCGCTGTCCTCGTCGAAGGACGTGAGCGTGTGGTGCCCGTCGGTGAGGTACAGGGTGCCGCCGGGGCCGACCACGACGGTCTTCATCGGGGCGATGGTGTCCGCCGTCTCCGAGCCGACCGGCACCGTGCAGGTGAACGACGACGGGTCGGTGAGGGTCGAGGTCGCCGTGGTGGTCTCGGCTTCCTCCTGGCCGTTCGCCTCGCACCAGTCGTCGAACTTCTTGTTGACGGCGTCCTTGCTCAGCGCGGTCGAGTAGCGGCCGAGCTTGTAGTACACCTCGTCGTAGCCGAGCGACGGTTGCGTCGGGTGCACGTCGCCGATGCGGACGTCGAGCAGGGTGTCGGGCGCGGCGCAGAGGTCGGCGGTGCTCCCCGTCGTGCAGCTCGCGGCGCGGTCGTCGGTGATCGGGGTCGGGGCGGCGGTCGCGGTCTCGGTCGAGACGGCGGCGGCGCCGAGGGTGGCGGTCAGCGCGGTGGTGAGCGCGATGATCCGCATGGTCCGGAGTGCGGGCACGGGGTTCCTGTCGGGAGGAGGCGGGCGGGGCTGAGTGTCCTCGCATGTTCGCGACCCCGGTTGACGGGGCGGTGGCCGACGGGTGAACGACAGGTGTTGCGCCACCGCGCACCCGCGCGGCCCGCCGCGCCCTCGCGCCTACAGCCCCTCCACGGTGCGGCGGCAGACCTCTTCCCACGGCGTCGGCTCGATCCCGAAGTGCGCCCGCGCCGCCGAGTCGTCGAGGACGTACGGCCGGGTCCACTGGTAGGACATGTCGGACATCTCGCGGAGGAACGGCACCACGAGTCCGCCGGCGCGGATGACCCCCGCGGGCAGGCGCCGCACCGGCACCGGCGGCTTCCCCGCCACCGCCAGCATGTCGGTCACGGCCTGCTCCTGCGTGCGCGGCGGGTTCGAGGGCACGTTCCACGTCCGGCCGTGCGCGGTCTCGTCGAGCGCCGCCGCGACGAGGGTCCGTGCGACGTCGAGCACGTCCGTGAAGGTGTGCGGGAGGTCGGTCCGGCAGAGCATCGTCACGGCCTTCCCCTGCAGTGCCGCGGGGAGGACGCGGGTCACGTGCCCGTTCCCGCCGACGCCCGGCCCGACGTAGTCCGAGCCACGGACCTCGACCGCACGCACGCGCCCGGCCCGGTGTGCCGCGAGGGCGTCGGACCAGAGCTTCGCCCGGAGGATGCCCTTGTGGTCGGTGGCCGCGTCCGGCAGTCCCTCGTGCATCGGGCCGTCGACCGGGCCGTACGGGTAGAGGTTGCCCGTGATCGCGTAGACCGCCCCGGTCCGCTCCGCAGCGGTGAGCATCGCGGTCATGAGCGGCGGCCACGTGCGCTCCCACTGCGTGTAGTCGCCGGGGTTCGCGCAGTTGTAGAGGACGGCCGCGCCGTCCGCTGCCCGGGTGAGCGCGTCGGTGTCGGAGGCATCGAGCGCGACGTGACCCACTGCCTCTCCCCACGGCCTCGGCCGGCCCGCCGCTCCGCGGGCTCCGCGACGGTCCGGAACCGGGCCGAGGGGCCCCAGGCCGGTGTCGCGACCCGAGCGGGTGGCGACCGTGACGTCCTCGCCGCGCTCTGCGAGGACGGCGGCGACGTGCCGGCCCACCGGGCCGGCTCCGATGACGAGGTGACGAGCGGACATGGGTTCCTCCTGGAGTGATCGGGAGAGCGGTGCTCTCGCAGGAGCAGTCTGCACCGGTCGCCGTCGAATTGCAAGAGCACTGCTCTCGTTTGTGTGCAGTGCTCTCACATGGCATGGTGGAGGGATGGAGACGAAGCCGCCGACCGCCCGCGCCCTGGCGCGCGAGGCCGTGTACGCGAGCATCCTCGCCGCGGCCCGGGCACGGCTCACGCAGGAGGGTCCGAGCCAGCTCGCCCTCCGCGCCGTCGCACGGGACGTCGGGATGGTCTCGTCGGCCGTGTACCGCTACTTCGCGAGCCGCGACGACCTGCTCACCGCGCTCCTCGTGCTCGACTACGACGAGCTCGGGGCGGCCGTCGAGGCGGCCGACGCCGCGGTCGACCGGGCCGACGTCGGCGGACGCTGGCGTGCCGTGTGTCGTGCGATCCGGTCGTGGGCCGTGGCCCACCCCGGCGACTTCGCCCTGCTCTACGGGTCGCCGGTCCCCGGCTACGTCGCCCCGCCGTCGACGATCGAGCCCGCGTCGCGCACGACCCACGTGCTCATCCGGGTGGTCGCGGACGCGTGGACCGCCGGGAGGCACGGTGCCCGTCCGGCGCCGGCGTCGCCTCCCGACGGACTCCCGGCCGCCATCGGCGACGCCGTCGCCTACATGCGCGAGCGGGGGATCGCACCGGACCTGCCGGACGAGCTCGTGCTCCGGATCCTGATGGCGTGGACCACGGTGTTCGGGGTCGTCTCGTTCGAGCTCTTCGGGCACACGGTCGGGGCGGTGTCCGACGACGCGGTGTACTTCGACCACGTCGTGGCGCGGCTCGCGGACGACCTCGGGATCGGCGATCGCCGTTCGACGGGTGTCGGCTGACACGAGACCCCTGCCTGCGGTAGACAGTCCTGTACGTGATCACTCACCAGGTCGCGCCAGCAGGGGTGGACCCTCCCGAGGGAAGGACGTGGATGAGCGCGCTCGACGTCAGCCGGCAGGACCGGCGCCGACTCACCACCGGCACCCCACGCCGCCGCATGGTCGCGGTGCGCACCGTCGCCCTGCTCGCGTCGATCGCCGGCGTGAACTACATCGTCTGGCGGTGGGCGGCGTCGGTGAACTGGCACTCGTGGTGGATCGCCGTCCCGCTCATCCTCGCCGAGACCTACAGCGTCATCGACTCGCTCCTGTTCGCCTTCGGCGCGTGGCGGCTCCGCGAGCGGGGTGAGCCGCCGAGGTCGCCGGGCGACCACGTCACCGTCGACGTCTTCATCACGACCTACAACGAGCCGGTCGACCTCGTCCTCCGCACCGCCCGCGCCGCGAAGGCCATCCGGCACCCACACTCCACGTGGATCCTCGACGACGGCAACCGCCCCGAGATGCGCGAGGCCGCCGAGTCGCTCGGCATCGGGATCATCACCCGCGGAGCCGACTGGGTCGACCGTCCCCGCCACGCCAAGGCCGGCAACCTCAACAACGCCCTGCTCGCGACGCAGGGCGAGTTCCTCCTCATCCTCGACGCCGACCAGGTGCCGGACCCGGCGATCCTCGACCGCACGCTCGGGTACTTCAAGGACGATCGGATGGCGCTCGTGCAGACGCCGCAGTGGTTCGAGAACGTGCCGAAGGAAGACCTCCTCGGCAGCCAGGCCCCGCTCTTCTACGGCCCGATCCAGCAGGCGAAGGACGGCTGGAACGCCGCGTTCTTCTGCGGGTCGAACGCGATCCTCCGGCGCGAGGCGCTCATGCAGCTCGGCGTCACCCGGTACGTCCGCGAGGTCGAGGCGTCGGTGCAGCGGACGATCAAGACCTCCCGGACGCTGCTCGCCCGCGCCCGTGAGACCGAGACCGACCCGCGCGTCCTCGGAGCCCTCGACGAAGCCGAGGCCGTGGTCGAACGTGCCCGCGACCAGGTGTCCCGTGGTGAACCGCTCGGTGACGTCACCTACGACTTCCAGCGCGGCATCGACGCGATCTCGTTCCGGTTCGCCGCCGACGACCTCGAGTCCGTGCGGAACGACCTGCAGGAGCTCGCGGCCATGTCGACCGAGGCCGACACGTTCGCCGGTCTCGACGACGCCGCGCTCGACGTGCTCGGGCAGCGCGAGGCCTCCCCGGTCGCCGCGATCGAGTCCATCGCCGTGCTCGCCCGCGCGCTCGACGTGAACCGTGACGACGAGGCGCAGCCGATCATGCCGCTGGCGACGATCTCGGTCACCGAGGACATGGCCACCGCGATGCGCCTGCACGGCCTCGGGTGGAAGTCCGCGTACCACGACGAGATCCTCGCCACCGGCCTCGCGCCGGACGACCTCCCCACGATGCTCGTCCAGCGCCTCCGCTGGGCGCAGGGCACCATGCAGGTGTTCTTCCGTGAGAACCCGCTCGTCCAGAAGGGCCTCTCGTGGGGCCAGCGGCTCATGTACTTCTCCACGATGTGGAGCTACCTGTCGGGCTTCGCCGCGATCGTCTACATCGCCGCCCCGGTGCTCTGCCTGTCGTTCGGGGTGGTCCCCGTCCAGGCGTACAGCGTCGACTTCTTCGTCCGGCTCATCCCGTTCCTCGTGCTCAACCAACTCCTGTTCTGGGTCGTCGCGGCCGGCCGACCGACGTGGCGCGGGCAGCAGTACTCGCTCGCGCTGTTCCCGGTGTGGATCGAGTCGGTGACGAGTGCCTTCGAGAACGTGTTCCGCGGCAAGCCCCTCGGGTTCCGGGTGACGCCGAAGGTCCGCGACGAGTCTGACCAGAAGCCTCGGTGGGACCTCGTCAAGCCGCAGCTGTACGCGATGGGGGCCCTCGTCGCCGCGCTCGTCATGATCGGGATCCGCTACGCCACCGGCCAGGCCGACGGCATCGCACCGCTCGTCAACACCGCGTGGGTGGTCTTCGACCTCTTCATCTTCAGCATCGTGATCCGCGCCGTGCTCTACCGCGCACCGGTGTTCACGCCGCCCGTCGAGCACGAGTCGAGCACCGTGGGAGGACCCCTGTGACGAGCACGACGTTCGAGGTCCCCGCGACCGCAGAGTCCCTCGACGAGGTCCAGGACCGCTTCGGTTCGTGGTGGGACGGCCTCGGCATCGACGACGTCGCGCAGCGCTTCAAGCTCGAGACCGCGCTGGCCGAGATCGCGGCGAACATCGTCGAGCACACCCGACGGAACGACCAGGAAGCAGGCAGGCGCTACACCGTGCACCTCGAGGCCACCGACCACGAACTCACCGCCGTCCTCACCGACAACGGCCGCCCGGCCGACGTCGACCTCGCGGCGGTCACCATGGCGGACGTCGACGAGGAGAGCGGCCGCGGACTCGCGCTCGCCATCGCCGCGCTCGACCGGCTGGAGCACCGACACGAGCACGGACGGAACGTGTGGACCCTGGTGTGCGACCGGTGAGGCGGTTCCTCGCACTCCTCGTCGTCGTCGCTACGCTCGTCCTCGGTGGCGCGCTGCCCGCGTCCGCGACGACCGCCGCGAAGGACACCCCATCGGGTCCGGCCTCGGGTGAGCGCTGGTTCGGTCCGGACCTCGACTGGGGCGACGACGCGCCGGACGGCTACGCGGGCCGCCTCGGTGCCGTGCCGTCGATGTACGGCGTCGAGATCGACTACCCGATCGACCGCGCGGCCGAACGCGAGCTGCTCCGCTCGACCCGGGCCGCGGCCGCGCAGGGCGCCGTCCTCGTGGTCAGCCTCGAACCCGACCACGAGCTCTCGACCCTGACGACCGCGGACGCCCGGAAGGCGAACCGACTCCTCGAACAGGTCCATGAGCAGTACGGCACGAAGGTCCTCGTCCGGTACGCGCCGCAGATGAACGGCACGTGGGTGTCGTGGGGGCAGCAGCCGACCGACTTCACGCGCACCTTCCGGGCACTCGCGAAGCAGGTCCACGCCGGCACGTCCGACGCCGCGATGGTCTGGGCGCCGTCGTACGGCGCCGGGTACCCGTTCGGCGAGTCCGCCGGCCGCCTCCGTGACCTGTCCTCGACCGACGTCGACGCGCTCGACACGAACGGCGACGGCGAGCTCACCGCGGCGGACGACCCCTACGCCCCGTACTGGCCCGGGGCGTCGAGCGTCGACTGGGTCGGGCTGTCGATGTTCTCGTTCGGCAAGGGCAAGGCGACCGAGGCGGCTGGCCGCGACGTCCCGCTCACCCGGAACGACGCCCCGGAGTCCGGCGAGGTCCAGGCCCGCTTCGACGAGACCTGGGGCTACGAGCAGCCCGTGACCGAGGGCACCTTCTATGACCGGTTCGCGAAGGGCCGCGACCTGCCGATGCTCCTGGACACCGGCGCCCTCTACGACCACTCCCTGAAGGGCGCCGCGGAGCTCACCGTCAAGCAGGGCTGGTGGCGGCAGGTCATCGCGGCGGTGCAGGACAAGCCGCTCGTCGAGGGGATCACGTTCCTCGAGACGAACCGTCGTGAGCCCGAGGCGGGGAACCGGGTCGCCGACTGGCGCGACACCGCCGTCCCCGGCATCGCCGGCTCGTTCCGAACCGACCTCGAGCGCGCGGGCGACTTCGTGTTCGGCCCCGTCACCGAGCGGGTCACCCCGCAGGACGGCGCCGCGGCGACGAACCAGCAGTACGACACCGGCGGCGACCAGATGGCCTGGATCGTGTGGCTGGCGGTCGGCCTCGCCGCGGTGTTCCTGCTCAGCGGGCTGTTCGGTCGGCTCGTCCCGAGTTGGCGGTATCCCGACGACGGCAAGCCCGGGCGCGACCTCCGGCTCGACCTGTTCCGCGGGTTCATCATCCTCGCCGTCGTCATCACCCACATCGAGATCGGCGGACCGTACTCGTACATCACGCTGCACGCGGTGGGCGCCATCACCGGCGCCGAGATGTTCGTGTTCCTGTCCGGCATGGTCCTCGGCATGACCTACCCGTTCGCCATCAAGAAGTTCGGCGAGTGGGCGGCGGCCGTCGGCGCGTGGAAGCGGGCACGCAAGCAGTACCTCGTGACGCTCGTGGTGATCCTCGTGGTCTTCGCGCTGAGCTTCGTGCCGTTCCTCAACACGGACGCGATCACGACCTTCACGGACCGGGGCACCGGCACCGGGGGCGTCGGGGCCGAGGGTCGCGTGTACGACCTCTACCCGAACGCGATGCAGCTGCTGGCCTACCCGCCGCCGTGGTTCGCGATCCGGCAGTTCCTGCTGCTCGAGATGGGTCCGTGGCCGTTCAACATCATGGGCCTCTTCGTGGTGCTCAGCCTGTTCATCCCGGTCTTCATGTGGGTGATCCGGCGCGGGTTCTGGTGGGCGCTCCTCCTCGTCAGCTGGGCGCTGTACGTCTACCAGGCGCTCAACCCGGACTTCCGCCCGCTGAACTCGCAGTTCGAGGCGGTGTTCCCCCTGCTCACCTGGCAGGTCGTGTTCACCCACGGGCTCGTCCTCGGCACCTACCGGCGGCAGATCATCGGCGCACTCACCGGGCGGCTCGGCAAGGTGCTGATCGGCGTCGGGATCGTCGGCTACGCGCTGTTCCTGGTGTACGTGTGGGCGGGCAACCACTTCGGGTTCACGCCGACGCCGTTCCCCGCGACGATGTACGACCAGCTCTACAACACTGCGTACCAGCGCGTGGACCTGCAGTGGGGGCGCCTGGTCGACATCGCGTTCTTCGCCATCGTGTCGTACGCGATCCTCACGGTGTTCTGGAAGCCGATCGCGAAGACCATCGGTTGGCTGTGGATCCCGCTCGGCCAGGCGAGCCTCTACGTGTTCGTGTGGCAGGTGTTCTTCGCACTCGCCATCGCGTCGATCCCCGGCGTCGACTGGTTCAACGGCTGGATCGGCTTCGCCGCGCACACCCTGCTCATCCTGCTCGCCTGGTACATGGTCCGGAAGAAGTTCCTGTTCTCGGTCATCCCGCGCTGACGCCGCTACCCGAGTCTCGGCTCCGCGGACACGTTCGCGGTCTCGGAACCGCGAACGTGTCCGCCGGGCTGAGTCTCGAGCTACCGGTCGCCCTGCTATGGTTCGACCACCGGAGGGGGACGACATGCGGGGAACCGGGACGATCGTGGCGGCGACGGTGGTGGCACTGGCGCTCGCCGGGTGCACCCAGCACGGCGATCGGGCCGACAGCGACGCGCACACCGGCACGAGCCGGGCCGCGGGATCGACGCAGACCGCGACCGCTGTGGTGCCTGCCGCCGCTCGGTTCCACGTGCTGGACCGCGCGTTCGCGTCGAGTGACGCGCTGCCCGACGGGGCGGCCACCCCGGAGGACCTCGACGTCGACAGTCAGCGTCGTCTCGGCGAAGCGGACGGGACGACGTACTGGGTCGCCACGACCACGCACGACGCGGTGTGCCTCATCGGGAGCAACCCCGCGGAGGACAGCACCGGCACCTTCTCGGTCTGCGGCGACGTCCCCGTGGAGACCGACTCCGTCGTCACGTCCATGTCGGACGACCACGGCCACCAGACCGCCCTCGTCACCGACGGCTTCGAGGACCACGGCACCGACGCCCTGCGCGAGCTCGTGCCGAACGTCTGGACGCGCTGACGCGCACCGCGCCCGTGGCGCGGACGAACGGACGGGAGGCTCGGTGCCAGCTGGCACCGAGCCTCCCGTCCGTCGTGTGGTCGCGCCTAGCCGAGGGCGGCCGCGTCGGGTGACCCCGTCGACAGCGCGCCGCGGACCGACCCCCACGCGGTGAGCCGCTCGCGGATCGCGGGGTCTTGCTCGTGCTCGATCGCCGTGGCGTGCGCCTGCTCGAGCACCTCGTCGATGACGATGCGCCGTCCGGACCGGGCCGAGGCGATCGCCGCGTCCACCATGGTGAGGCTCATGACGTTGCCGTGCACCTCGCCGTCCGGGACCTCGCCGGTGCGGACCGCCCGCACGAAGGACGCGAGCGAGCCGGCGATCTCGTTGCCGACGCTCGGGGCGGCCGCGGGTGTGCCCGGCGTGCCGTCGAGGTCGCTCCACGGGTCGTGGTCGCCGTCCCAGAGCGCGGTGCCCGCCGCGCCGGAGGCCCGCCAGTCGCCGTTCCACGAGGTCTCGGCACCCGGTGCGCACCACGAGCCGTCGTACACGTACCGGACGTCGTCCTCGAAGGTGAACACGGCGGCGGCGGCGGCGTCGCCGCGGTACCAGGACCACGACGGGTTCCACGACTCGCAGTAGACCGACACCGGGTCGCGCTCGAGCACGTACCGGGCCGAGTCGAACGCGTGGATCGCCATGTCGAGGAGGAGCACGTCGTCCATCTCCTCGCGGAAGCCCCCGAAGTGCGGGGCCTTCGCGAACCGGGTGTCGAGGCCGCCGATGGCCCCGAGCCCCCGGACGTGCTGCCGGAACGCCACGAGCTGGTCGTTGTACCGGCGGGACTGCGACACCATGAACAGCTTGCCGGTGGCCTCGGCGGCGGCCGCGAGGGCGAGGGCCTCCGCGACCGTCTGCGCGGCGGGCTTCTCCCCGAGGACGGGCAGACCGGCCCGGAGCGCCTCGAGCGTCACCGGGTGGTGTGCGACGGGGACGGTGATGTCGAGCACCGCCTCCGCCCCCGTCTCGGCGATGAGCGCGCTGAGGTCGGTGCCGACGGGGATCGTCGGGTCGCCCGCGACGCCGGCTCCGGCCCGCGCGGCGTCGAGGTCGAGGTCGACGATGCCGACGAGCTCGACGTCCGGGTCCGCTGCGGCGGTGCTGAGCCAGGCACGGCCCATGCCACCGGCGCCGACCTGGACGACACGCAGGGGGGCGGTCACGCCGGCACCTCCCCGTCGGCGGGCGCGTCGTCGAACGGGCCGCGGTAGTGCTGGCCGTCGAAGTACTCGCCGAGGTCGTACCGGCGGAGCGTGGGCAGCTCGCGCTCCCGCTCCGGTCGGGCCCACTCGGCGGCGTTCGCGATCACGCGGCGGACGTCCTTGTGGTGGTACACGGGGAAGTCCTGGTCGCCGGGGGAGAAGTAGAAGATCTTCCCGGCGCCGCGGCGGTAGGTCATGCCGCTCCGGAAGACCTCGCCGCCGGTGAACCCGGAGATGAAGACGAGCTCGTCCGGGGTGGGGACGTCGAAGTACTCGCCGTACATCTCCTGCTCGGGGATGACGATCGGGTTGGGGACGCCGCGGGTGATCGGGTGCTGCGGGTTCACGGTCCAGACGAGTTCCTGGTCGTGCTCGCTGCGCCACCGGAGCGTGCACGTGGTGCCCATGAGCTTGCCGAAGATCTTCGACCAGTGGCCGGAGTGCAGGACGACGAGGCCCATGCCGGACAGGACGTGCTTGTGGACCCGGTCGACCACGGCGTCGTCGACGTCGGCGTGCGCGGCGTGGCCCCACCAGGTGAGGACGTCGGTCTCGGCGAGGACCTCGTCGGTGAGGCCGTGCTCGGGCTCCTGCATCGTCGCGGTCCGGACGACGGCGTCCGGCAGGTTCTCGCGGATGCCGTCCGCGATCGCGCCGTGCATGCCGTCGGGGTACCGCTCGGCGACGTGCTGCTCGACCTGCTCGTGGACGTTCTCGCCCCACACGGTGATGCGCAAGGGAGTGGAGGTCATGGTGTGCCTTTCTGGGCTGGGTTCGGGGAGCTCGTGCCGGCCGTCACTTGACGGCGCCACCGAGGGCACCCGCGGAGATGTACCGCTGCGCGACGATGAGCAGCACGGCGGCGGGCAGCGACGCCAGGACGGAGGTGGCCATGACGGGCCCCCAGTCGGTGACGTTCGAGCCGATGTAGTTGTAGATGCCGAGCGTGATCGGGCGCACGGCCGGTGTGGAGGTCAGGGTCAGCGCGATGAGGAAGTCGCCCCAGGCCCCGAGGAAGGTGAAGAGCGCCGCGGTGACGATCGCGTTGCGGCTGATCGGCAGGACGATCGACACGAACGCACGGAAGTCGTTCGCGCCGTCCACGAGCGCCGCCTCGACGAGGCTCGGCGGGATCGACTCCATGAACGCCCGCATGAGCAGGACGGCGAACGGGACCTGCACGGCGCTGTCCGCGAGGATGAGCCCGACGTAGCTGTTGAGCAGACCGATGTTGTTGAACAGCGTGTAGAGCGCGTTCGCGATGACGATCGCCGGGATCATCTGCGTGATGAGCAGCACGAGCAGGAACACCCGCGTACCGCGCATCCGGAACCGGGCGAGCCCGTACGCGGCGGGGGTCGCGACCGCGAGGGTGAGCACGACCGTGCCGAGGCCGATGATCATGCTCGACAGGAAGTTCTGCCCCTGCTGCTGGAACGCGGCCTCGTAGCCGGCGAACGTCGGGGACCACGGGAACCAGGTCGCGGTCGCCGCCCCGGACGTCGCCTGCAGGCTGGTGTTCACCATCCAGTAGACGGGGAACACCATGACCGCGAGGAACACGATGCCGAGGATCGTGAGCGGGATGCCCTTGACGCCGCGCTTCGGCCGGGGGAGTCGCGCCGTGCGCCTCGTGGTGAGGGCTCGGGTCGCGGTGACGGTCTGGTTCGCGAGTCCGACGCTCATTCGTCGACCGCCTTCCGGGAGATCGCGATGTAGATCATCGCGAAGACGAACGAGACGACGATGAGGACGTTGCTCACCGCGGCTCCGATGCCGAACTGGAAGTTGACGAACGACTGGTGGTAGGCGTTCGTGGCGAGGGTCTGCGTCGAGTTCGCGGGTCCGCCGCCGGTCAGGCCGAGGATGATGTCGACGACCTTGAGCGTGTAGACCACCCCGAGGACGATGACGATGCTCACCACGCTCCGGATGCTCGGCCACGTGATGTACCAGAACGCCTTGAACCCGGTCGCGCCGTCCAGCGCCCCCGCTTCGTAGAGCTCCGGCGGCACCGACTGCAGGCCGCTGTAGAGGATCGTCGTGTTGAACGGGATGCCGAGCCACACGTTGACGCCGATCACCGCGATGAGCGCGAGGCTCGGGCTGACCAGCCACGGCACCGGCGCGATCCCGACGAGGCCGAGCAGCTGGTTGAGCGCGCCGCTGTCCTGGTCGAGCAGCCACTTCCACACCGCGCTCGAGGCGATGAGGGGCAGCAGCCACGGCAGGAGGAGCAGCCCGCGCAGGAAGCCGGACAGCGGGAAGTGCCGGCGGAAGAACAGGGCGAGCCCGAGGCCGATCACGAACTGCAGGACGATCGAACCGGCCGTGAAGAGCGCCGTGTTCACCACGCTCGTCGTGAAGACCGAGCTGGAGAACACGGAGACGTAGTTCGCGAGTCCCACCCAGGGGGCCTCGCCGGTGAAGAACGTGGCGGTCGTGTAGTCCTGGAAGGACATCAGGATGTTCTTGACGACCGGGTAGCCGAAGAACACCGCGACGAAGAGCGCGGCCGGGATGACGAACAGCCAGCGGGTGATGCCGCTCCGGAGACGCGCGCGGCGCTGTCCGGGGCGGACGGGCGGGGCGACGGTGGTCCGTGTCGCCGGGCGGGACGGAGTGCGAGCGGGTGCCTGTGTCGAGGCGCTCATGCGGATCCTCTCCTGGAGCGGAGAGGGAGCCGGCCGGTCCGACCGGCTCCCTCGTGCACTACTGGTTCTGGGACTGCGCCTGCTGGAGCGCTGCCTCGGGGCTGGCCTTGCCGGTGAGGGCGAGCTGGACGGCGGTGTAGATCTTCGTCGCGGCCTTGGGCCAGTCGGGGCCGAGCTCACCGGTGCGGGCACGGGCGGTCTTGACCGTGGTGACGAACGAGGCGACCTGCGGGTGGCTCTCGGCCCACTTCGCGCCGGCCTCGAGGTTCGTCGGGACGTTCCCGCTGAGCTTCGCGAGGGCCTCCTGGCCCTTCACGGAGTGGAGGCAGCCGACGAACTTGCCGGCGAGCTGCATCTTCGCCTTGTCGCCGGTCTGCGGGACGGTGAACGCCTCGCCGCCGAGCGGAGCGACGGTGGCGTCGCCGGTGCGGGTCGGGATCGGCACGCTGTCGAACTCGAGGCCCTTCTTCTCGTTCAGGGCGGGGAGCTGCCACGGGCCGTTGATCATCATCGCGGCCTTGCCGGCGAGGAACTGGTTGTTGACGTCGGCTTGGGCCCAGTTGATCGAGCTCTTCGACATCGACCCGTCGTTCTGCAGGTCCTCGACGAGCTGCAGGGCCTGCGCTGCCTGCGGCGTCGCGATGTCCTTCTCGTCACCGCCGTTCGACCAGAAGAACGGCAGGAACTGCCAGGTGCCCTCGTAGGTGTTGATGTTGCTCATCGCGAAGCCGTAGGTCGATCCCTTGGTGAGCTTCTTCGCGGCGGCCTTGAGCTCGTCCCACGTCTTCGGCGGCTGGACACCGGCCTCGGAGAGCAGCTTCTTGTTGTAGTACAGCGCGATCGAGTTCGTGTTCGACTGCACGCCGTAGAGCTTGCCCTTGTAGGTGCTCGCCGCCTTGACGCCGGGGACGTCCCCGGAGGCGCTGAGCCCGTACGCGCTGAGGTCGGAGAGCGCACCCGACGACGCGATCTGCTGCACGTCCGGGTTGTCGAGCATGAGCACGTCGGGGAGGGTCTTCGACGACGCCTGCTGCAGCACCTTCGAGATCAGGCCGGCACCGGCGACGTGGTTGATGGTGACGGTGGCGCCGACGTCCTTCGCGCACTGCTTGTACACCGGGTTGTAGCTCGCGTCGTAGTAGTCCTCGATGGTGAGGGCCTTGCTCCCGCCGGAGGAGGCGGACCCGGAGCCGGAGCAGCCGGTGAGCACCAGGGGGACCGTCGCGAGGACCGCTGCCGCGCCGAGCAGGGCACGGATCCGGCGGGGCGACGAGGGGAACTTCTGCTTCATTGCACAGCTCTTCTCTTGGTGGAGTCATGGACTTCGGGAGCACGACCACGACTCGCTGACGTCGTCGTCCCTGCGTTCCTTGGGGCGAGACGCTAACAGATAAGCGCTTCACTCGTAAAGCGCTTTTTTCCGAACCTGGGAGCTATGCTGAGCGGGTCCGGAACGAGCGGTTCCGGGACGAGCGGGACCGGACCGAGCGGGAGTGGCAGTGGCAACGATGCAGCAGGTCGCCGACCGCGCCGGGGTCTCGATCGCCACGGTGTCGTTCGTCGTGAACGGCACGAAGTACGTCACCCCCGCGACGACCGCCCGCGTCCGGACCGCGATGCGCGAGCTGAAGTTCCGCGGCAACGTCGTCGCCCGCGCGCTCGCGAGCCGCCGGACCCGCATCATCGCGCTGCTCTTCCCGACCACGGGCAACCGGTTCAGCCCGACGACCTCGGAGTTCTTCATGAGCGCGGCCGAGCGAGCCTCCGAGCGCGGCTACCACCTCGTGCTCTGGCCGGTCGACCCCGCGGGGGACGACCTCGACGACCTCGTGTCCGGTGGGCTCGTCGACGGCGTGATCCTCATGGAGGTGCGGATGGACGACCCACGCGTGGCCGTCCTCACCGACCTCGACGTCCCGTTCACGCTCATCGGTCGCACCCGGGACAGCACGGGCCTGCCGTTCGTCGACATCGACTTCGAGACGACCATCGTGGACAGCATCGGCCACCTCGAGTCGCTCGGGCACCGCCGCTTCGGCATCGTCCTGGAGAACCTCGAGGGCACACCGATGGCCGGGTACGCCCCGCACCTCCGCGCCGAGTCCACGTTCCGAGCGATGATCGCCGACCGCGGCCTCACCGGGACCGTCGTCTACGCCGGGTCCGGCAGCGAGGGTGGTCGTGCGGCCGTGGGTGAACTCCTCTCGGCCGACCCGGACTGCACCGCGGTGCTCCTGATGAAGGACGACAGCGCCGGCGGACTGCTCGTCGGGCTCTTCGACGCCGGCCGCCGCGTCCCCGAGGACGTCTCGGTGCTGAGCATCGCGTCCTCCGCGGCGAACGCCGACCAGCACTACCCGCGGCTGTCGACCATGCTCGCGCCGGGTCGTGAGCTGGGCACCCGCGCCGCCGACGCCCTCATCGACCAGCTCGACGGCACCTCGGCGGAGCTGCCGCACTTCCTGCTGCCCTGCACGCTCCGCTCCGCGGAGTCCACCGCGCCCGCGCGGCGCTGACGCGCCCACCCGCCGGCCTGGCGCGCCCCGCTCAGCGGCGACGCGAAGCGTTGCGCGGGGCGCGCCGACCGAGCCTGCGAGGGAGGTCGGGTCGGGCCCGCATCGTGCCTCCCGTCCGCTGCTCGGCGCGTCGCCTTCGCGAAAGCGACATCTTCCCGCCGCGCTGCAGGGGGCATCTGTCGCTTTCACGACCGCTCCTGGTGCCGCTCTCGGGAAAGCGACAACGTGCCGCTTCCCGGCGCGCTGCGCGCGCTCCCAGCGACCGTTGGTTGAGTGGATGCACAGGTCCGGCAGCACCACGAGCACCACCACCCGTCGAGGAGGACGCGATGGCGATCGACCGCAGACTGTTCCTGCTCGGGGGAGCGGGGGTGCTGCTCCTCGCCGGGTGCTCCAGCCGACCCGAGCGGACCACCGTCGAGGACTGGCCCACCGACCCGCCCGAGGGTGACGTCACGATCAGCTGGTGGGCCGGGCAGGTGGCCTCGAAGGACGGCGGGGACCTCCGGCGACGCCTCATCGCGGAGTTCCAGAAGGAGCACCCGAACATCCGGGTCCGCATCGTCAGCGCGCCGAGCGACACCGACACGAACCGGACGAGCCTCACGACCCAGATCGCTGCGGGCAGCCCGACGCCGGACGTGTACCTCGGGGACGTCGCGTGGCCCGGGCAGTTCTCGAAGAACAAGCTCGCGACCCCGGTGAACCGGCTCGTCGGAGAGGACTTCTTCGACCAGTTCCCCGAGGGCCTGCGTGCCGCGGCGAGCGTCGACGGCACGTACTACATGTTCCCGCTCTACATCGACGAGTCGTTCTTCCTGTACCGCAAGGACCTCCTCGACAAGCACGGCTTCCAGGTCCCGCGCTCGTGGGAGGAAGTCCGCGAGACCGCAGCGAAGCTCGTCGACACGGGCGACGTCAGCTACGGGTTCGCCTTCCAGGGTGACGTCTACGAGGGCCTCACGTGCAACGTCACCGAGTTCGTCGCGGACGCCGGCGGCTCGTTGCTGAACGACGACCTGACGAAGCCGGAGACGACCAGCTCGGAGACGAAGCGCGCGTTCGAGTTCATGCGTTCGCTCATCACCGACGGCGCCAGCCCCCGGGCGACCCTGACGTACCAGGAGCAGGACACGAACGACGCCTTCTCGGGTGGCCGCGCGGCGTTCCTCCGCAACTGGTCGTACGCGTGGGGCATCGCGAACGGCCCGGACTCCGCCGTGGCGGGCAAGGTCGGGCTCGCCGCACGCCCGACGTTCGACGGACAGGACGAGCACCACTCGACGATCGGCGGGTGGGGGAACTACATCAACCCGCACACGCAGCAGCCCGCCGCGGCGCTGACGTTCGCGAAGTGGATGTCGAGCGAGACCGCGCAGCAGTTCCTCACCCGTGAGGGCGGCGTGCTCCCCGCCCGGTCGGCGTCGCTCACGAGCCAGGACGCGAAGCGGCAGAACCGTCCGACCTACGACACCGCCGCGGGCATCACGCTGGTGCCCCGCCCGACCTCGACGGCGTACTACCCGAAGGTCTCGCAGGGCGTCTACCAGAACGGCAACAGCATCCTCGGCGGCCAGGCGTCCGTCGACGGCGGCACGCGCTCGATGGCCTCGGCCATCTCGCTCGCCCTGGCCGGTGAGGCGCTGTGAGCGCCGGCACCGCGACGCGGGGCGGTTCCCGCGGACCGGCCGGCGGTCCGGCGCTCCGGCCTGGAGGCACGGGTCGCCGTGACGGGTACCGCCCGACGAGCGCGCGGTCGCGCATGGAGCGTGTGCGCGCGCGGGGCGCGTGGGGCTTCGCGGCCCCCGCGCTCCTGGTCGTCGCCGCGGTCACGATCTTCCCGGTGGTGTACTCGATCGTCCTGAGCTTCGCGGACGTCGAGGTCGGCTACGAGGGCTTCTCGATCCAGTCCTTCGGGCTCGGCAACTACGCGGCCCTGCTCCAGAGCGCCGACTGGTACCGGGCGCTCGGGTTCACGGTGCTCTACACGGTCGTGACGGTCTTCGTGGAGCTCGTCCTCGGCATGCTCGTGGCCCTCGTGCTCGAACGGCTCGGGGCGACCCGCGGCTGGATGCTCGCGCTCATGCTGATCCCGTGGTCGCTCGTCACGATCGTGAACGCGCAGCTCTGGAAGTACGTCTACGACTCCACGTACGGCGTCGCGACGTGGTTCTTCGGGCTGTTCGGGGACGCCCCGGTGATCCTCGGCGAACCGGTCCCCGCGATCACGGGCCTCATGGTCGCGGACATCTGGAAGACGACACCGTTCGTGGCGATCATCCTGCTCGCGGGCCTCGTGCAGATCTCGGAGGACCACTACGAGGCCGCCGAGCTCGACGGCGCGAACACGTGGCAGACGTTCTGGCGCGTGGTGCTCCCGCAGCTCACCCCGACGCTGACGATCGCCGTCCTCTTCCGCATCCTGCAGGCGTTCGGCGTCTTCGACCTGCCGTTCGTGCTGACGAACGGCGGACCGGGCACCGCCACGCAGTCCCTCGCGATCATGGGCTACAAGGTGCTCTTCCAGGACATCAACATCGGCCCCGGCGCCGCGATCGCCACGAGCACGGCGGTCATCGTCGCGGCGGGCTGTCTGCTGTTCCTCCGGGCCTTCCGGAACCAGGCGAAGGGAGGGGACTGATGCCCCGCACACGTGTCCGCAAGGGCTGGCGCAAGTGGGTCAACACCGTCAACGTCAGCGGTGTCGTCATCGCGGTGCTCACCGCGCTGCCGCTGTACTGGCTCGTCACGACGGCGCTCAAGCCCGCGTCGGAGATCTCCCGGAACCCGCCGACCGCGTTCCCGCAGTCGATCACGTTCGACAACTTCGTGGTGGCGTTCCGCGACAACGCCCTCGGGCAGTACATGGTGAACAGCGTCATCGTGTCGGTGTCGACGACCGTGATCGTGCTGGCGCTGTCGTTCCTCGCCGGCTACGCGCTCGCCGGGCGGTGGATCAAGGGCCGCACCGCGATCATGACGTCGCTGCTCATGCTGTCGGTGTTCCCGGCGATCGCGGTCCTCACGCCGCTGTACCTGCTCGAGCGGAACCTCGGCCTGCTCAACTCGTACCCGGGGCTCATCGTCCCGTACGTCGCGTTCAACCTGCCGTTCGCCATCTGGATCATGCGGAACTACCTGCAGGGCATCCCCTCCACGATCGAGGAGGCCTCCGAGATCGACGGGGCCGGCGCCTGGCGCACCGTGCTCAGCGTGATCCTGCCGATGGCGAAGCCGGGCCTCTTCACGGTCGGGGTGTTCACCTTCACGGCGTCGTGGAGCGAGTTCCTCATGGCGCTGACGTTCAACAGCGAGAACTCGTTCCGGACCATCCCGGTCGGGATCGCGCTGTTCGGCACGCAGTTCACCGTGCCGTTCGCGCAGATCTTCGCGGCGAGCGTCGCGGCCACCGTGCCGATCGTCATCCTCGTCCTGGTGTTCCGTCGTTCGATCGTCTCGGGCCTCACCTCCGGCGCGGTGAAGGGCTGAGGTCGCGGGGTTACCACCTGACGGACGGGAGCGCGCCCCGCTCGGCGGCGACGCGAAGCGTTGCGCGGGGCGCGCCGACCGAGCCTGCGAGGGAGGAGGTCGGATCCGACCCGGGCCTCCCGTCCGTCAGGTGGTGCCGCTGATCAGCGGCGACGCGCGTCGCGCGCCGTGTCGCGGAAGAAGTCGTCCGGGGTCGACGGCGCCTCGCGGAGTTCGCCGTGCTTCCAGCGACGACGCATGCCGCGGATCGTCTCGATGCGCACCGGTTCGATGCCGGGCTCGGTCTCGTACGCGCCCATGGGGAGCTCCTCGATCGTCGGCGGTGCCGAGGCGGTCGCCCCGACCGTGCCGACGGTACGTGCCCGTGACGGTGGCCGACCGGTCAACTAGGTAGCAAAGTTACCTTGTTGCGTATGCTGGACAAACGGTCTGGGAGTGTCTGCAGACGCCCGTACTCTGCCGTCAGGCGCCCGGGGATCCGAGGTCGATCGCCGCGACGACGCGGTCGACGATCCGCACGAACCTGGCGCGCTCCCGTTCCGAGAAGGAGGCCATGAGGTCGTGCAGGTGCTGGTTCGTGCCGTCCATCGCAGCGGCGTACGCCCCGCGTGTGGCCTCGGTCAGTTCGATGCGGCGACTGCGTCCGTCGTCCGGGTTGGGGACCCGGCACAGGTGACCGGAGCGCTCCAGGCGATCGACGAGTCCCGTGACCGCCGGTCCTGTCAGGCCGAGGTGCGTCGCGAGGTCCTTGACCCGGACCGTCCGCTCCGCGGTCTCGGCGCGGGCCACGAACTGGATCACCGTGAGGTCGCCCTGCGAGACCTCGAGTCGCTCGCGCAGTCGTGCGCGGAGCGCAGCCACCGCACCCTCGAGGCGGGTGAGCGCGCCCAGCAGGTCGAGGTCGCTCATGCGGAGACCCCCTCACTGCGGATCGACTCCGCGCAACTGTACGCTGCGGTCACCGGACAACCGTATCCGGATAGCGCGATCGAGTGCGCATCCGGGACAGGGGCTTCCGGAACAGGGCGGCGCTCGGCGGTGACCCGGTGAGCGAGGCGTTCCTCGAGGACCAGCCCGTCGAGGCCGTACGGTTCGAACTCGCCGGCGACGAGCCGGCCGCGGCCGTCCGCGATCTCGGTGGCGTCTACGGCGGTGACGCCTGGGTCGCCCGTGGTGGTGACCGCGGGTTCTCGTACCGGTACACCGTCGTCGGCGACTCCGAGGTGTCCGTCCGGCGCTCGCAGCTGACCGGCGCGATCCGCGGGCCGATGGCGCCGTCGGACGAGTACGTCGTGGGGTGGCTCACGGAGGGCCACACCGAGCTCGACCTGGCCGGCGACGCCGTCGAGATGCGTCCGGACGTGCCGGTGCTGTACCCGACCGACAAGACCTACACGTTCGCCGCGTCCGACTACGACCAGCGTCTGGTGCACTTCGACCGGGCCTTCGTCGAGCGGGTGGCGGCCCAACACCTCGACCTGGGCGACCGGCCACTGCGGTTCGACCACCTCGCCGAGCCGGTGCCCGAGGCCGTGCGGTCCTGGCGTGTCGCGATCACCGGGCTCACCCGGGCGTTGCGGGCCGCCGGACCCGACAGTGACGCCTGGCGCACCGCGAAGGAGTCCGCTGCCCGGGTCTTCCTCGAGATGTTCCCGCCGCACCTCGACCGGCTGCCCGCCGTCCTCGGGCTGCCGAAGAACGCCCGGCTCCGTGCCGCGGTCGAGCACATCCACGCGCACGCCGCCGAGGACGTCACCGTGGCCGAGCTGTCGGCGGTCGCCGGACTCAGCGTGCGGTCGGTGCAGGAGTCCTTCCGTCGGGTGTTCGACGTCTCCCCGCTGACGTACCTCCGCCAGGTCCGGCTCGACCGCGTGCACGAGGAACTCCTCGCGCTCGATCCGCAGGTCGGAGCGGTCGGCGACGTCGCCCGGCGGTGGGGGTTCGCGCACCTCGGTCGGTTCTCGGCGTCGTACGCGGAGCGGTTCGGCGAGTACCCGAAGCAGACGCTGCGGCGCTGATCGGAGGCGTCCCGTAGCGTTCGCTGCATGACCACCACCGTGCTCGTCGCCGGCGCCACGGGCGACCTCGGCCGTCGCATCGTCCGCGAGCTCATGGGCCTCGACGTCCGCGTCCGCGCCCTCACCCGCGGCGGGGCGGCCGCCGACCGCGTGCCCGCCGACGAGCGCGTCGAGGTCGTCACCGCCGACTACGCCGACCACGCCGCGCTCGTCGAGGTCCTGCGCGGCGTCGACGTCGTCGTGTCCGTGCTGAGCGGCACCCGGAAGGTCGTCGTGGACGCGCAGCGCGCCCTGCTCGACGCCGCGGTCGAGGCCGGTGTGCCGCGGTTCGTGCCGTCGGACTACTCCGCCGACTACCGGAGCGTCACGCCGGGCACGAACCGGAACTTCGAGCTCCGACGCGAGTTCGCCGCGGTCCTCGACGCCGCGCCGATCCGGGCGACCTCGGTGCTGAACGGGGCGTTCGCGGACATGCTCACCGGGCAGGCGCCGCTGGTCCTGTTCGATCGACGGCGGGTGCTGGCGTGGTCGAGCGCCGACCAGCCGCTGGACTTCACCACGAAGGACGACGTCGCGCACGTGGTCGCCCGGGTCGCCCTCGACCCCGATGCGCCGCGGTTCGTCGAGGTCGCGGGGGACCGGGTGACGTCGCGGAGCCTCGCGGACACCATGTCCCGGCTCACCGGGCTCCGCCACCGCGTGCTCTGGGCGGGGACGACGGGGTCGCTGTCCGCGATGGCGAGGGTCGGGCGGCGGCTGTCCCGTGACGACGACGAGCCGTTCCCCGCGTGGCAGGGCATGCAGTACTTCGTCACGATGTTCAGCGGCGAGGGCGAGCTCCGCAACCTCGGCGGCGAGCGGTACCGGCCGGAGCGCTGGACGAGCGTCGAGGACGTCCTCGCGGAGCACCTCGGGGTCTGACGCCGGGTCGGTCAGCGACCGGCGAGCCGCTGGTTCGCCGCGCTCGCCGCGGCAGTCATCCGGACGAGGAACGCACGGACGGTGCGGAGCTCGGCGGCGTCGGTGTCGCGGACGGTCGCGGCGAACTCCGCGCCCGCCGCGGCCAGGAACCGCCGGGTCTCCTCGCGGGCGTGCTCGGTCGGGCGGAGGGTCACCCGGCGACGGTCCGACCCCTCGCGGTGACGACCGACGTGCCCGGCGGCGACGAGCCGGTCGACGAGGATCGACGTCGCCCCGGTCGTCATGCCGATCCGGCGGGCGAGTTCGGCGGGGGAGAGCGGGTGTCCGCCCTGCTCGGCCCAGACCACCTGCCCGAGGGCGTTCGCGTCCGATCCCGGCAGCCCCGTCCACGTCGCGAGGTGCCGGTTCAGTTCCTCGAACGCGACGGCCCAGTCGCGGAGCGCGTGCATGGCGCCGACCTCGTCGTCGGACCAGTCGACGGACAGCGGGTCGAGCGGGGACACAGGCACCTCCAGGCGGTGATCGCTTTACTGTAAAGCGATCACCGTAGACGATCAGCGCAGACGATCAGCGCAGACGATCCGCGCTCCGACGAACAGGGAAGCACATGCAGCAGCACGCACTCGTCTCCGGGGCCAGCATCGCAGGCCTCTCCGCCGCCTGGTGGCTCACCCACGCGGGGTGGCGGGTGACCGTCGTCGAGCGAGCGCCCGCGTTCCGCGACGGCGGGCAGAACGTCGACGTCCGCGGTGTCGCGAAGGAGGTCCTCGACCGGATGGGCCTGGTCGAGGCGGTCCGCGCCCGCAACACCACCGAGACCGGCACGGTCCTCGTGGACGCCGACGGCTCCGTCCGGGCGGAGCTCCCCGACGGCGGCGGGGACGGCGCGACCGCGGAGCTCGAGGTGCTCCGTGGGGACCTCGCGCACGTGCTCCTCGACGCGCTGCCGTCCGACGTCACGATCCGGTACGGCGAGACGATCGCCGAGGTCACGGACGACGGCGCGTCGGTCACCGTGCGCACCGACGCCGGGACGGCGCTCGTGGCCGACCTGCTCGTCGTGGCCGAGGGCGTCCGGTCGAGCACCCGGTCGCTCGTGTTCGCGGAAGACGAGGTCGAGGCGCGGGACCTCGGCGTCGCGATGGTCTTCGGGACGATCCCGCGGGAGCCGTCGGACGACGACCGCTGGCGCTGGTACAACGCCGTCGAGGGACGGCAGGTCCACCTCCGACCCGATCCCCACGGCACGACCCGAGCGATCCTGGCCTGCACGAACGACGACGACCTCGCTGCGCTCCCGCGCGACGGGGCCCTGGCCCGGATGCGCGAGCGGTACCGAGGTGCGGGGTGGCAGACCGAGCGCGTGCTCGACGGGTTCGACGCCTCCGACGACGTGTACGTCGACCAGCTCACGCAGATCCGGATGCCGCGCTGGGCCCGCGGCAGGGTGTGGCTCGTCGGGGACGCCGCGTGGTGCGTGACGCCGATGGGCGGCGGGGGAGCCTCCCTCGCACTGACCTCCGGGTACGTCCTCGCCGCGTCGCTCAGCACGCACGACGACAGCGCCGCGGCCGCCACGGCGTTCGACGAGTGGATGCGTCCGCTCGTGTCCGACGTGCAGGACATCCCGAAGGGCATCGTACGGTTCGCCTACCCGCAGACGCGCCTCGGGCTGGCGCTCCGGCACGTGGTGGACCGCGCGATCACCCTTCCGGTGTTCGCACCGATCACGGCACGGCTGACGCGGGTCGCCGAGACCGAGCAGCCGTTGCCGCCGCTGCGGACGACCGCCCAGGGGTGACGGCCCGGGCCAGACGGCTCAGGAGCGCGGCGGGTCGGTCCGGAGGCGCTTGGCCTCCGGCTCCTCGGAGTGCGAGGACGCGGCATCCACGAACCGACCGCCACCCACCGCCGCCGTCCGCCGCACGAGCTCGTTGACGAGGTCCTCGTCCTCCGGCTCGAGCTCGTCGTCGGGAGCGGTCTCGACCATGACCTGCGACGCCGGTCCGAGCAGCAGCTCCGCGTTCACCGCGGTGCCGCTGTCGTCCGCCGTCGGGATCTCGACGATGTCGGTCGTCCCGTTCTCGCCGAGGGCCGCGGCGTACGCGAGCACCGCGTCCGCGATCGCGTCGCCGGTCATCACCTTGTTGTCCCCGTACACCACGTACTTCACCCGACCGAGCCAACTCCTCGGCGCCGGGATTGTCCGGAGTGCGCAGTCGCAGCGGGGTGTCGGGCGGTGCCGACAGAATGAGCGGTGCATGACGACGGACGCCGAACCCCTCATCCACGTCGACCGCCACGGACTCGACATCGACGAGGCGGTCGCGTTCTACGAGCGCGTGTACTCGAGCGAGGACATCAGCGTCGGGCGGTCGGGTGACGAACGGTTCACCTGGCGCTTCCGCGCGGTCGGTGACGACGAGGTCGTCGTGGGGACGAGTTCGGTCGATGCGCCGCGGTGGGGGACCATCGGGCAGGCGCAGAGCTACGTCCTCGCCTGGACGACCCGCCCGGGCCTCGCCGTCGACACGGCCGGCCGCGACCCCATCGTGATGGACCCGGGTGTCCCGGTGATGTGGCCGTCCGGTCGCGACGTGGCCTTCGACGGGGCGCCGACCACCCTGCACACCGTGCGCTTCGACGCCCCGTTCCTCGAGTCGGTGGCCGCGGCGCAGCGGCACTCCGTGCCGGGTCCGCTCCGGTTCTCGGTGACGGCCGACCCCGGCGAACTCGACCACCTGCGGGCCGTCATCGCCTCGGCGGCACCGGAGCTCCTGCGCGCCGACACCGCGCGCGGTCGACGTGCCGCCGTGAACATGCTCGTCGCCGAGGCGGTGGTCGACGCGTACGAGGTGACGCCCCAGCTCGACCTGGAGCTGCACGAGGGGCCGGCCACGATGCGGCTCGCGCAGGAGTGGATGGTGGCGAACGCCCACCGGCCGATCACCAGCACGGACGTCAGCCGGGTCGCGGGCGTCAACGCGCGGAGCCTGCAGGCCACGTTCCAGCGGCACACGGGCACGAGTCCCATGGCGTTCCTCCGGCAGGTGCGGCTCCACCGGGTCCGGGCCCAGCTCGTCGCCGGCGACCCCGCCGAGACCACCGTCGCGGCGATCGCGGGCACCTGGGGCTTCGGGCACCTGGGCCGGTTCGCGGGGTACTACGCGGACACGTTCGGCGAGCTCCCGTCCGAGACCCTCCGGCGCCGGACCCGCTGACGCACCTCGCCGGCGCGACCTGCGCGCGCGCCCAGACCGGCGCGACCTGCGCGCGCACCGCGGCCGGCGCGACCAGCACGCGCACCGCGGCCGGCGCGACCTGCACGCGCGCCGCGGCCGGCACGAGCGCCGCGACCGGTTTCAGTGGGTCGGGGCGGGCCCGGTGCTCTGCCGCACCCGGAGCGTCGTCGGGAGCCGCACGTGGTCGGAGGTCTGCTCGCCGCGGAGCATCGCGAGCAGCATCTCGACCGCACGCGACCCGAGCTCGACCAGCGGCTGCGCGACCGTCGTCAACGGCGGCGTCGTCGTCGCGGCCTGCGGGACGTCGTCGAACCCGACCACCGAGAGGTCCTCGGGCACCCGGAGCCCGAGCGCCGCGGCCGACCGCAGGACGCCGACGGCCGACGAGTCGTTCGCCGCGAACACCGCGGTCGGACGATCGGGGCCGGACAGCAGCGCGAGGGCGACCTCGGCGGACCGGTCCTCCTGGTAGCCGCCGTCGCGCACGAGCGACTCGTCCACCGTCAGCCCCGCGGCGACGAGTGCCCGTCGGTACCCGGCCTCGCGGAGCTGGGCGGACGCCAGGTCCGGTCGCCCGCGGAGGTGTGCGATCCGCGTGTGCCCGAGTGACACGAGGTGCTCGACGGCCTGGGCGGCCCCGCCCTCGTTGTCGGAGTCGACCGTGGCGTGGCCCTCGGGTCCGGTGTGCGGGTCGATGGCCACGACGGGGATGGACGAGGCCGACAGCGCGGTGCTCGGCGTGACGACGATCGCCCCGTCGATGAGCGTGCCGGACAGGCGGGAGAGCGAGCGACGTTCCCAGCCCTTCTGCTCGGCCCCGGTCACGAGTCCGGCGTAGGCGAGGAGCTCGTAGCCCGTGCCCGTCGTGGCACCGGACACCCCGCGCAGCAGCTCGGTGGAGAACGGCTCGAACTCGGTCACGAGGATGCCGACCACGCCGGTGCGCGAGCTCCGGAGGCTCCGTGCGACGAGCGAGGTCTCGTAGCCGAGCTGCTCGACGACCTCCTGCACGCGGAGGATCGTGCCCTGGGCGACGCCGTCCCGCTGGTTGATGACCTTCGACACGGTCGGGATCGAGACGCCGGCCGCCCGCGCGACGTCCGCGATGGTGACCCGGCCGGCGCCGGGGCGTGCGCCGATCGCCGTGTCCATCTGCACACCGTACCGCCGCTGGAGCCGCCGATCGGTAAAGAAAACGTTATCGATAACGATTGACAAGCCGCAGGACGCCCTGGCACGCTCTCCGCAGAGGCGGCAGTCGATGTCGCTGCGAGTCAACGACGACACAACAGGAGTTCCACGATGACGAGGAAGATCCGTGCCGCGGCAGCCATCGCGCTGATCGGGGCGACAGCACTGACCGCCGCTGGCTGTTCGGCAGGCAGCGACGCGTCGAGCGACGGCGGGAAGGTCACGATGACCTTCTGGCACAACTCGACCACCGGCCCGGGCAAGGCGTTCTGGGACACGACGGTGAAGGACTTCGAGGCGAAGAACCCGAACGTCACCATCAAGATCCAGGCGATCCAGAACGAGGACCTGGACGGCAAGCTCCAGACCGCCCTCAACTCGAACTCCGCCCCGGACGTCTTCATGCAGCGCGGCGGCGGCAAGATGGCCGCGATGGTCAACGCCGGCCAGGTCATGGACATCTCCGACTCCATCGGCTCGAACGCCGAGAGCGAGATCAGCAAGGGGTCGTTCAAGGCCTTCGAGCTCAACGGCAAGACCTGGGCGATGCCCACCAACGTCGACCCCGAGGGCATCTGGTACAGCAAGGACCTCTTCGAGAAGGCCGGCATCGACGGCACGCCGACCACGATCGACGAGCTGAACGCGGACATCCAGAAGCTCAAGGACAAGGACATCCAGCCGGTCGCGGTGGGAGCGAAGGACGCCTGGCCCGCCGCGCACTGGTACTACAACTTCGCGCTCCGCGCCTGCTCGTCGAGCGTCCTCACGAAGACCGCGCAGGACCTCAAGTTCGACAACGCGTGCTGGAAGCAGGCGGGCGAGGACACGAAGGCGTTCTTCGACACGGAGCCCTTCAACGACGGCTACCTCACCACCTCGGCGCAGCAGGGCGCCGGCAGCTCCGCCGGTCTCATCGCGAACCACAAGGCCGCGATGGAGCTCATGGGCGCCTGGGACCCGGGCGTGATCTCCTCGCTCACCCCGGACGGCAAGCCGCTGTCCGACCTCGGCTTCTTCCCGTTCCCGGAGGTCTCCGGCGGCAAGGGCGAAGCGGGCTCGATGATGGGCGCCGTCGGCGGACTCTCCTGCTCGGCACAGGCTCCGAAGAAGGCGTGCACCGACTTCCTCAACTTCGTGACCCAGAAGAGCGTCCAGGAGAACTACTACAAGGCGTTCAACTCGATCCCGGCGAACCAGTCGGCCCAGTCGGTCGTCACCGAGCCGTACCTGAAGACCGTGCTGAAGGCGTACAACGACGCCCCGTTCGTGTCGAACTACCTCGACACCCTCTACGGCCAGAACGTCGGCAACGCGCTCAACACCAGCGTCGTCAACCTCCTCGCCGGCAAGGGGTCCGTCTCGGACATCGTGTCGACCGTCAACCAGGCCGCAGCGAAGGGCTGACGCATGACCACCTCCGTCGCACCGCGCTCGAACGAGGCGCGGTCCGGGACGGGGCGTCGCACGGGCGGGGCCGACGGTACGCCGTCGGCCCCGGCCCGCCGGGTCCGCAAGGGCACCGACGTCCGAACCCGGGTCGAGATCGCCGTCCTCGCGGGCCCCGCGGTCATCATGTTCGTCGGGTTCGTCATCCTGCCCGTCGTGCTCGCCGCCTACTACGGCTTCTACAAGTGGCAGGGCTACGGCGCCCCCGTCGACTTCGTGGGCCTGCAGAACTACAAGGTCATCTTCACCGACCCGGACTTCCGGGCCGTCCTCTGGCACAACCTCTTCATCGTCATCGGCTCGCTCCTCGTGCAGGGGCCGATCGCGATCATCCTCGCGCTGCTGCTCAACCAGCGCATCCGCGGCCGCGGACTCATCCGCGTCCTCATCTTCCTGCCCTACGTCATCTCCGAGGTCATCGTCGGCACCGGGTGGAGCCTCATGCTCCAGTCGAGCGGCGCGGTGAACGACCTGCTGCAGTCGCTCGGCCTCGGGTTCCTGCGCAACGACTGGCTCTCGAACCCCGACATCGCGATCTGGACCCTCCTCGGGATCATCTCGTGGAAGTACATCGGCTTCGCGGTGATCCTGTTCCTCGCCGGCCTGCAGAGCATCCCCGAGGAACTGTTCGAGGCCGCGCAGCTCGACGGCGCGAGCTACTGGCAGATCCAGCGGCGCATCACGCTCCCGCTCCTCGGCCCGACACTCCGCATCTGGGCGTTCCTGTCGATCATCGGATCGCTCCAGCTGTTCGACCTCGTCTACATCATCTGGGGCCAGTACATCGCCTCGACCGCCGGCACCTCGACGATGGCGACCTACATGGTCGGCAACGGGCGGCTCTCCGGCAACTACGGGTACGGCAACGCCGTCGCCGTGGTCATCTTCCTCATCTCGCTGGTCGTCGCCCTCGTCTACCAGCGGTTCGTCCTGCGCCGCGACACCGCCGGCGCCCTGACCGAGAAGGGCGACCGATGACCGCCACCGCCTCCATCGTCGCGCCGAAGCGGCGGCCTCACGACAGCCGTCCCGTCAAGCGCGAGCGCAACCTCGGCACGTACTTCATCGCACTGCTGTTCATCGCCGTGTGCGTCGGCCCGGTCGCGTACATCGTGCTCGGAGGGTTCCGCACCAACTCGCAGATCACGGCGAGCCCCGCCGGCCTGCCGAACCCGTGGCAGATCGGCAACTACGTCAACGTCCTCACGAGCGGGGTGTTCTGGCAGCAGCTCGGCAACTCCGTCGTCGCGGGTGTCACCACGACCGTCGGCGTCGTGGTGCTCGGGCTCATGGTGAGCTTCGTCCTCGCCCGCTACCGGTTCCGCGGCCGCGAGGCGCTCTACTCCCTCTTCGCCGCCGGCCTCATGTTCCCGATCACGGTCGCGATCACGCCGCTCTACATCCTGGTGAAGGACCTCGGGCTGACGAACAACCTCGCCGGCGTGATCCTGCCCCAGATCGCCTTCGCGCTGCCGACGACGGTCATCATCCTCGTGCCGTTCCTCCGGGCGATCCCGGACGAGCTCGAGGAGGCCGCCGCCATCGACGGGGCGAGCCGCATCGGGTTCTTCTTCCGCATGGTCGTCCCGCTGTCCCTGCCCGGCGTCGTGACGGTCGGCATCCTCGCCTTCATCGGCAGCTGGAACAGCTACCTCCTACCGCTGTTCATCCTCAACGACGCGTCGACCTACACGCTGCCGCTCGGCGTCCAGGCGTTCGCGTCGCAGTACTCGGTCGACACGGCCCGGGTGCTCGCGTTCACGTCGCTCTCGATGATCCCGGCCCTGGTGTTCTTCGCGATCTTCCAGAAGCGCATCGTCGGCGGTCTCACCGGGGCGGTGAAGGGGTGAGCACGTTCGGCCCGACGACGGAAGCGACGGACGGCTCGACTGCGGAGGACGGCACGGTGACCACGGACGGCCAGGAGGCGCGCCCTGCGTCGACGACGCCCGTCGCCACCGCGACCGGTGACGGACGCCAGGCGCGTGGCGGGCCCGCACCGCGCCTCCAGTCCGAGGCCACCCACCTGACGGACGCGACCGCGTCCGACCGCGTCACCACCCTGCTGGCCGCGATGACGCTCGAGGAGAAGACGGCGCAGCTCGTCGGCTACTGGCTCGACCAGAACGGCGTCGTCGCCCCGATGCAGGGCGAGATGGCCGCCGCGCAGCACGGCACCACGCTCGCCGAGATCACGCGGCACGGCATCGGCCAGTTCACCCGCGTCTACGGCACACGGCCCGTCGAACCAGACGAGCGTGCGGCGTGGCTGTGGGCCGAGCAGCGTCGCCTCAAGCGTGAGACCCGTCTCGGCATCCCGGCGCTCGTGCACGAGGAGTGCCTCACCGGGCTCGCCGCGTGGAAGGCCGCGACCTTCCCGACCCCGCTCGCGTGGGGTGCGGCGTTCGACCCGGAGCTCGTCGAGCAGGTCGGCACCGCGATCGGCGACTCGATGCGCGAGCTCGGCGTGCACCAGGGCCTCGCGCCCGTCCTCGACGTCGTCCGCGACCCGCGCTGGGGGCGGGTCGACGAGTGCATCGGCGAGGACCCGTACCTCGTCGGCACGGTCGGCACGGCCTACGTCCGCGGGCTCCAGGCGGCCGGGGTCGACGCGACCCTGAAGCACTTCCTCGGGTACTCGGCGTCGCAGGCGGGGCGGAACCACGCGCCCGTGCACGCCGGACCGCGCGAGGTCGCCGACGTCTTCCTGCCGCCGTTCGAGATGGCGCTGCGCGACGGCGGCGCCCGGTCGGTGATGAACTCCTACGCCGAGGTCGACGGGGTGCCGGTCGCCTCCGACCCGGCGCTGCTGACGGACCTGCTGCGGGACGGGCTCGGCTTCGACGGCACCGTCGTGGCCGACTACTTCTCGGTCGCGTTCCTCGAGGTCATGCACGGCGTCGCGGCCGATCGTGGCGAGGCCGCCGCGCTCGCCCTCACCGCCGGGATCGACGTCGAGCTGCCGACCGGGGACGCCTACCTCGGGCCGCTCGTCGAGCGCGTCCGGTCGGGTGCGGTGGACGAGGCGCTCGTCGACCGGGCCGTGCTCCGGGTCCTGCGGCAGAAGGAACGGCTGGGGCTGCTCGACCCCGACGCGTTCGAGGACGACGCGCCGACCGGTGTCGAACTCGACACCCCGCGGCACCGTGCCCTCGCCGGGGCGCTCGCCGCGCGGTCGCTCGTGCTGCTGTCGAACGAGCGCGTGCGCGGAGCCGCTGGCATCGCGGCCGCTGCTGGCGGCGCGGCCGCTGCTGATGGCGCGGCGCCCGTCCTCCCGCTCCCCGCAGGCGCCTCGGTGGCGGTCATCGGCCCGAACGCCGACCGAGCCGAGGCCCTGCAGGGCTGCTACTCCTTCGCGAACCACGTGCTCGCCGCCCACCCGGACCTGCCCCTCGGGTTCGCGATCCCCACCGTCCGCGAGGCCCTCGCCGACACCCTCGGCTCCGCCGCGGTGCGGTTCGCCGCCGGCTGCTCGGTCACGGGCGAGGACCGCTCCGGCATCGCCGACGCGGTCGCGGTCGCACTGGCCTCGGACGTGGCGGTCGTCGTGGTCGGCGACCAGGCAGGGCTCTTCGGACGCGGCACCGTGGGGGAGGGCAACGACACCGAGTCGCTCGACCTGCCCGGCGTGCAGCGCGAGCTCGTGGAGGCCGTCGTCGCCACCGGCACCCCGACCGTCATGGTGCTCCTGACCGGCCGACCGTACGCGATCGGATGGGCGCTCGACGGACCTGGACCCCGACCGGCCGCGGTCGTCCAGGCGTTCTTCCCCGGTGAGGCCGGCGGCACCGCGATCGCTGACCTGCTGACGGGGGTGACATCCCCGTCCGGCCGGCTGCCGGTCACCCTGCCCCGATCCGCGGGCGCGCAGCCGTACACCTACCTGCACCCGCGGCTCGGCGGGCCGTCCGACGTCACGGCGGCGGACTCGACGCCCGTGCGACCGTTCGGCTTCGGCCTCGGGTACACGTCGTTCACGTACGAGGACCTCGTCGTGGACGGGTCCGTCGCGACCTCGGGTGCGTTCTCCGTCGAGGTCACCGTCCGCAACACCGGCGACCGTGACGGTGAGGACGTCGTGCAGCTCTACGGCCACGACGTCGCCGCGTCGGTCACCCGGCCGCTCGTGCAGCTGCTCGGCTACACGCGGGTCGCGGTGCCCGCAGGGGGAGCGGTGCGGGTCCGCTTCGACGTGCCCGTGCAGCGGTTCGGGTTCACCGACCGCGCGATGCGCCGGGTCGTCGAGCCAGGTGACGTCGAGGTGTGGGTCGCGTCGCACGCGGGGGCGTCCCGGCCGGGAGGCACGGTGCGCGCCGACGGGATCGTCGCGGTCGGGCGCGGAGCGGGTCCGATCCCCGCGCCCGGTACCGCGACGGACCGTGCGGTGGTGCGCGTCACCGGCCCGGTGCGCGAGGTGCTGCCGGCCGACAGACGGGTGGTGACCGCAACGGTGCGCTGAGGCGCTGCTGATCGCGGCAGCCCGGCCCGCGCCATCGCGGCGTTCGCACGACCGGAGGCACCCCGAACCGCGCTGCCTCGTGGTTCGGGGTGCCTCCGGTCGTGCAGCGGTGCGGTGCGGGTCAGGCGGAACGGCGGAGCGTCTCGCGGGGGTACTCGCCGTGCTGCTGGTGGTAGGTCGCCGAGAAGCGCCCGGCGTGCCCGAAGCCCCAGTGCTTGGCCACCTCGGCGATGCTCGTGGTCGCCGGGTCGCCTCGGAGCAGGTCGTCCCGGACGCGGTCGAGGCGCACGCGGCGGATGTAGGCGTTCGGTGAGCAGTCGAAGGTGCGCTGGAACGCGTGCTGCAGCGCGCGGAGGCTCAGCGACGCCACCTGGGCCAGGTCGGTGCTCGTGATCGGCAGGTGGCAGTGCTCGTGGACGTACTCGACCGCCCGTCGCAGGTGCGCGTTGCGGGGGAGCAGCAGCTCGTTCGGCAGCGTCGCCGACACCACCGGGTAGAGCTCGAGCAGGGCCAGCGCACCGAGCCGTCCCATCTCCGCCTGGAGCAGCGGCGACGCCTTCCCGTCGAGCACCGTGTGCGAGATGAGCTGTACCGCGTTCCGCCAGACCTGCAGCGCCCGGTCGTCCGGACGCACCCGGTGGTCGAGCTGCAGCGACTCCGGGTCGGAACCGCGCTCGCCGGCGACCTCGCGGAGCGCCGAACGGTCCACCTGGACGAGCCGCTGGTCGTAGTCCCGGTAGTCGAACCCCGCACCGCTCTGCGGCCACAGCTGCGGTCGGCCGGGTTCCATGACGATCGGTTCCTCGCCCGGCGGGGTGATCGTCGCGCGGCCGCGTGTCGTCCACTGCACCATGTGGTCGTCGGACCGGGACATGGTGCCGGACAGGTGGCCGTCGAACCGGATCGTCCGCAGGGTCATCGCGGCGTCGCCGACGGCCCGGAACCGGAAGCCGAACGGTTCGTCCGTCCGTTCCGCCCGCCACTCGCTGCCGGCGTACTCCTCCGCGAGGAGGTCGCGCGCGACGTCGAGGTCGTCGCTCTGCGAATCGACCTGGACTCGGGTTGGGGTGGGGTGGGTCATGGGGCTACCGGTGCAGCCTGCCCGTCCGCCCGACTTCTGTCCGCGGAGCGCCGAAAGCGGCCAGTGGACTGCACACCCCAGTCCGGGGGCAGGACGACGGTCTGCCCCGGGCCAGGTTCGCCGTGGTCCGTTGACCGCCGAGGTGCCCACGTCCCATGATGGGGTCGTCCGAACCGAGGGGAGTCGCCCGTGCCGGAACGATCAGATGCGCTGTCCGCCGAGGAGCGGAAGGCGATCCGTGTCCGCGCGGCCGAGCTGAAGAAGCGCGAGGACGGCGACGCTGCCGTCCGCGCGATCATCGGCGACATGACCCCGGGCGAGCAGGAGATCGCGCTCCGCATCCACGACGCGATCCTCGAACGGGTGCCCCAGTTGCAGCCCAAGCCGCGTTACGGGCAACCCGCGTACTACCGGGACGGCAAGGTCGTCTGCTTCTTCATGGCCGCGTCGAAGTACGGGACCACGTCGTGCACCTTCGGCTTCGACGACGCCACGCTCGTCCAGGACGGCGGCGTGTGGCCGAGCGCCTACGGGATCACGGCCCTCGGCGACGAGGACGAAGCGCGGCTGCTCGCGCTCGTCGAACGCGCCGTGGGGTGACGCCTGATCGGCCCGGCTGAGCGGTCACGGGCCTCCCGGTCGGCGGTCACGGCCGCTGCGTGGCCCCGCTCCCGCTGAACGCCTGCTCGTCGGGCGCCACGTCCTTCTGCACCGCGAACTGGGTGCGGTGCAGTTCCTCGTAGCGGCCGCCGACGGCGAGGAGCTCCTCGTGCGTCCCCCGTTCGACGATCGTGCCGTCCTCGACGACGAGGATCTGGTCGGCGCTCCGGATGGTGGAGAGCCGGTGCGCGATGACGAGCGCCGTCCGGGCCTCGAGTGCTTCGCCGAGCGCTGCTTGCACCGCCGCCTCGGACGTCGAGTCGAGAGCGGCGGTGGCCTCGTCGAGGATCACGACCCGGGGTTGCGCGAGCAGGAGCCGGGCGATGGTCATCCGCTGGCGCTCGCCGCCGGAGAGCCGGTACCCGCGCTCACCGACCATGGTGTCGAGCTGGTCCGGCAGCGACCGGACGAGCGGCTCGAGGCGGGCACGACGGACGGCGTCCCAGACCTCGTCGTCGGTCGCGTCCGGTCGTGCGAGGCGGAGGTTCGACCCGATCGTCTCGTGGAACAGGTGACCGTCCTGCGTGACCATGCCCATGGTGGACCGCAGGGACGCGAACGACACGTCGCGGACGTCCGCACCCGCCAGACGGACCGCGCCGGAGTCGACGTCGTAGAGGCGCGACAGCAACTGCGCGATCGTGGACTTCCCGGCACCCGACGTGCCGACGAGCGCGACGGTCTGCCCCGGCTCGATCCGGAAGGAGACGCCGTGCAGCACCTCGTCGCCGCCGCGGGTGTCGAGCGTCGAGACCTCCTCCAGCGAGGCGAGGGAGACCTTGTCCGCCGACGGGTAGGCGAACCGCACGTCGTCGAACTCCACCGCGACCGGTCCGTCCGGCACGGCGACCGCATCGGGCTTCTCCTGGATGAGCGGCACGATGTCGAGCACCTCGAACACGCGCTCGAAGCTCACCACTGCGCTCATGATCTCGACCCGGGCGTTCGCGAGACTCGTCAGCGGCACGTAGAGACGGGTGAGGAGGAGTGCCAGCGTCACGACGTCACCCGTGTTGAGCTGCCCGCCGAGCGCCAGTGCCCCGCCGAGGCCGTACACGAGCGCGAGCGCGAGCGCGGCGACGAGCGTCAGCGCCGTGACGAACACGAACTGCAGCATCGCGGTGCGGACCCCGATGTCGCGGACGCGTGCGGCACGGACCCGGAACTCCTCGGACTCCTCGTCCGGCCGCCCGAACAGCTTCACGAGCGTGGCGCCCGGCGCCGAGAAGCGCTCCGTCATCTGGGTGCTCATCGCCGAGTTGTGGTCGGCGGCCTCGCGGCGGAGCGCGGCCAGGCGGGTGCCCATGCGCCGCGCCGGGACGAGGAACAGCGGCAGCATGACCACCGCGATGACCGTGACGAGCCACGAGGTGCTGAGCATCACGATCAGCGTCAGCACGAGCGCCACGAGGTTCGTGACGACGCCGGACAGCGTGCCGCTGAAGGCCTGCTGGGCGCCGATGACGTCGTTGTTGAGGCGGCTGACGAGCGCACCGGTCCGGGTGCGGGTGAAGAACGCGATCGGCATCTTCTGGACGTGGTCGAACACGGCCGTGCGGAGGTCGAGGATCACGCCCTCACCGATCCGTGCCGAGTACCAGCGCGTCAGGAGCGAGGCACCGGCGTCGGCGACGGCGACGAGGGCGATCACGACGGCGAGCCGGACGATCGTGCCGACCTCGCCGCGAGCTGCGATGACGTCGACCACCTGCCCGGCGAGCACCGGTGTCGCGACCGCGAGGAACGCCCCCACGACCGACAGGGCGATGAAGACGACGAGCTTCCACCGGTACGGCACCGCGAACGTCATGATCCGCCGCAGTGAGGCGCGGGAGAGCCCGTGCTTCCCGTCCTTGGCGGTGGAGATCTTGTAGAGCGAGCTCCAGGCGGCGCCTTCCATGCTCATGGTCGTTCCTCCCTCGGCCGGCGCTCCGTCCGGGCAGCACCGGGGTCCGGGCAAGGATACGGCTCGGCACCGACGTCGCCGGCCGGATCGAGTCGTCCACGGCGGCCCGCGACGGCCCCCTCGACCACGTCGCGCACCGTCCGCTCGACGGACTGCTCCGCGGTGTCGATCCACCAACCGCGGTCACCGAACCCGGAGCGCATCGAGCGCCGAAGCCCCTCGTGGTCGTCGAAGTCGAAACGGTCCGCCGCAGGCCGCTGGGCGTTCCTCGCGCGACAGACCGCTCCACCGGGGTCGAGCACCACCAACGACACCGGTACCGCGGGCAGGTGTCCCAGCAGCCGGTCAAGGTGGTCCGCGTCCGGCACGACGCAGTCGATCACCGTCGAGAACCCGGCCCGAGCGAAGTTCGCGCTCAGTGCGCCGACGTTGCGGTAGCAGAGGTCCACCTGACGAGCGGCCTCGTCGGCCGGTTCGCCCAGCGCCCAGACCGCACCGGACACCAGCATCGCCTGCAGGTCGTCCGCCGCGACGCGTGCAGCGTGGTGCAGTGCGCCGGCGAGTCCCCGGCTGACGGTCGACTCCCCCGAACCCGGCGAGCCGGTGACGATCCAGATGCTCGCAGCCGTGTCGACGCCCATGCCTCGAGTGTGCACCGGTCGACCGGCACCCGAGGCGGACCTGCGACGCCGGATGTCCACGGAACGGCACCGCAGCCCGCCCGGACATCCACCTTTCGACGACGTCGCCCGGACCGCGTGCGTGACGATCGATGCGTTCGTACCGTCATGGTCGAGAGAGCCCACGGAACAGCCGGGGCCGACCACCGAGGAAGACCCGAGGAACCCGTCGTGACCACGATCGCCGACACCGACCTGCTGGTCGGACCGAAGAGCGCACACCAGTCCGTGTCCTTCTCCGGACGTCACCACCGGAGCCCGTTCAGCGAGGTCCGTGCAGCGCGCCGACAGCGCGTGCTCGCCGTGGTCGCGGTCTGCACGGGGATCGTGTCGGTGTCGGTCGCGGCGTCGGCCGCCGTCGTCCTCGGACTGGGAGCGTGAACCGCATGCCCGCACCGTCGCTCGAGGAACTCCGCCGCGATCCGCGCGAGTGGCACCGTCGGGGTCTGACGCACCCCGCGGTGTTGCGTGCCATGGTGGTGGCACGGGTGAACGGCCACGACGGTCCCGTGCAGGAACCGTCGTACGCCGACTTCTTCGCCGGCTGACCCGAAGGAATGATGACCTCCCCGACCCTGACCCCCGCGCGGAGCGCGACCGACGCGCAACGCGCCGTCGTCGACGCCGCCGATGCCCTGTACGCCGAGCACGGCATCGCGTCCGTGTCGACGGGGGACGTCGCTCGACGAGCCGGCATCGACGCTGCGGCCGTGACCGATGCCTTCCCGACGCAGCACGACCTCGTCGTGGCCGTGCTCCAGCGGTGGCACGCGACCTGGACCACCGCACTGGACCGGATCGCCGACGAGTCGGAGGACCCACGCGACGAGGTCCTCGCGGTGTTCGACCACCTCGAACGCTGCTTCGCCGCGGAGGACTGGCACGGGTGCGCGTTCATCAACCTGCACGCCGAGCTCGGCCGGCAGGACCCCGAGATCGCCGAACTCGCGCGTGCGCACGTCGTCCAGGTCGAGCAGCACCTGACGCAGGTGTGCTCCCGCGCCGGGCTCCCCGCGCACGTCGCGCAGACGATCGTGCTGCTGGTGGAGGGTGCACGGGTCGACTCGGCCGTGCAGCGGTCCCCGCAGGCGGCCCGCACCGCACGACTCGGAGCCGCGATGCTCATGGCCGTCTACGGGACCGAGCAGTCCGCCTGACCGCTTGCTCGCCGACGTGTCAGCATGGAGCGTGCTGACGGTCTCGGTCCTCGTCGTCGCCGGCGTCGTGGCCGGCATCATCGGCACGGCCGGCGGCATCACGTCGCTCGTGGCGTACCCGGCGCTCCTGGCGGTCGGACTCCCGCCGTTCGCCGCGAACGTCACGAACTCCGTGGCCCTGCTCGGCAGCGGCGCGAGTTCTGCGTTCCGCGCGCGGGAACAGCTCCGCGACCACCCCACCACGATCCGGCGGTGGCTGCCCCTGACCGTCGGCGCCTCGACGGCCGGTGCCGTGCTGCTCGTCGTCACCCCGGCGCACCTCTTCGACCGGATCGTCCCGTTCCTGGTGCTCGCGGGCGGCGCCCTGCTCCTGCTCCAGCCCGTCCTCGACCGACGTCGCCGCCGCACGCCGACCGGAGCAGCAGCCCCGACCGGGACCGGAGCGGCCGTGCCGAGCATCGCCGGGGTCGGCCTCTACAACGGGTACTTCGGAGCCGGTGCGGGCGTGCTGATGATCGCCGTGCTGCTCCTCACGGGCGAGCCGAGCCTGCCCCGGGCGAACGCGGCGAAGAACGTCCTCCTGGTGGCGGCCGACCTCGTCCCCGCCGTGGTGTTCGCCGTGTCCGGGCACGTCGTGTGGTCCGCGGCGCTGGCACTCGGGGCGGGCGCGGTCGTCGGCGGCCTGATCGGACCGACGGTGGCGGGGCGCGTGCCGCACGGGGTGCTGCGCATCGCGATCGCGGGCTGCTCGGTCGCGCTCGCCGTGTACCTGTTCGTCACCGTCGGCTGACCCGGGGACGACGAGCGCCCCGCCCCGGCGGACCGGAGCGGGGCGGGCGGAGGACCGTCAGGCAGCCGCCGAGCGGTACCGCTCGAGCACCTCGGGGCGCGGGTCCGCCGCGATCGTCGTCGTCGCGATGCTCCACGACGGCAGGGAGCCCGTGAGCACCCACGCCGCCTGCCGGGCAGCACCGGCGGCGACGTACTCGCCCGGCTCCGGCAGTTCGACGTCGCGGCCGAACACCTGCGCCGCGACGACGCGGACGGCCTCGTTCCGTGCGGCACCGCCGATGAGGAGCAGCCGGGACACCTCGACCCCGGTGCCCTCGACGGCGGCCAGACCGTCGGCGAGGGCGCAGAGCATCCCCTCGACCGCAGCGCGGGCGAGGTGCGCCCGGTCCGTGGTCGCCGGGGTCATGCCGAGCAGGGACGCGGTCGCGTCCGGTCGGTTCGGGGTGCGCTCGCCGACGAAGTACGGCACCAGGACGAGTCCGTCGGCACCGGCGGGCGCCTGCAGCGCCAGCTCGCCGAGCGCGTCGTGATCGACGCCGAGGAGGCCGCCGATCACCTCGAGCACGCGGGCCGCGTTGAGCGTCGTGACGATCGGGAGGCGCGACCCGGTCCCGTCGGCGAAGCCCGCCACGGTCCCGCTCGGGTCCGTCACCTCGGTGTCGGTCACGCCGAAGACGGTGCCGCTCGTGCCGAGGGACACCGCGACGTCACCCGGGCCCAGCCCGAGGCCGAGCGCTGCCCCGGCGTTGTCGCCGAGTCCCGCGCCGACGACCAGCCCCGCCCGTGCGACCGAGCCGCCCGGCAGCTCGACGTCGCCGTCGAGCGCGCCCATCGCCTCGTCCGGCGCGACCACCCGCGGCACCACGACGGCCTCCGCAGCGCCGCCGGCACCAGCGGCGACCCGCAGACCACGGCCGAGGGCGGCCTCGAACAGCTCCCCGTCGTACTCGCGGCGCACCGGGTCCCAGTACGCCGTGCCGCTGGCGTCCGAGCCGTCGGTCGCGAGCGCGTCGAGGTCGGGGCCGAGCGGGCTCTCGTCCGCCGGACCGTACCCGCGCAGCCGCCACGACAGCCAGTCGTGGGGGAGTGCGACGGCCGCGACGCGCGCCGCGTTCTCCGGCTCCGCCTCGCGGAGCCACCGCAGCTTCGTGCCGGTGAACGAGGCCACCGGGACCAGCCCCGAGCGGGCGACCCATGCCTCCCGGCCGAGTTCGCCGACCATCTGCGCGGCCGCGTCCGCACTGCGCACGTCGTTCCAGAGGAGCGCGTCGCGCACCACGCGACCGTCCGCGTCGAGCGCCACCATGCCGTGCTGCTGCCCCGCGACCGCGACGGACGCGACGTCGTCGAACCCGCCGGCGTCCGCGATCGCGGCGCCGAGCGCGTCCCACCAGTGGCGGGGGTCGACGGACGTGCCGTCCGGGTGGGCCGCTCGGCCCTCCCGGACGACCGCGCCGGTGTCGGCGTCGCGGATCGTGACCTTGCAGGACTGGGTCGACGAGTCGACCCCGGCGACGAGGGTCACCGAGCGCCCATGAGGTGCTCGATCGCGAGCTGCTGGAGGCGCACGAAGCCGAAGCCCTTGCCGCCGAAGTAGGCGTCGGCGTCGAAGTCCTCGAAGGCGGAGCGGTCGGCGAGGAAGTCGTCGTACGACTCGCCGCTGTTCAGCGTCGGGGTGCTCAGCTCGTCGACCTTCGCGGCGGACAGGGCCTCCTGGACCTCGGGGTCGGCGCGGAACGCCTGCGCACGCTCCTTGAGGAGGAGGTACATGCGCATGTTCGCCTTCGCCGAGTCCCAGACGCCCGTGATGTCCTCGGTGCGCGACGGCTTGTAGTCGAAGTGGCGGGGACCGTCGTAGGCCTGGCCGCCCTGCGGTGCGCCGTGCTCGAGCAGGTCGACGAGCGAGAACGCGTTCTGCAGGTCGCCGTGGCCGAACACGAGGTCCTGGTCGTACTTGATGCCGCGCTGCCCGTTGAGGTCGATGTGGAAGAGCTTGCCCTGGTAGAGCGCCTGGGCGATGCCGGCCGTGAAGTTCAGCCCGGCCATCTGCTCGTGGCCGACCTCGGGGTTGATGCCGAAGAGCTCGGGACGCTCGAGCGTCTCGGTGAAGGCGATCGCGTGGCCGAGGGTCGGCAGCAGGATGTCGCCGCGGGGCTCGTTCGGCTTCGGCTCGATCGCGAAGCGGATGTCGTAGCCCTTGTCGGTGACGTACTGGGCGAGGAGGTTGACGGCCTCGCGGTAGCGCTCGAGCGCCGCCTGGACGTCCTTCGCGGAGTCGTACTCGGAGCCCTCGCGGCCGCCCCACATGACGAACGTCTTCGCACCGAGCTCGGCGGCGAGGTCGATGTTGCGGAGCACCTTGCGGAGCGCGAAACGACGGACGGCGCGGTCGTTCGAGGTGAACCCGCCGTCCTTGAAGACCGGCGCCGAGAACAGGTTCGTCGTGACCATCGGCACGATGATCCCGGTCGACTCGAGGGCGCCCTTGAGTCGGTCGATCTGCGCCTGACGCTCGGCGTCGGTCGACCCGAACGCGAACAGGTCGTCGTCGTGGAAGGTCAGGCCGTAGGCGCCGATCTCGTCGAGCTTCTCGACCGCCTCGACCACGTCGAGCGCGGGACGGGTCGGGCCGCCGAACGGGTCGGAGCCGTTGTAGCCGATGGTCCAGAGACCGAAGGAGAACTTGTCGTCACGGGTGGGCGTCGTTGCCATGGTGGATCACCGTTCGTCGTCGAAACAAAATGTTGCCGCGCCCAACATAAGCGGTAGTGTTGACTCTGGCAAGCGTGATCGCAAAGGAGCGAACGAATGGCATCGGACCGACAGGCGCAGGATCGACTGCGTGTGGCGATGGTGGGCCACGGCTTCATGGGAGCCGCCCACTCGCAGGGGTGGCGGACCGCCCCCAGGTTCTTCGACCTCGGGGTCGAACCGGAGATGGCGGTGATCGTCGGCCGTGACCCGGAGCGGACCGAGGCGGCCCGACGGCAGTACGGCTGGCAGACCGCGTCGACCGACTGGCGCGCTGCCGTCACGGACCCGGACATCGACGTGGTGGACATCTGCTCGCCCGGCTCGTCGCACGTCGAGGTGGCCGTCGCCGCGCTCGAGGCCGGCAAGCACGTGCTCTGCGAGAAGCCCCTCGCGAACTCGGTCGCCGAGGCCGAGGCGATGACCGCGGCCGCCGCCGCTGCGCGGGCGTCGGGCGTCCGCTCGATGGTCGGCTTCAGCTACCGTCGGGTGCCCGCCATCGCCTCCGCGAAGCGGCTGGTGGAGGCCGGGAGGCTCGGCACCGTCCGACAGGTCCGCGCGCTCTACCTGCAGGACTGGTTGGCAGATCCCGACGGCCCGATGACCTGGCGACTCGACAAGTCGCTCGCGGGCTCCGGCTCGCTCGGCGACATCGGCGCGCATGCGATCGACCTCGTGGAGCACGTCACGGGGGCGTCGCTCGCCACGGTCTCGGGCACGCTCGAGACCTTCGTGACCGAGCGGCCGCTCATGGCGGAGGGCGTCGGGCTGTCCGGCACCGCCTCCGAGGAGCGTGGCCAGGTGACGGTCGATGACGCCGCGTTCTTCACCGCACGGCTCGCGGGCGGCGCTGCCGACGGTGCGATCGGCACGTTCGAGGCCACGCGGTACGCGACCGGCCGGAAGAACGGCCTCACGCTGGAGATCAGCGGGTCGGCCGGCGCGATCCAGTTCGACCTCGAGTCGATGAACGAACTGCGCTTCTACGACGCCGCCGCCCCGGCGGGCGAGCAGGGCTTCCAACGGATCATCGTGACCGAGCCCGAGCACCCCTACATGGCGGCGTGGTGGCCGACCGGGCACCTCATCGGGTACGAGCACACCTTCAGCCACGAGGTGAAGGACTTCGTGCAGGCGATCGTGGCGGGCGAGGACCCGTCCCCGTCGTTCGAGGAAGGGCTGCACGTGCAGCGGGTCCTCGACGCGGTCGAGCGCAGCGCGGCCGACGGCAGCGCCTGGACGGTGATCTGAATGGCGGACACCAGGAAGGCCCTCGTCGTCCGCGGCGGGTGGGACGGCCACATGCCGGTCGAGACCACCGACCTGTTCGTCCCGTTCCTCCGGGACAACGGCTTCGACGTCCGTGTCGAGGACGGCACCGCGGTGTACGCCGACGAGTCCGTGATGGGCTCCGTCGACCTCGTCGTGCAGGTCGTGACGATGTCGACCATCGCCGACGACGAGTTCGCCGGACTCCAGCAGGCGGTCCTCGGCGGTGCGGGCCTCGCGGGGTGGCACGGCGGGATCGCGGACGCGTTCCGGAACACCGCCGACTACCTGCACATGGTCGGCGGGCAGTTCGCGCACCACGCAGCGAAGCCACCGGCGGAGCGCACCGGCGAGCAGTCCGACAACTACATCCCCTACACGGTGCACATCACCGAGGCGGGGCACGAGCACCCGATCACGCAGGGCATCGAGGACTTCGACCTCGTGACCGAGCAGTACTGGGTGCTCTCCGACGAGTACAACGACGTGCTGGCGACGACCACGCAGGAGGCCCGGGACTTCGACGCCTGGAACCGCCCGGTCACCGCGCCCGCGATCTGGACCCGGCAGTGGGGGCAGGGGCGCGTGTTCGTCTCGGCTCCCGGGCACCGGCTCGAGGTCGTCGAGTCGCAGCCGCTCCGCACCATCATCGAGAGGGGACTCCTGTGGGCAGCCCGGTGAACGACCGACCGTTGCGGGTGGGGGTCGTCGGCGTCGGCGTCATCAGCCAGCAGTACTTCGAGCACTTCCCGGCGCTGCCCGGGCTCGAGCTCACCGCCGTCGCGGACATCGACGTCGCCCGGGCGCAGTCGGTCGGCGAGGCCCAGGGCGTCCGGGGGTCCTCGGTCGACGACCTCCTCGCCGCGGACGACGTCGACGTCGTGCTCAACCTGACGATCCCCGCCGCGCACGCCGAGGTCGCCACGCGGGCGCTGGAGTCCGGCAAGCACGTGTACGGCGAGAAGCCGCTCGCGATGTCCACCGCCGAGGCGCAGCCCGTGCTCGACCTCGCCCGACGCGCAGGCCTGCGGGTCGGCAGCGCACCGGACACCGTGCTCGGCACCGGGATCCAGACCGCCCGCGCGGCGCTCGACGACGGGCTGATCGGCACGCCGGTCGGCGCCGCGGTGTCGTGGTCCGCCCCCGGACACGAGCTCTGGCACCCGGCGCCCGCGTTCTACTACCAGCCCGGCGGCGGCCCGCTGCTCGACATGGGGCCGTACTACCTCACGAGTCTCGTGCAGTTCTTCGGCCCGGTGGTCCGCGTGAGCGGCGCCTCCACACGGTCGGACCGCGAGCGCACGATCGCGACCGGACCCGCTGCGGGCACCCCGCTCCGGGTCGACATCGACACGCACGTCGTCGCGGTCCTGGAACACGCGGACGGGGTCGTCTCCACGGTCACGGTGTCGTTCGAGGTCTGGGCCACGAGGGCCCCGCTGTTCGAGGTGTACGGCACGTCCGGCACCCTCGGCGTGCCGGACCCGAACCGGTTCTCCGACCCGGTGTCCATCGCGACCGCCGAGGACCGCGAGTGGCGCGAGCTGCCCGTGACCGCCGGCTACGCGGACGCCGGGCGGGGCTACGGGCTCGCCGACATGGCGCACGCGATCGCGACCGACCGGCCGCACCGGGCGAGCGGCGACCTCGCGTTCCACGTGCTCGAGGTGATGGAGGCCGTCGCGACCGCCGCCCGCGAGCACACCGTGGTCGAGGTGCGCTCGCACGTCGACCGCCCCGACACGGTGCCCGCGGGTGCCACCCCAGGGTCCTGGTGACCCGCTCGACAGGCGAGGAAGGACGACGACGATGACGACGACGGACGGAACCGACGAGACGGGGACGAGCCGCGCCTCCAGGCCGGTCACCCTGTTCACCGGCCAGTGGGCCGACCTGCCCTTCGAGGAGGTGGCGCGCCTCGCCGGCGAGTGGGGCTACGACGGACTGGAGATCGCCTGCTGGGGTGACCACCTCGACGTCCGGCGCGCAGCGACGGACCCGGACTACGTGGCGGACCGCAAGGCGATCCTGGAGCGCAACGGCCTCCAGGTCTGGACGATCGCGAACCACCTTGTCGGGCAGGCCGTCTGCGACGACCCGATCGACCAGCGGCACCAGGACATCGTGCCGGAGCACGTGTGGGGCGACGGCGACCCCGAGGGTGTCCGGCAGCGGGCCGCCGAGGAGCTGCAGTGGACGGCCCGTGCCGCCGCTGCCCTCGGTGTCCGCACGGTCACCGGGTTCTCGGGCTCGTCGATCTGGAAGACCGTCGCCGGGTTCCCGCCCGTGCCGCCGGGCATGATCGACGCCGGCTACCAGGACTTCCACGACCGCTGGTCGCCGATCCTCGACGTGTTCGAGGAGGTCGGCGTGCGGTTCGCCCTCGAGGTGCACCCGTCCGAGATCGCCTACGACTACTGGACGGCTCGTCGGACCCTCGACGTCTTCGCGGACCGGCCGGCGTTCGGTTTCAACTTCGACCCGTCGCACTTCGTGTGGCAGGACCTCGACCCCGCCGCGTTCCTGCTCGACTTCGCCGACCGGGTGTACCACGTGCACTGCAAGGAGTCGGTGAAGCAGCTCGACGGGCGCAACGGACGCCTGTCGTCGCACCTGCCGTGGGGCGACCCCCGGCGCGGCTGGGACTTCGTCACCGCCGGCCACGGGGACGTGCCGTGGGAGCGGGTGTTCCGCGTGCTGAACCACATCGGGTACGACGGGCCGACCAGCGTCGAGTGGGAGGACGCCGGCATGGACCGGCTCGTCGGCGGCCCCGAGGCGCTCGCGTTCGTGCGGCAGCTCGGGACGATCGCCCCGCCGGACGCCGCGTTCGACGCCGCGTTCTCGCGCTCGCGCTGAGCGGCGCGCGCGTCGCGCCGCGGCCCGCCGCGGCCGCGCCGCGCCGGCGCCGCCCAGCCCGAGACTCGGCCGGGCGGACAGTTTCGCGGTCTCGGTGCCGCGAAACCGTCCGCTGAGCCGAGACTCGGCACCGCTCACCACCACCACCACCACGAAGGAGGACCGCATGGCACCGCAGACCGCGCCCGGCAACGCCGCGCGCGTCCTCCGACTCGTGCACGAGGAGGGCCCGATCAGCCGCGCCGAACTCACCCGGCGCACGGGGCTGAACCGCTCGACGACCCTCGCGCTCGTCGGCGAGCTCGTCGACCTCGGCCTCGTGCACGAGGAGGCCCCGCCCGCCGGTCTCCGCGGCACCGGGGTCGGTCGACCGAGTCCGGTTGTGCGGGCCTCGGCGGACGTCGTGGCCGCGGCGGCCGTGGTCGAGATCGACGCCGTCACGGTCGCACTCGTCGGCCTCGACGGCTCCGTCCGCCACCACCGCACCGCCCCGCAGGACCGCCCGCCGACCGGGGCGGAGGCCGTCGACACGATCGCGGCGCTGCTCGAGGAACTGACGGCCGGAGCGGGCGAGCGCGCGGCCGGAGCGGGCGCCCGCGTGCCCACGGTCCGCGTCGTCGGCATCGGTGTCGCCGTCCCGGGCACCGTCCGGGTCGAGGACGGCACCGTCCAGTACGCCCCGCACCTCGGCTGGCGCGACGAACCCGTCGCCGGACCCCTGGCCACCCGCACCGGCCTCCCGGTGGCCGTCGCGAACGACGCCAACCTGGGCGCGTGGGCGGAACGACTCGCCGGGAGCGGTCGCGGCGTCGACGACCTCGTGTACCTCAACGGTGGTGCGAGCGGCATCGGTGGCGGCGTCATCGCCGCCGCCCGGCCCCTGAGCGGCGCCGACGGGTACGCCGGCGAGCTCGGCCACACCTTCGTCGCGGCCAACGGCATCCGCTGCCACTGCGGCGCGGTCGGGTGCCTCGAGACCGAGGCCTCCCGCGAGGCCCTCACGACCGCGGCCGGCACGGCACCGGACGACCTCCGTGGCCTCGCCGCGGCGCTCGCCGAGGGCCGACCGGAGCTCGAGGCCGTCGTCGACCGCCAGGTGTCCGCGCTCGCGACCGCCCTGCGCAACGCGATCCACACCGTCAACCCCGAGGTCGTCGTGCTCGGCGGGTTCCTCGGAGTGCTCCTCGCGCACGTCGGCGACCGGATCCTCGACGCCGTCCGGGCGCAGTCGATGCCCGGCACCGCCGATCGGCTCCGCATCGTCCCCGCGGCCCTCGGTGACGACGTCCTGACCCGCGGCGCGGCCGAGGTCGGCTTCCGGGACCTCCTGCGGGACCCGGCCGCGGTGGCGCGGACCGGCACGGCCGCCGTCCCGGGAACCAGCCCCGCCCCCAGCACGCACGACCCCCGGACCGACCGCGACGCAGCGGTCGAGGAAGCGAGACCCGCATGACCACGCAGCTCCCGGAGCACCAGCGCACGAGCGTGCTCCTCGGCACCCAGGACCTCACCGTCGAGGAGCGCCCCGTCCCGACACCGGAGCCCGGCGACGTGCTCGTCCGTGTCGCGGCGGTCGGCGTCTGCGGCTCGGACGTCCACTACTACCGACACGGACGCATCGGCGACTTCGTGGTCGAGGAGCCCCTCGTCCTCGGTCACGAGCTGTCCGGCACGATCGTCGCCGTGGGCGAGGGCGTCGACGCCTCCCGCGTCGGCGAGCGCGTCGCGGTCGAACCGCAGCGGCCGTGCCACCGGTGCGCGCAGTGCCTCGCCGGGCGGTACAACCTCTGCCCGAACATGCGGTTCTACGCGACGCCGCCGGTCGACGGCGCCTTCACGGAGTACGTCACGATCGAGTCGGTGTTCGCACACACCCTGCCCGACACGGTCTCGTTCGAGGCCGGCGCGCTCCTCGAACCCCTGTCGGTCGGGATCGCCGCGGCCCGCAAGGCCGGCATCGTCCCCGGCTCGTCGGTGCTCATCGCCGGTGCCGGTCCGATCGGCGTGATCTGCGCGCAAGTCGCCCGGGCCTTCGGCGCGACGCGCATCGTCGTGAGCGACCTCGTCGCCGAGCGTCGTGAGCGAGCCCTGTCGTTCGGCGCGACGGAGGTCGTCGACCCGACCGCGGTCGACGTCACCGCGGACATCGTGCCGGTCGACGCCTTCATCGACGCGAGCGGTGCGCCCCGCGCGGTCTCCGACGGCATCAAGGCGGTCGGACCCGCCGGCGCCGCGGTCCTCGTCGGGCTCGGCAACTCCGAGATGACGCTGCCCGTCGAGCACATCCAGAACCTCGAGGTCACCGTCACCGGGATCTTCCGCTACACGAACACCTGGCCGGTCGCGATCGGGCTGGTGGCGTCCGGGCAGGTCGACCTCGATGCGCTCGTCACCGGGCGCTACGGCCTCGACGACGTCCGCGAGGCGCTGGAGAGCGACACCGACCCGGCGTCGCTCAAGTCGGTCGTGCACCCGGGCGGCGTCCCCGCCTGAACACCGCGCTCGGCTAGGTTCGTCTGGTGCCGTCCCGAGTCCTCGCCCTCGCCGACGACGTCCGCGTCCGCATCGGCGCCCTCGTCGTCGTCGGCCTGTGGGCGCTCTTCCAGTGCCTGTGGAACCTCGGCGGCCCGAACGTCACGGGCGACGAGGACATCTACGTCCGCGCCGGCTGGCAGTACGTGCACGGTGACTTCACCGGCAACCGCGAGCACCCGCCGACCGCCAAGTACCTCTTCGGGCTGGCGCAGTTCGTCGCCGGGCAGGGGCCGACCGGACCGCGGGTCCTCGTCGGCCTGCTGACCCTCGCGGTCGGCGTCGTGCTGTTCGTCTGGCTCCGCCGTGAGGTCGGTTGGTGGGGCGGCCTGCTCGCGGCGGCACTGTGGTGGCTCACCCCGCGCGGCGGCGCCGGGCCCCGCGTCGACCGGCTGGCGCTCCTCGACCCGGTGATGACGGCGTTCGCGGTGTTCGCGATCGTCGCCGCCTGGTGGTGGATCCGCAGCGAGCGGGCCTGGTGGGCGGCGCCGGTGTCCGGCGTGCTCATGGCCGTCTCGGTCACGTCGAAGGTGTCGACGGTGGTCCTGCTGCCCGCGTTCCTGCTGCTGCCGTTCCTGTTCCGTGCCGTCCGGAAGGGACTCGTCGGCGGGGCGCTCTGGGCCGCGGCGTTCGCGATCACGTTCGTGGCGCTCTACGTGCCGATGGGCATCCGGTCCGCGATCACCTACATGGTGACCTTCCAGGAGGGCCAGAACACCAACGGGCACCCCATCACCATCGACGGGAAGATCTACACCTTCGCGCCGTGGTGGGCGAGCCTGCAGTTCATGGCGAACGGCACCGGGAAGGTCCTGCTGCTCGTGATCGTCGTCGGGGTCCTCGCCGCCCTCATCGTCCGGTTCGATCGACTCGTGGCGTACATCGGCGTCGCGTTCCTGCTCATCGCCGGGTTCTACGTCGTCGTCGCGAAGATCGCACTCCCCACGTACTACACGGCCTGGATGCCCTTCCTCCTGGTGCTCGCCGCGATCGGTCTCGCGCGCCTCGCCACCGTCCCGCCGCGGTGGCTGACGGTGCCCGTGGTCCTCGTGCTCGTCGTCGCCCTCGTGGTGCCGTCGGTCCGGCTCAGCCAGGCGGTGGTCCGTGCGCACCCGACCGGGATCGCCCTGCTGCCCGGGTACCTCGACCGCGAGGGCGTGCCGGACGGGCCGATCCTCTTCGTCGCCGCGACGCCGACGCTCTTCCGCCCGTACGTCGGGGACCTCGGCTCGAACCGCCTCGACCGCGGGCCGTACGTCGCGATCGTGGTCGGCAACGACCAGCGGTTGCCCGCGCCCGGCGCCGTGACGCGGCTCCTCCGCGAGGACCGCTCGGCCTTCACGACGACGTCGCTCGACGGGCTCCGGGTGTACGTGCCGAAGGACGGCCGCGTGCGGGAGTCCGGCGGGTCGCTCTCCGTCGGCTGAGACGGGGTCGCGCGGACCGCGCGTGCGTCCGGCGGGCCGACGGTCGGCGTCGCGCCCCGCGCCCGGCGCGACCCGGTGACGGCCTGGAGGCGCGTGGCGGCGCCGCCACGAGCCTCCACTCCGTCCCTCCGCACCAGCCGGGCGACCGGCGGTGCCCCCTCGTCGGGGACCACCCGCGCGACACCGGGACGCGCTACGGTTCGGCCATGACCGTGTCGCCCACCGCCGTGCCACCGCAGCGCACCGATCGCCGCGCGCTCGTCTCGTGGGCGCTCTGGGACTGGGGGTCCGCGGCGTTCAACGCGGTCGTGACCACCTTCGTCTTCAGCACGTACCTCGCGAGCCGGGCGTTCGTCGACCCGGCGCTGGTGGCCGACACCTCGGCTGCCGGGAAGGCAGCCGTGGAGCGCGAGCTCGCGCACAACGCGGCCGTGGTCTCGACGACGCTCGCGATCGCCGGGCTCGTCGTCGCCCTCGTCGCGCCCGCGGTCGGCCGGCTCGCGGACAGCACCGGACACCGTCGACGGTCCGTCCTCATCGCGACGATCGGGATCGCGCTGTCCATCGGCGGCATGGTGTTCGTCGCCCCGAGCCAGCCGTACCTGTACCTCGGCGCCGCACTGCTCGGCATCGGCACCGTCGCGTACGAGATCGCCAGCGTCGGTTACAACGCGATGCTCGGACAGGTCGCACCCGCGGACCGCACGGGTCGGGTGTCGGCGATCGGCTGGGCCGCGGGCTACTTCGGTGGCATCGTGCTCCTCGTCGTCCTGCTCGTCCTCTGCATCCAGGACTTCGGACGCGGCGACGTCGCGGGGCTCCTGCAGCTGCCGGCCACCGTAGCCACCGGGCAGTGGGACGTCCGCGTCGCGATCTGCATCGCCGCCGTGTGGCTCGCCGTGAGCTCGGTACCGCTCTTCCTCGTCGTGCCCGAGGCCGCCGCCGACCGGTCCCGCGGCGGCAACGTCTTCGCCGCGTACCGGGACCTCGCACGCGACGTCGCGCGGCTGTGGCGGGAGCGCCGCAACGTCCTCGGGTTCCTCGTCGCGAGCGCCGTGTTCCGGGACGGCGTCGGCGCGGTGTTCACCTTCGGCGGGATCATCGCCGCGCAGGTGTTCGGCTTCACGCCGTCGCAGGTGATCCTGTTCGCGATCGCCGCCAACGTCGTCGCGGGGGTCGCGACGTACGCCTCCGGTCGGCTCGACGACCGGTTCGGCTCCCGGGCGCTCATCATGGTCTCGCTCGTCGGCCTCGCGCTCTGCGGGCTCGGGGTGCTCGCCGCCGGCACCTCGTCCGCGCTGTTCTGGGTGCTCGGCCTCACCCTGGCGCTCTTCGTCGGGCCGGTGCAGGCGTCCTCCAGGGCCTACCTCGCGCGGCTCGCGACCCCGGGCCGCGAGGGCGAGCTCTTCGGGCTGTACGCCACCACCGGGCGCGCGGCGACGTTCCTCGCCCCGACGCTGTTCGCGCTCGCGGTGACGATCGGGGGATCGACGCGGTACGGGATCCTCGGCATCGTGGTGGTGCTCGTCGCGGGGCTCGTGTGCATGGCGTTCGTGCGTGCGGAGCCCGCCGGCCGCTGATCGCGTGGTGCGGTACCGCCGGCCGTTGATCGCGTGGTGCGGCACCGCCGGCCGCTGATCGCGTGGTGCGGCACCGCCGGCCGCTGATCGCGTGGTGCGGCACCGCCGGCCGCTGATCGCGTCGTGCGGCACCGCGCACGGTTCGCTCGACACAGCGGTCCGGGCCACCCGCCGAGCCGACGTGCGCCAGGATGGGGGCATGACCGACCAGCGCATCGCCGTCGTCGTCCTCGCCGCAGGCCAGGGCACCCGCATGAAGTCCGCCACGCCGAAGGTGCTGCACCGCCTCGCCGGACTGCCGCTCATCGCGCACGTGCTCCGCACCGCGTCGTCGCTCGAGCCCGAGCACGTCGCCGTCGTGGTCCGTCACGAGCGGGACCGCGTCGCCGCCGAGGTCGTCGAGCGTGCGCCGGGCGCCCTCGTGGTCGACCAGGACGACGTCCCCGGCACCGGCCGCGCCGTGGAGGTCGCGGTGCAGGCGCTCCCCGACGACTTCGACGGTGCCGTCGTGGTGCTCTCGGGCGACGTGCCGCTGCTCGACGCCGTGTCCCTCCGGTCCCTCGTCGACGCCCACGTCGGCGGCGGCAACGGCGCCACCTTCGTGAGCGCGATCGCCCCGGACCCCACCGGACTCGGCCGCATCGTCCGCGACGCCGACGGCGCGTTCGTCGGGGTCGTCGAGCACAAGGACGCGACGGCCGAGCAGCTGACGATCACCGAGGCGAACGCGGGCATCTACGCGTTCGACGTCACCCACCTCCGCGCGGTCCTGCCCGCGCTCACCACGGCGAACGCGCAGGGCGAGAAGTACATCACCGACGCGCCCGCGCTCATCGGCGAGCGGGGCGGGCGCATCGACGTCGTCACGCTCACCGACCCGTGGCTCGTCGCCGGCATCAACGACCGCGCGCAGCTGTCCGACGCCGCCCGCGAGCTGAACGCCCGGATCGTCCGTCGTCACCAGGTCGCCGGTGTCACCGTGCAGGACCCGGCGACGACGTGGATCGACCTCGACGTCACGATCGAGCCGGACGCCGAGGTCCTGCCGGGCACGCAGCTCGTGGGGGCCACCGCCGTCGCGTCCGGAGCCGTCGTCGGACCGGACACCACGCTCCGTGACACCGAGGTCGGCGCGGGCGCGACCGTGAACCGGGTCGACGCGACCCTCGCCGTGATCGGTGCGGGAGCCTCCGTCGGACCGTTCGCGTACCTGCGTCCGGGGACGATCCTCGGCGACCAGGGCAAGATCGGCACCTTCGTCGAGACGAAGAACGCGGTCATCGGCCGGGGCAGCAAGGTCCCGCACCTGTCGTACATCGGCGACGCCGAGGTGGGCGAGGACTCGAACATCGGCGCGAACACGATCACCGCGAACTACGACGGCGTCGCGAAGCACCGGACCGAGGTCGGGTCGAACGTCCGCACCGGGTCGCACAACGTGTTCGTCGCCCCGGTTAGGATTGGTGACGGAGCGTACACCGGCGCCGGGACCACCGTCCGCAAGGACGTCCCTGCCGGGTCGCTGGCGATCAGCTACGCCCCACAGCGCAACACCGACGGCTGGGTCGAGGAACACCGACCCGGAACGCCGGCGGCCGAGGCGGCTCGGCGCGCGCGCGGCGAACAGATCTGACGGCCTCCGGGTCGATCGACACGGCCCCTCGGGGTCAGGGAGTGAGCACGGCACTTGTCCGGAATCAAAGCCACTGGTCAGAAGCGACTCGTCCTCGTCTCGGGCCGGGCACACCCCACGCTGTCGGCGGAGATCGCGGAGGAGCTCGGTGTCGACCTCGTCCCGACCGACGCTCGCACGTTCGCGAACGGTGAGCTCTACGCGCGGTTCGACGAGTCGGTGCGCGGCTGCGACGCGTTCGTGATCCAGTCGCACACGGCGCCGATCAACGAGTGGCTCATGGAGCAGCTCATCATCGTCGACGCCCTGAAGCGTGCCTCCGCGAAGCGCATCACCGTCGTCGCGCCGTTCTACCCGTACGCCCGTCAGGACAAGAAGGGCCGTGGTCGCGAGCCGATCTCGGCCCGACTCGTCGCCGACCTCTTCAAGGCCGCGGGCGCGCACCGGATCATGAGCGTCGACCTGCACGCCGCGCAGATCCAGGGCTTCTTCGACGGCCCGGTCGACCACCTCTTCGCGATGCCCGTGCTGCTCGAGCGCTTCCAGGAGATCCTCGACCCGTCGACGCTCACCGTCGTGTCGCCGGACATGGGCCGCGTGCGGGTGGCCGACATCTGGTCGGAGAAGCTCGGCGCACCGCTGGCGATCATCCACAAGCGTCGCGACCCGCTGGTGCCGAACCAGGTGTCCGTGCACGAGATCGTCGGCGACGTGAAGGGGCGCGTCTGCCTGCTCGTCGACGACCTCATCGACACGGGCCGCACGATCGCCAAGGCCGCCGAGGCGCTCAAGGCGAACGGTGCCACCGGTGTCGTCGTCGCCGCGACGCACGCCGTGTTCTCCGACCCGGCCACCGAACTCCTGCAGAGCGAGTTCATTGACCGGGTCGTCGTCACCGACACGCTCCCGCTGCCGGAGGAGAAGCGCTGGGACCGCCTCGAGGTCCTGCCGATCGCCCCGCTCATCGCCCGCGCCATCCACGAGGTCTTCGACGACGGCTCCGTGACGTCGATGTTCGACGGCGCGGCCTGACCTGCACCGCACTCCGGTGAGTTCGGCAGCCCGGGACGCCCTCGCTGCCCGCCTCCGCGGCGGCGGCAGCGTCTACGCGGAGGACGAAGCAGATCTGCTCCTCGCCGCCGGGGACGGTGACCCCGTCCGGCTCCGCGGTCTCGTGCAGCGGCGGCTCGGCGGCGAACCGCTCGAGTACGTCCTCGGGTGGGCGGCGTTCGACGGGCACCGTGTGCGCGTGACGAGCGGCGTGTTCGTGCCCCGTGCCCGGACCGCCGTCGTCGTGGCCGAGGCGGCTCGACGACTGCACCGGTACGACCGCGTCGTCGACCTCTGCTGCGGGGCGGGTGCGATCGCCGTCGCACTGCTCGGGCGGGTCGGTGCGCTCGACCTCGTGGCGTCCGACATCGACCCGGACGCGGTCGACGTGGCGGCGGAGAACATCGGCGATCGCGGCATCGTCGTCGCGGGGGACCTGTTCGACGCCCTGCCCGAGCGTCTCCGCGGAACCGTCGACGTCATCGCCGTCAATGCGCCGTACGTGCCGACCGACGCCGTCGCGACGATGCCGACCGAGGCTCGCGACCACGAGCACCGGGTGGCCCTCGACGGCGGTCCGGACGGGCTCGATCTCCATCGACGGATCGCCGCGGGTGCGGGAGCGTGGCTCCGACCGGGCGGTGCCGTCGTCATCGAGGTGTCGGAGTCTCAGGCATCCGCGTCTGCGCGGACGTTCGACGCCAACGGGTTCGCGGCCGAGGTCGTCCACGACGACACGGTCGACGGGACGTGTGTGGTCGCGACGCTGCGGCAGGACTGAGGCGGCTGCGACCGCCCGCGCTCAGGACGCGGTGACCGTCACCTCGTGCCACCCCGTCGCCCCGTTCGGTGCCGGCGGCCGCTCGACGCTCGTCTGCACCTCGCCGTCCGCACTCGTCGCGCGGACCTGCAGGCGGTGCGTGCCCTTCGTCGGCGTCCACCTCCAGACCCACTGGCGCCACGTGTCCGCCGAGATCGAGTCGGCGAGCGTCGCGTCCTGCCACGCGCCGTCGTCCACCCGGACCTGCACGCGCTTCACCCCGGTGTGCGGGTGCCAGGCGACCCCTGCCACCGCGACCGTCGAGCCGGACCGCACGGTGCTGCCGCCGCGAGGGACGTCGATCCGCGACTCGAGCTTGACCGGCCCCCGCTCCGACCAGCCCCGAGGGGTCCAGTAGCCCTGCGCGTCGGCGAACCGGGTGACCTCGAGGTCGGTCACCCACTTGGTCGCGGAGACGTACCCGAACAGCCCGGGCACGACCATGCGCACCGGGAAGCCGTGCTCGGGCGGCAGCGGCTCACCGTTCATCCCGACAGCCAGGAGCGCCGCCGTCCCGCGGTCCTGGAGGACGTCGAGCGGGGTCCCCGCGGTGAAACCGTCGGTGCTCGTGGAGAGCACCATGTCCGCGGACTCGTGCGGCCCCGCCTTCGCGAGCAGCTCGCGTATCGGGTACCCGAGCCACCGCGCGGTCCCGATGAGGTCGCCGCCGACCTCGTTCGACACGCAGCTCATGGTCGCGACGTGCTCTTCGAGCGGGAGCGCGAGCAGTTCGTCCCAGGTGACCTCGACCTCTCGGTCGACCGCGCCGTGGATCCGGAGCTTCCACGTCGCCGGGTCGACCTGGGGCACGCTCAGCGCGGTGTCGATCCGGTAGAACGCTTCGTTCGGGGTGATGACGGGCGTGATGCCCTCGACGTCGATGGACGCTCCGGCCGGCACGGCCGGGGCCGGTGTCGCGGGACTCGGCAGGCGGATCGCCCGGCGCGCGGCGACCGCTGCCTGCATGGTCGCCGTCCCCAGCCGGGAGGCACCGCCCACCACGACCGCGAGCGCCGCGGTCGCGACGCCCCAGACCAGGAACGCTCGACGCTCGGGTCCCGCGACGCGCCCCTCGGGTCCTGCAGCGCGCCCGTCGGGCTCCGCGGCACGACCGGCCGGCTCCGCGGTGACCGCTGCGGGTGCCTGTGCGGTCGGGACGCCCGCGGTCGCCTCCCACCGGCGGAGCCGGGCGAGCAGCACCCGGAGCACGATGATCGCCGCGGCCACGCCGACCACGGTGGGGGCCCCGTCGAGCGAGCCGCTCCCGGACCGGGTCGTGACGGCGAGGAGCGACAGGACACCGCCGATCGCGAACACCACCGCACCGCCCGGGGGACGTCGACGTTCGAGCACACCGGCTCCGGCGCTGATCGCAACGACGAGGACGAACATCAGCGCGAAGAGCGCGACCTTGTCCCCGGTGCCGAAGAGGGTGACCATCAGGTCCTTCGCGCCCCGCGGCGCGAGGTCGATCACGGCTCCGCCCACCCCGACGAGCGGGCTGCCCGCGCCGCCGAGGAACACCGCCACGAGCTCGGCCGCAGCGAGGAACACGACGGCGGCGATCACCCCGACGACTGCTGCCCACGTCTTCCACACACCGCAGATCGTAGGTCGTCCCGCCCACGCGCTCGCTGGACGCTGTGCATCCGTGGAGAACGGCCGACCGTCCACGTTCATGACACGGCCAGCACACGCACCGCGATCCGTGCGACGATCAGGGGGTGCTGAGGCGACCCGACCGCGTTCCCCGGTCCGGTCGTGTGCGACGGGATGAGCGCACGCCGTGGTCGACGGCCCGCAAGTTCGCGGCCCTGCGATGGACCATCGTCGGGGTCTGGGCGGCGCTGCTCGCGGTCCGCATCGTCGTGGTCACCACCTCGCCGGACACCGATCTCGTGTGGTTCGGCATCACCGAGGCGGTCGCCATCGCGGTCGGTGTGGCCCTCATCCTGTTCGCCCTCGTGCGTGCTCGCGGCGTGCGGCTCCGTCGTGAGGACGAGGCGCTCGCGCTCGCGATCCGCCGCATCGACCCGACGGTGTGGCTCGTCCCGGCGGCGCCGACGGAGGAACTGCGGCGCTCCGTGGCCGACCTCCGCCCGGGCCTCGCGCTCGGCGACCGGGTGACGTGGGCGTTCGGCGCGACCGAGGCATCGCTCTGGGAGCTCGACGAGCGCCGGGCGACCCGGATGCTCGTGATCCGGTGGTCGCGGATGGTGCACGTCGGGCTCGAGGACGAACGGACGCCGACCGGCGCGCGCGGCACCGCGGTCGTGCTGCACCACGTCCGGATGGACGACACCCCGGCCGTCGCGACGTTCTTCGTCCGTTCCGGCCCGGGCTCCCGGCGCATGGTCGGTCGGGGTCCACGGCTCGAGCGGCTCGTCGCCGACCTCGCTCGCGAACGCATCGTCGCGTAGCGAGCACCGCAGGCGACGTCGCGCCGACCAGACGTGGCGAGGGCCCCGCCGGTCCGGCGGGGCCCTCGTGTCGGTGCGGTCTCGTGACGCGGGTCGGTCAGCGCCGGGCGCTCAGTGCGTCGACGGCTCCTGTTCGACCTCGCGGCGGTCGTCGTCGGACCACAGCGTGTGGAACGTGCCGTCCTTGTCGACCCGCTGGTAGGTGTGCGCGCCGAAGAAGTCCCGCTGCCCCTGGATGAGCGAGGCCGGCAGCCGGTCGGACGCGAGCGAGTCGAAGTACGCCAGCGCCGACGAGAACCCGGGCGCCGGGATCCCCGACGCTGCCGCGATCCCGACGATGCGACGCCAGGCCGCTTCACCCTCGGCGACGGCGTCCGCGAAGTACGGGTCGACCAGCAGGCTCTCCAGCGAGGGGTTCTTGTCGTACGCCTCGACGATGCGGTTGAGGAACTGTGCCCGGATGATGCAGCCACCGCGCCAGATCTTTGCGACGTTGCCGAGGTCGATGTCCCAGTCGTACTCCTTCGCCCCGGCGATGATGAGGTCGAACCCCTGCGCGTAGGCGACGACCTTCGAGGCGTAGAGCGCGGCGCGGACGTCGTCGGCGAAGGTGTCCGGCACCTCCGCGATCGACGGCCGGCTCTTCACGGACTGCTGCACGGCGGCACGCTGCGTCGGCTTCGACGACACCGCCCGGGCGAACACCGCCTCACCGATGCCGGACACGGGGATGCCGAGCCCGACCGCGTTCTGCACGGTCCAGACACCGGTCCCCTTCGACCCGGCCTCGTCACGGATGACGTCCACGAGCGGCTTGCCCGTGTCGGCGTCCCGCTGCTTGAGGACCTCGCCCGTGATCTCGATGAGGTACGACTCGAGGTCGCCCCCGTTCCACTCGTCGAAGACCTCCACGAGCTGCTCGACGGAGAGCCCGCCGGCGCGGCGGAGCAGGTCGTACGACTCGGCGATGAGCTGCATGTCGGCGTACTCGATGCCGTTGTGCACCATCTTCACGAAGTGCCCGGCGCCGTCGGTGCCGATGTGGGTCACACACGGCTCACCCTCGGCGACGGCGGCGATCGACTTGAGGATGGGCCCGAGCGTCTCCCAGGCCTCCTTGGAGCCGCCGGGCATGATCGACGGACCCTTGAGGGCGCCCTCTTCACCACCGGAGATGCCGGTGCCGACGAAGTTGAGGCCCTTCTCGCGGAGGTCGTGCTCGCGCCGGATCGTGTCGTGGAAGTTCGCGTTGCCGCCGTCTACGATGATGTCGCCCTCCTCGAACCGCTCCGCGAGCTGCTCGATGACGGCGTCGGTGCCCTTGCCGGCCTGCACCATGATGATCGCGGTGCGCGGCTTCGACAGCGACGCGACGAACCCGTCGATGTCCTCCGACGCGATGAACCCGGCGTCGCCGTGCTCCTGCAGCAGCTCCTCGGTGCGGGCGTACGTGCGGTTGTACACCGCCACCGTGTTGCCCTCGCGCGATGCGAGGTTCCGTGCGAGGTTCGAACCCATCACGGCGAGCCCGATCACGCCGATGTTCGCCTGTCCGTCGTTGTCTGCCACGAGGTCTCCTTCGTCCTGTCGTACCGGCCACCAACCTACGGCGCGCGCCCTGGGTCCGGGTGGGTGTTACGGCAACTTGGGGAGCACGTCGCCCGCCGTCAATACTGTGGAGGGATGACCGACAGCGCAGTCCTCCCGCCCGTCCTCGTCATGGGGGTGTCCGGTTCGGGCAAGTCCACCATCGGAGCCGCGGTGGCGGCGGCGCTCGCGGACCGCGGGGAGCCCGCCGAGTTCGTCGACGCCGACGACCTGCACCCGGCGGCGAACAAGGAGAAGATGCGCGCCGGCACCCCGCTCACCGACGAGGACCGCTGGCCCTGGCTCGACGCGTGCGCGGCCCGCATCGCGGCGATCGAGGCGTCCGGGCACCGCGCGGTGATGGCGAACTCGGCACTCAAGCGCGCCTACCGCGACCGTCTCCGCGTCTCCGCTCCCGGACTGGTGATCGCGTTCCTCGACGGCTCGCGCGAGCTCATCGCCGAGCGGCAGTCGCACCGGCACCACGAGTACATGCCGACCTCGCTGCTCGACTCCCAGTTCGCGACGCTGGAACGGCCGCAGCCCGACGAAGCCGCCCTCGCCGTGCCGATCGACGGGTCCGTCGACGACACGGTGCGGACGATCCTCGCGGGCCTCGCGGTCACTTCCGGCTGAGCTCGGACAGCCGCGCGCGGTACTCCTCGGCGCTGATGTCGCCCCGCGCGAACCGGTCGGCGAGGACTGCCCGCGCGTCCGACACGGCCCGCCACGACCCGCGTCGGAAGACCCCGAACACGAGGAACACGACGAGGAACGCGAGGGAGAAGAACGCCGGGAAGACGAAGAACGGGAACCCGCCGCCGTGCCAGTACGGCCCGGTCGCGGCGGCTGCGGTGGTGAGTGCGGTGGTGATCATGGCTGCTCCTGTGGTCGGTTCGGTCCGCCTGGTCGGCGACCGTTCCAGCGTCCGGCCTGGAGGCCCGTCACGCGTCCGCCCCGCAGCCCCACTTCCGCCTGCTCCCGCGGTCGTACGACGGGCCTTCCTGCACAGGCTCGTACTCCCGGGGGAGTAGTCCACAGGTCCTGCTGGCGCCCGATGCCGCAGCGGGCCGCCGACCCTAGGCTCGACGCATGACCGACACGACCTCCGCACCCGGCATCCGGCCGGGCGGCCGAGCCAGCTTCGCGCGGGTCGGTCGGGTCGTGCCCGTCGCGATCCTCCAGGTGGTCGGCACCGCCGTCGCGTCGGGGTGGTCCGGCGGCGGTCGTGTCGGGCCACCGTGGCTCGCACACGGCGTCGCGACGGCGGCCGCGCCGGTCGAGCTCGGCCCGTCGGCGCTGGCGCTCCTCGTCGCCGGCGTCGTCGCCCTGCCGTTCCGCTGGTGGCGTCCGCGGGGCGTGCTCTGGTTCGTCCTGGCGACCACGCTCGGGTTCGCCGCGGTCGTCAGCCCACGGGGCCCCTTCGTCGCCGCCGTGACCATGGCACTCGCGAACGCCTGGTTCCGCGGACGTCGGGTCGAGGTCGTCGTCGCCGCCGTGCTCGCGGTCCTCTGGCTGCCCTCCGCCGACGTCGTGCTGGGCCGCTCACCCGCCATCGACCCCGCGGCCGTGCTGCTGGCGCTCGCGTGGGCGGTCGTGACCATCGTCGTGACCGAGCTGGTCCGGGTGCGCGTCGAACGTGTGGCCGAGCGTCGCCGTGCCCGGACGGACGCCGAACGTCGCCGCGCGGGGGAGGAACGCGTGCGGATCGCCCGGGAACTCCACGACTCGGTCGCGCACAGCATGTCGCTGATCAACCTGCAGTCCGGGGTCGCGCTGCACCTGGGTGCTGACCTGCCGGAGTCGACGCAGCAGGCCCTCGGGAACATCCGCGACACCAGCCGTGAAGCCCTGGTCGAGCTGCGGACGATCCTCGGCGTGCTGCGGAGCGTCGACGGCGAACCCGGGTCCGAGCGGAACCCGACGCCGGGCCTCGATCGTCTCCCGGACCTCGTCGAGCGTGCGCGGGCCGCTGGTGTCGCGGTCGACGTCGACCTCACCGGGGACCCCGCCGCCATCGACGGCACCGTGGACCGGAGCGCCTTCCGCATCGTGCAGGAGGCCCTCACGAACGTCATGAAGCACGCTCCCGCGAACCGTGCCGAGATCTCCGTGACGATCGGGGTCGAGACGGTCGACGTCGCGGTCACCGACCAGCCCCTCGACCCGGGATCCCGAGCCTCGTCCCGCACCGCCCCGATGGGTGACTCGGGGAACGGCCTGATCGGGATGCGCGAGCGTGCGACAGCTGTCGGCGGGGCGTTCCGCGCCGGACCACACCCGGACGGCGGGTGGTCGGTCGAGGCACGCCTGCCGTCGACGACCGCACGACCGGAGGCCCCCGATGAACACTGAACCGCTGCGCGTCGCGCTCGTGGACGACCAGGTCCTCGTCCGGGCCGGGCTCCGCGCGCTCGTCGAGGCCGAGCCCGGCATGACCGTCGTCGGAGAGGCCGGGGACGGGGACGAGGCCGTCGCACTCGCGCGTCGCGAGCGACCGGACGTCGTGCTCATGGACATCCGCATGCCCGGGACCGACGGCCTCGCCGCGACCCGACGCATCTCGGCCGACCAGGACCTCGCCGCCGTGCACGTCGTCGTGCTGACCACCTTCGAGGAGGACGACTACGTCTTCGAGGCCATCCGCGGCGGCGCTGCCGGGTTCCTGGTCAAGGACACCGAGCCCGCCGAACTGCTCCGCGCCGTGCGGACGGTCGCTCTGGGGGAGTCCCTGCTGTCACCGCGTGCGACCCGCTCCCTCGTCGAGGCGTACGCGACGCACGCGAAGCCGTCCTCGCTCTCGCCGGAGCTCGACGTCCTCACCGTCCGGGAACGCGAGGTGATGCGACTCGTCGCCGCCGGGCTCTCGAACGCCGAGATCGCCGAGCGGCTCTTCGTCAGTCCGATGACCACGAAGACCCACGTCTCGCGGGCGATGATCAAGCTCGGCGCCCGCGACCGTGCGCAGCTGGTGGTCTTCGCCTACGAGACCGGACTCGTCACACCCGGCTGGACACCCTGACCATGGCCGTCGAGGTGCGCCCAGCGACGTCCTTCGAGGACGTCCGGACCATGGTCGGCCCGAAGCGCCCGGACGCGAACGTCTGCTGGTGCCTGAGCTACCGCCTTCCCGGTTCGGAGAACCGGGCGCTGGCGGGGCCGGCACGCGGCGACCGCGTCCGGCGGCTGGTCGGCGAGGACCCACCGCCGGGCGTCCTCGCGTACGACGGGGACGACGTCGTCGGCTGGGCCGGCGTGCACCCACGAACCGACACGTCGTTCGCGACGAACCGCCGCATCCCCCACCTCGACGACCCGCACGACACGAGCGTCTGGTCGGTGTGGTGCCTCCGCGTCCGACCGGGACACCGCCGGCAGGGCATCGCGCACGTCCTGCTCGCCGGCGCGGTCGACTTCGCTCGCGACCACGGTGCGCGGGTCCTCGAGGGCTACCCGGTCGACAACGGCGGCGAACGTGTGGACCTGACGATGGCCTACGTCGGCACCCGCTCGTTGTTCGAGGCCGCGGGCTTCACGGTCGCCGCCGAGACGACGTCCGTGCTCGCCGGGTTCCCCCGCGTGCTCGTACGGCACCCGCTCACAGCTTGAACGTCGCCCGCGGGATGTCCGAGACGATCCGGTGCGCCGTGCGGACCGCATCCTCCTCGGACAGCTGGTGCGTGACGACGAGCGAGGCCAGGTACGCCGCGTCCGCCCGCCGCGCCATGTCGTGCCGCGCCGGGATCGAGCAGTACGCGCGGGTGTCGTCGATGAAACCGGAGGTCTTCGTGAACGACGCCGAGTCGGTGACCGCCGCCCGGTACCGGCCGATCGCCGCCGGGGTGTCGATGAACCACCAGGGCGCCCCGGCGTACACCGCGGGGTAGAACCCGGCGAGCGGGCCGATCTCGCGGGAGAACACCGTCTCGTCGACGGTGAAGAGCACGAGGTGGAAATCCGGCGCCGTCCCGAAGTCGTTGAGGAGTGGCCGGAGCGGCTCGGTGAAGGACCCGACCGCGGGCAGGTCGTGACCGGTGTCCGGCCCGAAGCGGTCGAGCGTCGGCTGGTGGTGGTTGCGCAGCACGCCGGGGTGCAACTGCATGACGAGTCCGTCGTCGACGCTCATCTCGGCCCAGCGGTAGAGCATGTCGTGTCGGTAGGCGGTGGCCTCCGCGGCGGTGACGGCGTCCGGCCCGCGCATCGCCGCGGCGTGGATGCGCTCACGCTCGGCGGCGGGCAGGGGTGCGGACCCGGCGTCGAGCACCCCGGTGTCGGTGGCCGTCGCGCCGTGCTCGATGAAGTACTGCCGCCGGGCGCGCAGCGCAGCGAGCAGGCCGTCGTGGGTGCCGGTGTCGATGCCCGCGGCCTCACCGACCGACGTCACCACGTGCCTCCAGTCCGATCGCGACGGGTCGAACACGGCGTCCGCGCGGAAGGTGGGCAGCACCCGACCGCGGAACGTGGGGTCCGCGGCGAGCCGCGCGTGCGCGGCGAGGTCGGCGTCCGGTCCGTCGGTGGTGGCGAGGACCTCGATGCCGAAGGCGTCGAAGAGGGCACGGGGCCGGAACTCGGGGGAGCGCAGGAGCGCGGCGAGGTGGTCGTACTGCTCGTCGGCGTTCTCGGCGGACGGCGCCGAGCGCAGGCCGAAGACGTCGTGGAGCTCGGTCTCGAACCAGTACCGGACGGGGGTGCCGAGGAAGTCGTCCCAGTGCGCGGCGAGGTGCCGCCAGACCTCGCGTCCGTCGACCTGCGTCCCGGAGCCCCGTCCGAGCTGGTCGAGCGGGACCCTGTTGGCGTGCAGGAGCCGGAGGACGTAGTGGTCGGGGGTGATGAGGAGCGCCGCCGGGTCCGGGAACGGTTCGTCGTCGGCGATGAGTGCCGCGTCGACGTGGCCGTGCGGGGAGATGATCGGCGCATCGGCCACCGCTTCGTACACCGACCGGGCGATGTCCCGGGCCACCGGGTCGGCTGGCAGGAGCCGGTCGGGGTGCGGTGCCAGGGGTGTCGTGGTCGTGCTGTTCCGGGTCATCGTCGACTCCTTCAGGACGGACGGTGGGACGAGCTCAGGACGGAAAGTGGGGCGAGCTCAGGACGGACGGTGGGGCGAGGTCGGCGCCGGGCCGGTGGACTCGCGGACGGTGAGGTGGGTGGGCAGGGCGACGGCCCCGGCGGCGTGCCCGTCGGGCAGGTCGTCGCCGGACGCCGAGGGCGCGGCGCCGAGCCGGCCGAGGAGCATGCGGATCGCCACCCGTCCCGCGCGCTCGATCGGCGACGTCATCGTGGTGAGCGGTGGGTTGCAGAAGTCGGCGCCGAAGATGTCGTCGCACCCCACGACCGACATGTCCTCCGGCACACGGACACCACGCTCGCGGAGTCGCGTCAGCATCCCGATCGCGATGAGGTCGTTGAACGCGATGCACGCCGTCGCCCCCGCGTTGACCGCGGCGTCGGCTGCCGCGGCGCCCGAGTCGACGAACGGGGCGTGCGGTCCGATCCGCGCGACCCGCACGCCGAGCCGCTTCGCGACCCGGACGAGCGCCCGCCACCGGCGTTCGTTCGACCAGGAGCTGTCCGGACCGGCGACGTAGAGGACGTCACGGTGCCCGAGGCTCACGAGGTGCTGCACGGCCTGCTCGACGCCGCCCGGGGTGTCGATGAGGACGGAGGGCACGCCTGCGGGCCTGCGGTTCACAACGACGAGCGGGGTGCGTTCGGCGAACCGGGCGATCTGCGCGTCGGACAGACGAGAGGCCGTGAGCACCGCGCCGTCCGCCTTCGTGGCGATCGCGCTGAGGGCGGCGAGCTCGGCGTCGGCGGACTCCTCGGTGTCGACGAGCAGCTGCGTCCACCCCGCGGCGGAGAGCTGGTGCTGCGTCCCACGGATGACGTCGAAGTAGAACGGGTTCGTGATGTCCGAGACGAGGACGGCGACCGCGCGGGTCCGACCGGACGTCAACGCCCGCGCCTGCGAGTTCGCGACGTAGCCGAGCTCCCGGGCGGCCTGCTGGATCCGCTGCTGCGTGACGTGGTTCACGCGGTCCGGGAGTGAGAGGGCGCGGGACACCGTCGACGGTGCCACGCCGGTCGCGTCGGCGATGTCCCGGATCGTCACCCGACGGCCGACACCAGCCTCGGCATCGTCGGCGACGACGCCGGTGCCGCTGTCTGTCCTGCTCACCTGGCCGAAGCTAGGCGCTCGTGGCAACAAGTGGCAACCGGTTGCCGGATGTTGCCACGAGCGGGACAGTGGACGGACCCGGGCAGCGCCGCCGACGGTCGGTCGTCCAGCGCAGCCCTCGGAGGTCTCGAGGAGGAAACCCCCGCATGAGGACACGAAGACTGAAGGCCCGCTCCGTGGCCGGAGCCGCCGCCGTCGTCGCGCTCGCAGCACTGTCGCTGCAGGGCTGCGCGATCGTCAACGGCAGCGGCGACGACCCGAACACGCTCCGCGTCATGATGGGCGCGGACACCACCTACCCCAAGGAACGCAAGCAGTGGCAGCAGGACGTCGCCGCCGAGTTCCAACGCACCACGGGCGCGAAGGTGCAGTGGGAGACGTACTCCTCGGCGCAGGAGGAACTCACCGCCATCCAGACGAGCGTCATCTCCGGGCAGGGCCCCGACGTCTACGCGATCGGCACCACGTTCACCCCCACCGCCTACGCCACGGGCGCGTTCGTCGAGATGGGGAAGGAGCAGTGGGACGCCGTCGGCGGCAAGGACCAGTTCGACCCGGCGTCGTTCGGCATCTCCGGCCCGAGCTCGTCGAAGCAGATCGGCATCCCGCTCGCCAGCCGGCCGTTCGTGATGGCCGTCAACAAGGACCTGCTCGCGAAGGCCGGGATCACCGAGATGCCGACCACGTGGGACCAGTTGACCGCTGACGCGGAGAAGACGACCAGCGGCGACGTGCACGGCATGGCGATCGCCTACGCCGACGGCTTCGACCCGTGGAAGTTCATCTGGGGCATGGCCCAGAACGCCGGCAACACGATCGTGTCGAAGGACGGCAAGGCCGAGATCGACGCGAAGGCCGTCGAGAACGCCTACCGCACCTACTTCGACTGGGTCACGAAGGACGGCGTCGTCGACAAGGCCGCCATCGGGTGGAACAACGCACAGGCCCTCGCGCAGTTCACCGACGGCAAGGCCGCGTTCTTCCCGATGACCACCACCACCGCGATCAACTCGTTCAAGGACACGAAGGTCGACGGCAAGTACGAGTTCGCGCTCCTGCCGACCGTCCCGCCCGGTGCGACGTCACGCCCGAGCGACGGGATCGAGGCCGCGAGCATCCTGTCCGGCGACAACTGGGTCGTCGCCGACTACGGCAAGAAGCAGGACCTGTCGTTCGACTTCATCAAGCAGCTCAGCACGCCGAAGGCCCAGCTCGAGTACTACCGGCTGTTCGGCAACCTGCCCACGAACGCCGACGCGGCCGCGCAGCTCGCCGCCGACAACCCGCAGCTCGCGCCGATCATCCAGGCCGGCAAGCTCTCGAAGCCCACCGCCTTCACCGGCGCCTGGTCGGACATCCAGCTCGCTCTCGTCGACGTCGTCGTCCAGTCCATCCCGCAGCTCAAGAGCGGCGAGGTCAGCGACGAGCAACTCCGGTCGCGCCTCGAGGCCGCGCAACGGGACGCCCAGTCCACCCTGAACCGCCAGAAGAACGGAGGGCTGTGATGACCGCCACGCAGACCCGGCCGGAGACCGAGCGCGCCCCACGCCGAGCGATCCGGCCACACGGCAAGACGCCGCTGTACAAACGCGAGCGTCCCCTCTGGATGCTCCTCCCCGGCGGTGTCCTCATGCTCGCCGTCATCGTGGTGCCGCTCCTCGTCGGCGTGTACATCGCGATGCTCGACCTCGACCAGTACACGCTGCGGCAGTGGTTCAGCGCTCCCTTCATCGGGCTCGCGAACTTCGCCGAGGCCTTCACCGCCTCCCCACTGCTGCACTCGATCTGGATCTCGGTGTCGCTGTCGGTGCTCGTCACCGCCGTGACGGTGCCGATCGGGGTCGCCGCCGCGATCTCGACGCAGAACCGGTTCCCCGGCCGCGGGCTCGTCCGCTCGGTCTACCTCATCCCGTACGTGCTCCCCGCGTTCGTCGTCGGCACGTTCTTCCGGACCATGCTCCAGCCGCAGGGCGTCGTGAACTCGGTGCTGCACACGGACGTGCTCTGGCTGAACGGCTCGGCGTCGTACTGGGCGCTCGCCGGCGTCATGGTGTGGACGAGCTGGCCGTTCGTGTACCTGCTGTCCCTCGCCGGACTGCAGGCCGTCGACAACGAGGTCCACGAGGCAGCGGCGCTCGACGGCGTGACCTGGTGGGCGAAGCTCCGGTACATCATCTTCCCGTACCTGCGCGGCCCGCTGTCGCTGGCGGTGATCATCTCGATCCTCCACAACATCAACAACTTCACGCTCCCGTTCGTCCTGTTCGGCATCCCGCTGCCGTCGAGCGTCGAGGTGATGCCCGTCCTGACCTACATCGCGAGCTTCCAGTCGTTCCGCTTCGGCCTGTCCGCGGCCATGGCGATCTGCTCGCTCGTGATCGTCGCCATCCCGCTGTTCGTCTACCTCCGGGCCGTCAAGCTCGACACCGGTGACGACGCGGGCCCCACCCGCAAGCAGCGACGGGCCGACCGGGCAACGCTCGCGGCAGCGGACCCGACCACGCTCGCGGCAGCCACCCCGGCCGCAGCCGCCGACATCGACGGAGCCCGCGCATGAGCACCCAGAGCACCTTCCGCACCCGCCCGACCGCGACGCTGACCGAGAGCATCACGGCCCGGAACGGCCGACCGGCGAAGCGGCCCTACGACACCGACGTCACCCGGCTCCTGCCGCGCTGGCTGCTCATCGTCGTCATCGCCGTGATCGTCGCGTTCATCGCCGGCCCGGTGCTGTACATCCTGTTCGGCTCCGTCAACTCCGACGTCGCGGTCGCCCGCGGCGAGTACTTCCCCTCCGAGTTCACGCTGGCGAACTACGTGAACATCTGGTCGACGGTCGCGCTCGGCCAGGGGCTCGTGAACTCGATCCTCACGGCCGGGGCGGTCGCCGTCGCGAGTGCGGCGCTCGCCGTGTCGACCGCGTACGTCCTCGTCCGTTTCCGGTTCCTCGGCCGCCTCACGATCCTCCGCGGGCTCCTCGCCCTGCAGTCGATCCCGGGCACGCTCCTGCTCCTGCCCGTGTTCGTCGTGTTCTCGAACATCGCGAGCGCCACCGGCGTGCAGATCATCGGCACACGCTGGGGCCTCTTCGTCACCTACCTCACCTTCGCCCTGCCGTTCTCGACCTGGGTCATGGTGACGTACCTCCGCGGCCTGCCGAAGGAGCTCGAGGAGGCCGCCCGCATCGACGGCGCCTCGAGCGGACGCATCCTCCGCAGCGTGGTCCTGCCCCTGTCGTGGCCCGGGATCGTCGTGTCCGCGATCTTCGCGTTCCTGCTCGGCTGGAACGACGTCCTGTTCTCCACGATCATGACGACCCCGAACACGCGCACAGTCGCGGTGGTGCTCCAGGTGCTCGGCACCACCCAGGAGGGCGGCGCCGTCCCGATCTACGGCCAGATGATGGCCGCGTCGATCGTCTGTGCCGTGCCGGTCGTCGCGCTCTACCTCATCTTCCAGCGCTACCTGGTCGGCGGCCTCACGGCCGGCTCGGTGAAGTAGCGACAGTTCTCCACAGACTGCCTGGAGGCGCGGTGCCAGCCCGCCCCGCGCCTCTCCCCACCGGCACGGCCGGTCCGCCGCTGGCGCGTCGCACCGGAACCGGCGGCGGGGCCCCGGCCGGTCCACACAATGAAGGGAACGCAATGACCCAGCCCAGTTGGGAACTCTCCGGGTTCGGCGACGAGATCGACGCCGACCCGGCGATCCAGGTCGCCGTGCTGCAGGCGCTCGGCGCCAGCGCCATCGAGGTGCGGAGCGCCTGGGGGGTGAACGTCGTCGACCTCGACGACGACCAGCTCGCCGGACTCCACCGCCTCTTCGAGGAGCGCGGGCAGACCGTGTCCGCCATCGCCTCGCCGATCGGCAAGGTGTCCGTCGACGAACCCGTCGAGCACGAGGTCGGCCGGCTCGGCCGTGCGATCGCCGCGGCGCACGCCCTCGGCACCACGAACATCCGGATCTTCTCGTTCTACTTCGAGGGCCGCTCTCCGGAAGACGTCCGCGACGACGTCCTCACCCGGATGCGCGCGCTCGCCGACCTGGCTTCGCGGGAAGGGGTGACGCTGCTCCACGAGAACGAGAAGGACATCTACGGCGACGTCCCCGCTCGCGTGCTCGACATCGTCGAGAGCGTCGGCTCGTCGTCGCTGCGGCTCGCCTGGGACAACGCGAACTACGTCCAGTGCGGCGTCCGCCCCTTCACCGACGGGTGGGCGCAGCTCGCCCCGTACGTCGACTACCTGCAGGTCAAGGACGCACTCGCGGCCGACTCGTCCGTCGTGCCGGCGGGCGAGGGTGACGGCGAACTCCTGGAGACCCTGACCGCGCTCCGCGACGCCGGGTACTCCGGGTACGCGTCCCTCGAACCGCACCTCAGCGACTTCACCTCCCTCGGCGGGTTCTCCGGTCCCGCGGCCTTCGGTCGCGCCGGACGCGCCTTCCGTTCCCTCACCGACCAGATCGGAGTCACCCTGCGATGACCACCCCACTGAAGTTGGCAGTCGTCGGCGCCGGCGTCATCGGACGCCACCACGCCCGCGTCGCCGTGCAGCACCCGGACCTCGAGGTCGTCGCCCTCGTCGACGCGATCCCCGCCGCGGCCACCAGCGCCGCGGACGAGCTCGAGTCGATGGGCGTCACGCGACCGATCACGACGTCCACCATCGAGGACGCGATCGAACAGGCCGACATCGACGTCGTCGCGATCTGCTCGCCGTCCGGCATGCACGTCCAGCTCGCCGAGGCGGCACTCGCCGCCGGCAAGCACGTCGTCATCGAGAAGCCGCTCGACACCACGATGCCGCGGGCCCGGCAGATCGCCGCGCTCGCCGCGGACGCCCGGGCGCGTGGGTTGGTGACGAGTGTGATCAGCCAGCACCGATTCGACCCGGCCTCGGTCGCCGTCGCCGGGGCCGCGCACGACGGCTCGTTCGGCACGGTCACCTCGGGCGTCGCGAGCGTCGCCTGGTACCGCTCGCAGGGGTACTACGACTCGGGCGACTGGCGGGGCACGTGGGACCTCGACGGCGGCGGCGCGGTGATGAACCAGGGCGTGCACACCGTCGACCTGCTCGTCTGGGCGCTCGGTCGTCCGGAGGAGATCTCGGCGCAGACCGGGCTCCTCGCCCACGACCGGATCGAGGTCGAGGACACCGCGGTCGCCACCGTCCGGTTCCGGAACGGTGCCCTCGGGGTCATCCACTGCACGACCGCCGCCTACCCGGGTCTCTCCGCCCGGTACGCGGTCTACGGCACGCACGGTTCGGCGATCGTCGACGACGACCGGCTCGCCTACTTCCACGTCGCGCCCGACTCCGCGACGCTGGAGTCCGCGTCCACCACCGCGAACGCCACCGCCGTCGCGGACGCCGTCGACCAGAAGTCCGACGTCGTCCCGCCTGAGCACGTCGTCGGCGGCCCGACCGAGCCCGAGCACTTCGCCGCCGGCCACGCACGGCAGTACACCGACATCGCGGCCGCGATCCGCGAGGGCCGCGAGCCCGGCGTGACCGTCGACGCCGCCCTCGTGTCCCTCGCGACCGTCCGCGGGCTCTACGTCAGCGCGACGCTCGGCAAGCCGGTCCGGATCGACGACGTCATCGACGGCACGTACGACGACGTGGTGCCGGTCGTCGGCGCCGGAGCCCACACCGAAGGAGCAGTCTCGTGAAGTTCTCCGTGTTCACCGCCTCCACCCCGGACTGGACGCCCACCGAGGCGGCGCAGACCCTCGCCGGACAGGGGTGGGACGGCATCGAGTGGCGTGTCGTCGACGACCGCCCCGCCGACGGCGCAGCGGTGCCCCCCGGCCGGTCGTTCTGGGCCGGCAACAAGTCGACGTGGCAGTTCACCGGCGTCGCCGACCGGGTCGGCGAGATCGCCAGCACCACCGACGCAGCCGGGCTCGAGTACTCCGGCATCGGCGGCTACCAGCAGGTGTCCGACCACGAGGGCGTCGAGACGATGCTCCGCGTCACCGCCGAACTCGGTGCCCGGCAGGTCCGCGTGACGATGCCGATGTACCGCGCCGAGAAGGAGCGCACCGGCGAGACCTACACCGCGATGTTCGACCGCACCCGGGCCGACCTCGAGTGGGCGACCGGCCGCGCCGCCGAGCTCGGCGTCAAGGCGCTCGTCGAGCTGCACCACATGACGATCACCCCGTCGGCGTCGGCGGCCCTCCGGCTCGTCGACGGCCTCGACCCGGAGCACGTCGGCGTCATCCACGACCTCGGCAACCTCGTCATCGAGGGGCAGGAGGACCACCTCGCCGCGTTCGAGCTCCTCGGCCCGTACCTGGCACACGCCCACGTGAAGAACGCGCGCTGGGTCGACACCGGCGACACCCGGGCCGACGGCAGCCGGGTCTGGCAGAACGAGTGGGCACCCCTGCGTGACGGTCAGGCCTCGGTCGCCGAGTACCTGGACGCCCTGCGGCAGCACGGGTACGACGGCTGGGTCACGATCGAGGACTTCTCCACCGACCTCCCGCTCACGGAGCGCACGGCCGACAACCTCGCGTACCTCCGGTCCCTCGTCCCGGTGACCGCATGACCGACCGCCGCGCCGGCATCGTCCACCTCGGCATCGGTGCGTTCGCGCGAGCCCACCTCGCCTGGTACACGGGTCGCACGGACGGCGAGCGGTGGGGGATCACCGCCTTCACCGGGCGCTCACCCGAGGTCGCCGAGGCGCTCGACGCACAGGACTGTCGTTACACCCTCGTGACCCGCGGCGCGGACGGCGACACCGCCGAGGTGGTCGACACGGTCGTGGCGGCCCACCCCGGCACTGACGACACGGCCTGGAGGCACGTGGTCGCGTCCCCGGAGACCACCATCGTCACGCTGACGGTCACCGAACAGGGCTACCGGTCCGGCTCCGACGTCCCGGCGCGGCTCGTCGCGGGGCTCGACGCCCGGCGTGCCGCCGGCGCCGGGCGGATCGCCCTCGTGTCGCTCGACAACCTGACGCACAACGGCGAGGTGCTGCGGGACGCCGTCACGTCGACCGTGTCCGACGCCGAGCTGCTGGCGTGGATCGAGGCGAACGTCGCGTTCCCGTCGTCGATGGTCGACCGGATCACGCCGGCCACGACGGCGGCCGACGTGGACGGCCTCGCCGGGTTCCCGGGAGCGCTCGAGGGCGACCGGGTGCCCGTGGTCACCGAGCCCTTCGCCGAGTGGGTGCTCGAGGACCGCTTCGACGGCATCGACCGGCCCGCGTGGGAGACCGCGGGTGTGCGGCTCGTCGACGACGTCACCCCGTACGAGCAGCGGAAGCTCTGGCTGCTCAACGGGTCCCACTCCCTGCTCGCGTACCTCGGTCTCCTGCTCGGGCACGAGACCGTGGCGCAGGCGATGGACGACCCCCGGTGCCGTTCGGCCGTCGAGCAGCTCTGGGACGAGGCCGCCGCCGAGCTCCCGCTGCCGGACACCGAGGTCGACGCCGCCCGCGCCGCCCTCGTCGAGCGGTTCGCGAACCCGCGCATCCGGCACACCCTCCGGCAGATCGCGTCCGGGGGCTCGCAGAAGCTCCCGGTCCGGGTGGGCGACGTGCTGCGGCACCGACTCGCCCGCGATCCCGACGCCGGCATCGGTCCCGGCGCGGCCACGGCCCTCGCGGCGTGGTGGTTGCACCTGACCGAGCAGCCCGAGGCCGTGGACGACGCCGGAGCCCCCGGGCCAGACTCGGACGTGCACGACGTCCTGGGGGTCGTCGCGCCCGACCTCGACACCACCCCCGTGGTGGCCGCCGTCACCGCGGCCGCTGAACGCATCCGCGCCGCCGCGGCACCCGCGCGCGGCACCGTCGACGAAGGAGTCCACGCATGACCGACACCGGCACCACGAACCCCGCCGCACCCGTCCCCGGTGCGACCGACGGCGGCGCCGCGACGGACCCGACCGCCGGGCGTCCGGACACGTGGGCGTCGACCGACCGCGGGCAGCTCATCGACCGCGCCGAGGTCATCGTCACGAGCCCGAACCGCAACTTCGTCACGCTGAAGATCACCACCGCGGACGGCGTCACCGGGCTGGGCGACGCGACCCTCAACGGCCGCGAGCTCGCCGTCGCGGCGTACCTGTCCGAGCACGTCGTCCCGCTGCTCGTCGGTCGCGACGCCAGCCGGATCGAGGACGCCTGGCAGTTCCTCTACCGCTCGTCGTACTGGCGCCGGGGACCGGTCACGATGGCCGCGATCGCCGCCGTCGACATGGCCCTCTGGGACATCAAGGGCAAGGTCGCCGGGATGCCCCTCTACCAGCTGCTCGGCGGTGCCTCCCGCACCGGGCTCATGGCCTACGGGCACGCATCCGGCAAGGAGCTCCCGGAGCTGTTCGACTCCATCCGCGAGCACCAGGAAGAGGGCTACCGCTCGATCCGCGTCCAGACCGGCGTCCCCGGGCTGGAGAGCATCTACGGCATCGCCTCGAACACGACCACCGAGGGCAACGCGGGTGTCCGGTACGACTTCGAGCCGGCGCAGCGCGGGGCCTTCCCGGCGATGGAGGACTGGGACACCCGCGCCTACCTCCGCCACGTACCCACCGTGTTCGAAGCCGTGCGGAACGAGTTCGGCCCCGAGCTCCCGCTGCTGCACGACGGGCACCACCGGATGACCCCGCTGCAGGCCGCGAAGCTCGGCAAGAGCCTCGAGCCGTACGACCTGTTCTGGCTCGAGGACTGCACCCCCGCCGAGAACCAGGAGGCCCTCAAGCTCGTCCGGCAGCACACCACGACGCCGCTCGCGATCGGTGAGGTGTTCAACACGATCTGGGACTTCAAGGACATCATCCGCGACCAGCTCATCGACTACGTCCGCGGGGCCGTCACGCACATGGGCGGCATCTCCCCGCTGCGCAAGACGATGGACTACGCCGCGATGTACCAGATCAAGTCCGGGTTCCACGGGCCGACCGACATCTCCCCGGTCGGCCTCGCCGCCCAGATGCACCTCGGGCTCGCGATCCACAACTTCGGCATCCAGGAGTACATGCAGCACGGCCCGAAGACGAACCAGGTGTTCCGGCAGACGTTCACCTTCACCGACGGCTACCTCCACCCGGGCGATGAACCGGGCCTCGGTGTCTCGCTCGACGTCGACGAGGCCGGCAAGTACCCGTACGAGCAGGCGTACCTGCCGTTCAACCGTCTCGCCGACGGCACCGTCCACGACTGGTGACCCACCGGGGGAACGCGGGCATGCTGGGCTGATGGAGTTCAGCGAGGTCGTCGGGGAGCTGCTGCTCGTGGCCCCCGGCGACTTCGTGCGTGCCCGGACGGAACGGCAGCGCGCCGTGCGGAAGGACGACCGGGCCCTGGCCACCCGGATCGACGGGCTCCGGAAGCCGGCACCGGCCGCGTGGGTCGTCGACCTCCTCGTGCACGACGCGGCGCTCGACGAGGCGATCGACCTCGGGCCGGCTCTCCGCGACGCCCAGGCGAGCGCGGACCCCGAGGAGATCGCCACGCTCCGGAAGCAGCGCGCACGACTCGTCCGCTGCCTGACCGATCGGGGCGCAGCACTCGCTGCCGAAGCCGGGCACGACGTCACCCGAGCCGTCCTCGACCAGGTGGCGGCCACGATCGAGGCAGCCATGATGGACCCGCGCGCCGCCGCGGCCGTGCGGTCGGGGCTGCTCGTCCGCCCACTCGAGAGCGTCGGCTTCGACGGCGTGGACCTCGACGGCGCGCTGGCGGACCCCGACGCCGTACCCGACGCGTGGTCCGGGTCCGACGCGGAGCCGATCCCGATCGACCACGCCCCGAGTCGCCAGCGCTCGCGCCGTGGTGGCGACCACGGGGACGACGGGAGCAGCGCGACGGGGTCGACCCGTGCCTCCAGGCCGACGGCGCGGCGACGCGCAGCCGAACCCGCGACGGGACCGGACGACGACGTGCCGGTGCCGGACCGTGGGGCCCTGCGCCGCGCGGCGGCGGACGCACGTCGGGCGTCCCGCGAGGCGGATGCGGCGCTCGACGCGGCCGAGGAGGCGCTCGACGCAGCGGACACGCGGCGGCGGGACCTCGAGGAGCGGCGCGAGGGACTCGCGGCCGAACTGGAGCGGCTGGACCGCGACCTCGCCGACCTCGCCGACGAGGCCGAGCGCCTACGTGGCACCCGGGACGACGCCGAGGCCGCGAGCGACCGGGCCCGTGCCGAACTCGACGCCGCACGCGACCGCCGGCGGGCCTGAACGTGCGACACGCCCGGTCAGCGCCTGGTAGGGTTGGCGACTGACTTCGGCGAGGGCCGCGTACGCGCGGCCGTGATCGACGCAGTGGGAGACCCGGCCCAGTCCTGGGAGCGTTCCTCACGCGTGCACGCGTTCGAGTTGCAACACCACAGACCCCCCGATGCCGGCACCCCGGCGTCGACCACGACACCAGGAGGCAACCATGGCCGACAACACGAAGCTCGCGGCGGAAGTCCGCACCAAGTTCGGCAAGGGCGCGGCCCGCAAGATCCGTGCGAACGACAAGATCCCCGCGGTCGTCTACGGCCACGGCACCGAGCCGAAGCACATCACCCTCCCGGGCCACGAGACGATGCTCATCGTCCGTACCGCCAACGCGATCATCGACCTCGACATCGAGGGCACCGCGCAGCTCGCCCTCGTGAAGGACGTCCAGCGCGACCCGGTGCGCCAGATCATCGAGCACATCGACCTCGTCGTCGTGCGCCGTGGCGAGAAGGTCACCGTCGACGTCCCCGTCGTCGTCGAGGGCGAGTCGTTCTCCGGCACCATCCACGTCCAGGACCTCAGCTCGGTCTCCCTCCTCGTCGAGGCGACGAAGATCCCCGAGCACGTCGTGGTGGACGTCGAGGGTCTCGAGGACGGCAAGCAGGTCCTCGCGTCCGACATCGAGCTCCCGTCGGGCGCCGAGCTCGAGACCGACGCCGACGCGCTCGTCGTCCAGATCGTCACCCCGCGTGCGACCGCCGACGACATCGCTGCCGACGAAGAGGCCGCCGAGGCCGGTGCCGAGGCCGGCGCCGAGGGCGAGGCAGCTGCCGCCGACGAGTCCGCCTCGGACTCCGAGTAACACCTCTCCGCGGACCTCTGGTCGACGCTGATGGCTGACAAAGTGTTCGTCGTGGTCGGGCTCGGGAACCCCGGGCCCGGCTACGCGGGCAACCGCCACAACGTCGGCCAGATGGTCCTCGACGAACTCGCTGCCCGGATGGGCGCGACGTTCAAGAAGCACAAGACGCCGAACCAGGTCGCCGAGGGGCGCCTGGTCCCCGGCGGGCCGAAGCTCGTGCTCGCGAAGCCCGGCTCGTTCATGAACACGTCCGGCGGCCCCGTGTCGTCGGTCCTCGGGTTCTACGGACTCGACGCCCGGTCGCTCGTGGTCGTGCACGACGAGCTCGACCTGCCCTACGACACCGTGCGGCTCAAGGGCAACGGCGGACACGGCGGCCACAACGGGCTCCGCGACATCATCAAGGCGACCGGCACGAACGAGTTCGCCCGGGTGCGGATCGGCATCGGCCGTCCCCCGGGCCGACAGGACCCCGCCGACTTCGTGCTGCGCGACTTCTCGCCCGCCGAGAAGAAGACGCTCCCGAACCTCCTCGCCGACGGCGCCGACGCCGTCGGGGCGATCGCCGACCTCGGCCTGCTCGCCGCCCAGCAGCGGATCCACGCCCCCTCCTGACCGCAGCACCGATCCGGACGGTCTGATCCCAGCGGTCCCCGAACTGGGGGACCGCTCCGTCCCCCACGGTCGGTAGGTTCTGGCCGGGGGTGCCCGACCCCCGTGATGAACGAGGGGGTCCTCCCGTGGCGCTGCACCGATCCCGCCCGTCCGCCCGACGAGCCGCGCTCCCCGCCGTCGTCACTGCGGCAGCGCTGCTCGCGGTGGCCGGACTCGGCGCTGCGACGGTCGGGGCCGCGTCCGCAGCCCCTGCGACCTGGACCCCGAGCGCGGCGACGACGGACGCACCCGGTGCGGCGGCGGCGTTCTCGGCGCCGAACGACGTCCGGTACACGCACTCCGGGGCACTCCTCGTCGCCGACTTCGCCGGGAACGGCGTGCTGCGCCGGGACACCGACGGCACGTGGTCGGTCGTCGCCGCGTTCGGCACCGACGACCGGTCGATGTGGAACCCGTCCGCGTTGGCCGAGTCCGACGACGGGCGGCTCATCGTGGCCGAGGCCGGTCGGCGTCCGACGCCGGGCGGGCCCGGGACCATCGCCGTGCTCGACGGGCACGACGTCGAACGGCGGTTCGCAGCCCCGTCCGACCTCGCGGTGTCGGAACTCGCCGTCGACGGCACACGACTCGTCGCCGCGGTCGCCGGGAGCCGGTCGCTGTGGGAGACGGACACGGCGGCGGAGGCCCCCGTGTGGCGCGCCGTCGACGGCCCGTGGGTGGACCCCGCGGGTGTCGCGGTGTCCCCGGACGGCTCGGTCCTGATCGTGGCGGACGAGGCGACCGACGTCGTGTGGCAGTTGGACCGGACGACCGGGGTCGCGACGTCGCTCGGGACCGTCCAGGACGACCAGGGGCGGGTCCGACTCCGCGGCATCGCGTTGCTCGGGGACGGGTCGGTCGTGGTGGCCGACAACGGTGGTGGCCGGGTCTTCGTGCGGCAGGACGGCGAGTGGACGGTCGCGTTCGCGGGGGCACCGGACGGGACGACGCTGGCGAACCCGACGGGGGTGTCCGTCGGACCGGGGGACCGGATCGCCGTGGCGGACTACAACCGGCAGCGCGTCGTGGAGGCCGAGCGGACGCCGACGGGGACTCCGGCGCCGGACGTGACCTCGGCGCCGGCGCCGGACGTGACCTCGGCGCCGACGCCCGACGTGACGCCGACGCCGACGCCGGACGTGACATCGACGCCGGACGCGACCTCGGCGCCGACGCCGGACGTGACGCCGACGCCGGACGCGACCTCGACGCCGACGCCGTCGCCTGGTGCGGGGCAGCCGAGCGCCACCCCGACAGCCGGTGCGACTCCGACACCGTCCGCGCCCGCGACCGCCGCCCCGACCGCCACCCCGACCCCGAGCCCGAGCGCACCCTCGACCCCGCCGACGGCGGTGACCCCGACCCCGACCCCGTCCTCGACCCCGACCACGTCCACGTCCCCGGGTCCCCTCGACCCCGGAAGCACCACATCCGCGGGGAGCGGTGGCAACAGTGATGGCACCGGTGGGCACACACGCCCCCGCGCCGAGACCGACGCCTCGACGGCACCGCCGCGCTCGGCCACGAACGCCCGGACGCTCGCCAGCACGGGCGCGGGCCCGGTCGGTGCCCTCGCCCTGGCGGCCGCCACGGCCGTCCTCGCCGGCACCCTGCTGCGATCGACCACTCGCCGGCCCCGGCACCGCCGCTGAGGCCGGCGCGCTCGACCCGGCGCTCGGTGTTCGCCGCCCGCGCACGCCCGCCCGTCTGTCGGAGGCCGCCGGTACCATGTCCTGAGTGACGATCTCGGGCATCATCCCTGCGCTCTCGCGCGCCTCCGCGTTCGATCGCGTCCTCCGCGCCGCCCCGCGTGACGCCGACTTCTCGGTCGTCGACGGCCTGCGCGTCCCGCTCCTCGCTGCCCTGCTCGCCGAGCGGAACGGACCCCAGTGCGTCTTCGTCATCACCGCCACCGGGCGTGAGGCCGAGGCCGTGCGTGAGGCGGTCGGCAGCTACGTCCCCGACGCCGACGTCCTGGAGTTCCCGGCGTGGGAGACCCTGCCGCACGAGCGCCTCAGCCCGAGCGCGCAGACCGTCGGCACCCGGATCGCGACGCTGCGCAAGCTCGCCGCCTGGCAGGACGCGTCCGCCGCCGACCGCCGTACGACCGTGGTCGTCGCGAGCGTCCGCGCGGCGCTCCAGCCGATCGCGGGCAACCTCGTCGCCCTCGCGCCGGTCGTCCTCCGCACCGACTCCCGCGGCAACGACCTCGGCGCGATCGCCTCCCAGCTCGTCGACCTCGCGTACGCCCGGGTCGACCTCGTCACCCGCCGCGGTGAGTTCGCCGTGCGCGGTGGCATCCTCGACGTCTTCCCGCCCACCGCCGACCACCCGGTGCGCGTCGACTTCTTCGGCGACGAGATCGAGGCGATCAAGGCCTTCTCCGTCGCGGACCAGCGCACGACGGACGACGACCTCGGCCAGGTCGAGCTGACGGCGTCACGTGAACTCCTGCTGTCCGACGACGTCCGGCAGCGGGCGCGCGAGATGCTGCACGAGTTCCCGAACCTGTCGCAGATGCTCGCGAAGATCGCCGAGGGCATCCCGGTCGAGGGCATGGAGTCGCTCGCGCCCGCGCTCGTGCAGGACCTCGTGCCGGTGACGAGCTACCTCCCAGAGGACGCCACCATCGCGGTGTTCTCGCCCGAGCGGGTCAGCGGTCGCGCGCACAGCCTGGCCGAGACGAACACGGAGTTCCTCCAGGCCGCGTGGAGCGCCGCCGTCGCGGGGGCCCAGGCGCCGATCGACCTCGACGCCGGCAACTTCCTGACCGTGCAGCAGCTCAAGAGCGGCCGCGGGCAGCGCACGTGGTGGACGGTTTCGCCGTTCGACTCCGGCCTCGACGAGGGCGACCGTGACCGGGTGCTCACCGACGCCGAGGCAGCCGCCGAGGCGGGCGAGTACATCCGCGTCCGCGCCGAGGCGATCCCGGCGTTCGCGGGCAGCGCCGACGGCGCGATCGCGCACGTCAAGCAGCTGACCGACGACGGTTGGGCCGTCGTCGTGACCGCCCAGGGCAAGGGGCTGGTCGAACGTGCGGTGCAGGTCCTCGCCGACGCCGGGGTCGCAGCCCGTGCCGAAGCCCTCACCGCGCCTCCCGAGCCGGGGGTCGCCATCGTGACCACCGCGAGCGTCGAGCACGGTTTCGCCACCCCGGATCCGCGCATCGCGGTCCTCAGCGAGGCCGAGTTCTACGGCCGCAGCGTCCAGCAGGGCGCCCGCACGGTGAAGAAGCTCGCGGGGCGGCGCAAGAACGTCGTCGACCCGCTGCAGCTCAAGGCGGGTGACGTCGTCGTGCACGCCACGCACGGCATCGGCAAGTTCGTGGAGCTCGTCTCGCGCGAGGTGAGCTCCGGTGGCCGGAACGCCGTGAAGACCCAGCGCGAGTACCTCGTCCTCGAGTACGCGCCGTCGAAGCGCGGCTACCCGGGCGACAAGCTGTTCGTCCCGACCGACCAGCTCGACCAGCTCTCCCGGTACGTCGGCGGCGAGAGCCCGACCCTGTCGAAGATGGGCGGCTCGGACTGGGCGGCCGCGAAGTCGAAGGCGCGCAAGGCCGTCCGCGACATCGCCGTCGACCTCGTGAAGCTGTACTCGGCGCGCATGGCGTCGAAGGGCCACGCGTTCGGTCCGGACACCCCGTGGCAGCGCGAGCTGGAAGAGGCGTTCCCGTTCGCGGAGACCGCCGACCAGCTCACCACCATCGACGAGATCAAGCGCGACATGGAGCGTCCGATCCCGATGGACCGCCTGCTCTCCGGCGACGTCGGCTACGGCAAGACCGAGGTCGCGATCCGTGCCGCGTTCAAGGCCGTGCAGGACGGCAAGCAGGTCGCGGTGCTCGTCCCGACGACCCTGCTCGTCCGCCAGCACATGGAGACGTTCCAGGAGCGCTTCGCGGGCTTCCCCGTCCACCTCCGGGCACTCAGCCGGTTCCAGTCCGAGAAGGAGTCGAAGGAGACGATCGCGGGCCTCGCCGACGGCACCGTCGACATCGTCATCGGCACGCACCGGATCCTGTCACAGGCCATCCAGTTCAAGGACGTCGGCCTGGTCATCATCGACGAGGAGCAGCGGTTCGGCGTCGAGCACAAGGACCAGCTGAAGAAGCTCAAGACGAACGTCGACGTCCTCGCGATGTCGGCGACGCCGATCCCGCGCTCGCTCGAGATGGCCGTGACCGGCATCCGCGAGATGTCGACGCTCGCGACACCTCCGGAGGACCGCCACCCGATCCTCACCTTCGTCGGCCCGCAGTCCGACCTGCAGGTCGCGGCGGCGATCCGGCGCGAGCTCCTGCGCGAGGGCCAGGTGTTCTACGTGCACAACCGCGTGAAGGACATCCAGTCGGTCGCGGCGCACCTCGCCGAGATCGTGCCGGACGCCCGCATCGCGGTTGCGCACGGGCAGATGTCCGAGGGCACGCTCGAGCAGGTGATGGTCGACTTCTGGGAGCGTCGCTTCGACGTCCTCGTGTCCACCACCATCGTCGAGACCGGGCTCGACATCGCGAACGCGAACACGCTCATCATCGACAAGGCGGACAAGTACGGTCTGTCGCAGCTGCACCAGCTCCGTGGCCGCGTCGGTCGTGGGCGGGAGCGTGGCTACGCGTACTTCCTCTACGACGCCGACAAGCCGCTGTCCGAGACCGCGCAGGACCGCCTCGAGACCATCGCGGCGAACAACGAGCTCGGCGCGGGCATGCAGGTCGCGATGAAGGACCTCGAGATCCGCGGCGCCGGCAACCTGCTCGGCGGGGAGCAGTCGGGGCACATCGCGGGTGTCGGCTTCGACCTGTACCTCCGCATGATCGGCGAGGCGGTGTCGCAGTTCCGTGGCGACGTCGCCGAGGGGCAGACCGAACTCCGGCTCGAGATCCCGGTCGACGCGCACATCCCGGAGGACTACGTCGAGTCCGAGCGCCTCCGACTCGAGGCCTACCAGAAGCTCTCCGCGGCCTCCGCCCCGACGGCGCAGCCCGAGGCGATCGACATGGTCCTCGACGAACTCACCGACCGCTACGGGCAGCCTCCGCAGGCCGTGCTCACGCTGGTCGAGGTGTCCCGGCTCCGGCGCATGGCGCAGCAGGTCGGCCTGTCCGACGTCGTCGTCATGGGCTCGAACCTCCGTGTCGCGGGCAAGGAGCTCGCGGACTCGGCGCAGGTGCGGCTGAAGCGGATGTTCCCGGGCGCGCGGTGGTTCCCGCAGCAGAACGCGACGAGCATCCCGATGCCGCGACCGCACGGCGAGGCCCTGCCCGACGGCGCGCTCATCGAGTGGGTGGAGAGCATCCTCACCGCGGTGTACGGCGCGTCGAAGGCGCCGGCCGAGACGGCCGCGTAGCGCGCGGTCGGCCGGGAGGCGTGTGGCGGGCTGGCGCCGTGCCTCCCGTCGGTCGCGCTGTCGGCCGGGAGGCGCGTGGCGGGCTGGCGCCGTGCCTCCCGTCGGTCGCGCTGTCGGCCGGGAGGCACGTGGCGGGCTGGCGCCGTGCCTCCCGTCCGGCCCGTGGTCGCGGAACGACGTGACCGTCGTCGTGCGACGACGGTCACGTCGTCGGTTGCGCCGTCTGGTAGCCGGCGTGCGCAACGACCGACCGGCTCGCTGTCGGACGACAGCGGTCGCGTCGTCCAGCAGCGGCACCGGGCCGCCGAGACCTACTCCGTCGACTCGGCCTCGGAGAGCTCGCGGCGCGCCCGGTACCGGCGCGCACGCAACGACACCACGACGGCGGAGGCGACCATCGCGATCCCCGAACCGACGAGCACCGCGAGGACGCCCTCGTCGAGGATCTCCTCGTTGCGGGCGAACGCCAGCTCGTTCATGAGGAGCGACACCGTGAACCCGATGCCACCGAGCACGCTCACGGTCATGATCGAGCCGAACGACAGCGTCGAACGGCCGGGCGCCCGGAATATCCGCGTCGCGATCGACCCGAAGACCGTGATGCCGACCACCTTGCCCACCGGCAGCGCGAGCACCACCGCCCAGAACGTCGGGGAGAGCTCCCCGAGGCCGACGTCGGGGACGACCACGGCGGCGGACGCGAACGCGAAGACCGGCAGCACCAGTCCGTTCGACCACGGCTCGACCCGCTCGTACACGGTGTGCCCGGAGGGTCGGGGGAGCAGGAGCCCGAGAGCGACCCCGGCGATGGTCGCGTGGACGCCCGAGTGGTACACGAGCCACCACGCGAGGAGGCCGAGCACGACCATCGCGACGATCAACAGCCCTCGGCGTCCGTCCGCCCGGCCCAGTCGTCGACCGAGCAGCCAGAAGAGCGCGAGCACGACCACCGCGCCGGCGAGCGAGAGGAAGTCGGTGTCGTGCGCGAACACGACCGCGATGATCACGATGGCGATGAGGTCATCGAGCACGGCGAGGGCGAGCAGGAAGACGCGGATCGTCGAGGGCAGGCCACGGCCGAACACCGCGAGGAGCCCGAGGGCGAACGCGATGTCCGTGGCGGTCGGGATCGGCCATCCGTGCTGGTACTGCGTCCCCGCCGTGACCGCGAGGTAGATCCCCGCCGGGACGACCACCCCGCCGACCGCTGCGATCGCCGGGATCACCGCCGTCTTCGGGTTCGACAGCTCCCCGGCGACGAGCTCCTGCTTCAGCTCGATCGCGACCAGCAGGAAGAACACCGCGAGGAGGCCGTCGCTGATCCAGTGCGCGACCGAGAGGTCGAGACCGACCGCACCCCACGGGGAGTGCGCGTCGAGTGCGCGCTCGAGCCCGGGTCCGAGGGGCGAGTTGGCGACGAGGAGGCCGAGGACGGCAGCGGTGAGCAGCGCGATGGCGCTGAACCGCGGGGAACGGAGGAGTGCAGGCATGGAGCTCCGGTTCGAGGGGTCGGTGATCGGTCCGTCGACCAGACTTCCCGACACGCCTCGACCAGCGTACCGGAGGGGGCTGACGCGCCGTCCCCGGCGGCTCGGCTCGTGCGAGCATGACGCCATGAGTGCCCTCACCGACCTCGAGGCCGTCGTCGACCGCTTGCTCGCCCCCGAGGGCGGCTGCGTGTGGAACCGGGAGCAGACGCACGCCTCCCTCGCGCGCTACGCCGTCGAGGAGGTCTACGAACTGGTCGACGCGATCGACGACGGCGACGAGGACGATCTGCGCGAGGAACTCGGCGACGTGCTCTACCAGGTGGTGTTGCACGCCGGGCTCGCAGCGACGTTCGACCTCGAGGACGTCGCCGCCGGGGTGCGGGACAAGATGGTCCGGCGGCACCCGCACGTCTTCGGGGACGAGCGAGCGGACACGGTGGCCGAGGTCGAACGGGTGTGGCGTGCGGCGAAGGCGGTCGAGAAGGCCTCCCGGCGGAGCGCGCTCGACGGGGTCCCGCGGGCGATGCCGCCGCTCGAGCGCGCGGTGAAGCTGCTGGAACGCCTGGAGGCGCGGGTCGACACCGGTGCGCTCGTCGCGTCCCTGGGTGCGAGGCCGAGCGCCGGGGGCGAGGACGGCGCCGGGGGTGGAGACGACGCCGGGGGTGGAGACGACGCCGGGGGTGGAGACGACGCCGGGGGTGGAGACGACGCCGGGGGTGGAGACGACGCCGGGGCGTCCGGTCCGACGGGCGTCGCCGCATCGACGACGACCGGGTCGATCGCGGGCGCCGGACGAAGCGACCTCGAGTGGGGGACCGGTGTGCTGCGCACGGTGGCGGCGGCTCGGGCGGACGGGATCGACCCGGTCGCCAGCCTCCGCGCTGCCGTCGCCGCGCTCGAGGCCGAGGGGCGGGCCGCGGGGGCGTGAGGTGTGGCGCGGGGCCGTGAGGCGTACCGCGGGGCGTGGGGCGTGGGCGTGCGGCGTGCCGCGGGGCGCGAGGAGTGCCGTTGGGCGTGGGGCGGGGCGCGAGGAGTGCCGTTGGGCGTGGGGCGGGGCGCGAGGCGTACCGCGGGGTGGTGAGGCGTGCGGCGGGGTGTCAGGCGTGCCGCGAGGCGTGAGACGACTCGGCGTCGCGTGATCGGTCGCGAGACCGGTCACGCCGATGTGCGGCGGGACCGAGAAGAGCGGGCGTCCTCCCAACCCGAAAAAAGGAGGACGCCCGCGAGCGGGCCGTCCGTACCGACAGGGATACCGGTGTGGACGGGGGACCCCGCTCACCGCGGGGCACACTGCAGCACGTTGCCCTCGCGATCGGTCCGCGGGTGGATCAGGCACCTGCGGACCGAAGTTGTGTGTTCACAATATCAGCGGACACCGAGCGGCGCAAACCGCCGTGGTCGTTCTGGCAGGATTGCCGCATGGCGACGACCGTGACGGCACCCCGTGGCATGCGCGACTTCCTCCCGGCGGACAAGGCTCGTCGGGAGCACGTGCTGGGGGTCGTCCGCGGCGTGTACGCGCGGCACGGGTTCGACGAGATCGAGACGCCCGTGGTCGAGGACGCGGCGCGGCTCCACTCCGGACTCGGCGGCGACAACGAGAAGCTCGCGTTCGCGGTGATGAAGCGTGGACTGACCGTCGAGGACCTCCGTGCGGCCGACGCGCCGCTCGACCTCGCCGACCTGGGCCTCCGCTTCGACCTGACGGTGCCGCTCGCCCGCTTCTACGCCTCGCACCGCGCCGAGCTGCCGACGGTCTTCCGCTCCGTGCAGATCGCGCCCGTCTGGCGAGCCGAGCGTCCGCAGAAGGGGCGCTACCGGCAGTTCGTGCAGTGCGACATCGACATCCTCGGCGAACCCGGGCAGCTCGCCGAGGTCGAGCTCATCCGTGCGACGACGGACGCCCTCGACGCGCTCGGCGTCTCCGGGACGTCGATCCGCATCAACGACCGGCGCATCCTGCTCGGGCTCCTCGCGTCGTGGGGGATCACCGACGCCGCCGAGGCCGACCGTGCGCTGATCACGATCGACAAGATCGACAAGATCGGGCCGGACGGGGTCGCAGCGGAGCTCCGTGAGACCACCGGATCGGACCTGCCCGGGCTCGAGGACACCATCCGTGCGCTCGAGTCCGCCGACTGGGACTCTGTCGGGGGAGCAGCGTGGCTCGACGAGGGTGCGTTCGTTGAGCTGCTCGGCCTCCGTGGAGCGCTCGACGGGGTGGACCTCCGGTTCGACCCGACGCTCGTGCGCGGCATGGGCTACTACACCGGCACGATCTTCGAGGTCGCGCACCCCGACTTCGGGTACAGCCTCGGCGGTGGTGGTCGCTACGACGGAATGATCGGGCGCTTCCTCGGCCAGGACGTCCCGGCGGTGGGGTTCTCGCTCGGGTTCGAGCGGCTCGTCGACCTCGTCACGCTGCCGGACGCCGAGTCCGCGGACGCCGTCGTGCTGCTCTACGACAAGGACGTCGAACCGGGCCGACTCGCCGCGCTCAAGACCGAGGCGCTCGCGACGCACCAGCGCGTCCGGCTCGAGAAGCGCACGAAGAACACGAAGAACCAGCTCGCCGCGCTCGAGGCGCAGGGCTTCGGCGCGTTCGCGTCGGTCCGCGCCGACACGACCTCGCTCGACGGGGTCGAGTTCCGTCCGCTCGGCTGACCGGTCGGACCGACCGGTCGGGGCCTGTGCGTCACGGGCCGCTCTCCACAGTGAGCGTCACGCGGAGTGTCCTGTCCACCGGGCCTCGGTAGGATCGGACCCGCAATCACCACAACCGAACTCGTAGGGAGTACCCCGTGGCCCAGATCGATGCCGTAGGCGCACGCGAAGTCCTCGATTCCCGAGGCAACCCGACGGTCGAGGTCGAGGTCCTCCTCGACGACGGCGTCGTCTCGCGCGCGCTCGTCCCGTCCGGTGCCTCCACCGGCGCGTTCGAGGCGTACGAGCTCCGTGACGGAGACAAGTCGCGGTACGGCGGCAAGGGTGTCCTCAAGGCCGTCGACGCCGTCCTCGACGAGATCGGCCCGGCGCTCGAGGGCTTCGACGCCACCGACCAGCGCCTCGTCGACGCCGCGCTCATCGAGCTCGACGGGACCGAGAACAAGTCCCGCCTCGGCGCGAACGCGATCCTCGGCGCCTCGCTCGCCGTCGCCCGCGCCGCCGCCGACTCGGCGGACCTGCCGCTGTTCCGCTACCTCGGTGGCCCGAACGCGCACACGCTGCCCGTCCCGCTGATGAACGTCGTCAACGGTGGCGCGCACGCCGACACCAACGTCGACATCCAGGAGTTCTTCCTCGTGCCCTACGGCGCCGAGTCGTTCTCCGAGGCGCTCCGCTGGGGTGTCGAGACCTACCACGCCCTCAAGGGTGAGCTGAAGAAGCAGGGCCTCGCGACCGGCCTCGGCGACGAGGGCGGCTTCGCGCCCGAGCTCGCGTCGAACCGCGCGGCGCTCGACTTCCTGCTCGCCGCGATCGAGAAGGCCGGCTTCACCCCGGGCAAGGACATCGCGCTCGGCCTCGACGTCGCCGCGACCGAGTTCTTCCAGGACGGCAAGTACGCGTTCGAGGGCAAGCAGCTCTCGAGCGAGGAGTTCACGGGCTACTTCGCCGACCTCGTCGCGAACTACCCCCTCGTCACCATCGAGGACGCCCTGGCCGAGGATGACTGGGAGGGCTGGAAGCACCTCACCGCGGAGCTCGGCTCGAAGCTCCAGCTCGTGGGCGACGACCTGTACGTCACGAACCCGAAGCGTCTGCAGCGGGGTATCGACGAGCAGGCCGGCAACTCGATCCTGGTGAAGGTGAACCAGATCGGCACGCTCACCGAGACGCTCGACGCCGTGTCGCTCGCGCACCGTCACGGCATGACCGCGATCCTCTCGCACCGCTCGGGCGAGACCGAGGACACCACCATCGCGGACATCGCGGTGGCGGTCGACGGTGGCCAGATCAAGACCGGTGCGCCGGCTCGTTCCGACCGCGTCGCGAAGTACAACCAGCTGCTCCGCATCGAGGAGGAGCTCGGCGACGCCGCGGTGTACGCCGGTCGCTCGGCCTTCCCGCGCGCGGCGGCCCTGTAACACTTCAGCGCCACCACGAGACGCCGTCCTCCGCACGGAGGGCGGCGTCTCGTCGTTCCCCGACGTCGATCAGCCGTCCGCGACGCCGCACCGGCGCCGCTGCCGGCGCCGGTGCGGCGTGGCGCCGCACAACCGGAGCCCGTCGGAACCACGCGGAACCGCGGTTCAGCGTGACGTTGGTCGTGCGGTGGCGAGCGGCGGCCAGCGAGCGGTAGTGCGGCGCGGCGGGGTGCGGGGCGCGCCGGGGGTGAGCCGTGCCTCCAGGCCGACGCTGGGAGGCTGCCCGACACCCGCGTGCCGGTGCCGACCCCCTGCCCACCGCGGGTTATCGTCAGCGTCGTGCCCAGCCAGAAGCCCCGCGTCCGCCGCGTCCCCGTGGCGATGCCGCACGCCGGTGCGGCCGCACACCAGCCCTGGTACCGCTCGATCCGGTTCTCCGGGTTCAGCCTGCTCATGCTCGCGATCATCGTGCTGTTCGTGGTCGTGCTCGCGCCGTCGCTCCGCACGCTCATCCAGCAGCAGGAGCAGATCGCGCAGCAGCAGCAGCAGGTCGCCGCGCAGAAGGACGACGTGTCGCAGAAGAAGCAGGACGTCGCGCGGTGGGACGACCCGGCCTACATCGAGGCACAGGCCCGTGACCGGCTGCTCTACGTGTACCCGGGCGAGGAGAGCTACCTCGTGATGGGGAGCGAGGACGCGAAGAGTTCCGGGCGTCCGGAGACCGACTCGGGCACGCCGGTGAGCTCGACCGTGCAGACGCCGAAGGTCGACTGGGTGCAGGCGATGCTCTCGTCGGTGTTGAAGTCCGGGCTCAGCGACGAGAGCACCGAGAAGCTCGTGGCACCCGACGTCTCGGGTACCGGCGACACGAAGTAGGACGACGCTCCGGACTCGGGTAGGCTCACGTACCCGTGACGACCCCTCCCTTCGACCCGCCCACCGAGCACGACGTCCGCGTCGTGTCGGCGCAGCTCGGGCGACCGGCTCGCGACGTCATCGGGATCGCGGCACGCTGCGTCTGTGGCAACCCCACGGTCGTGTCCACGAAGCCCCGGCTGTCGAACGGCACCCCGTTCCCGACGCTGTACTACCTGTGCCACCCCGCGGCCACCGCCGCGATCAGCACCCTCGAGGCCAACCAGGTCATGCCGGAGCTGGCCGCCCTGCTCGAGGACCCGGATGTCGCACAGCAGTACCGCGCCGCCCACGAGTCCTACCTGGCCGATCGTGAGTCGATCGAGCACGTCGACGAGATCCACGGCATCAGCGCCGGTGGCATGCCCACCCGCGTGAAGTGCCTGCACGCCCTCGTCGGCCACGCCCTCGCCGCCGGACCCGGCGTCAACCCCATCGGTGACCTCGCGCTCGAGCGCGTCGACTGGTCGCCCTCCCGGTGTGAGTGCCGGGCGTATGATGAGGCTGCAGACGCCGGAGTCGGGGCGGGTGGCGGCGAGTTCTGACCAGCCTCCCGGCAAACCACCCCACTCCAAGGAGATCATCCCCCGTGCCCAAGATCCTCGTCGTCGGCGGCGGTTACGCCGGTTTCTACACCGCCTGGAAGCTCGAGAAGCACCTGCGTCAGGGCGAAGCCGAGGTCGTCATGGTCGACCCGCTGCCGTACATGACCTACCAGCCGTTCCTGCCCGAGGTCGCCGCCGGGTCGATCGAGCCGCGTCACGCGGTCGTCTCCCACCGCCGTCACCTCAAGAAGACCCGGGTCGTCACGGCGAAGGTCACGAAGGTCGACCACGCCACCAAGACGGCGACGATCACGCCGACCGAGGGCGAGCCGTGGGAGGAGACCTACGACCAGATCGTCATGACCGCCGGTGCCGTCTCGCGCACGTTCCCGATCCCGGGTGTCGCGGACGAGGCGATCGGCCTCAAGACGATCGAGGAGGCCGCGGCCATCCGCGACAAGATCCTCGTCAACTTCCACAAGGCGGCGAACCTGCCGGCCGGTCCCGAGCGCGACCGCCTGCTGACCGTCGTCGTGGTCGGCGGCGGCTTCGCCGGCATCGAGGTGTTCGCGGAGCTCCGCTCGTTCGTCTCCGACCTGCTCAAGAGCTACCCGCAGCTGTCGTTCGACGACACCCACTTCCACCTCGTCGAGGCGATGGGGCGCATCATGCCCGAGGTGTCGCTCGAGACCTCGCACTGGGTGCTCGAGAACCTCGCCCAGCGCGGCGCGACCGTCCACCTCGAGACGCAGCTCGCGTCGGCCGAGGGCGGCGTCTGCCAGCTCAAGGCGAAGGACGAGTCGATCCAGACGATCCCGTCCGACCTCATCATCTGGACCGCCGGCGTCATGGCGAACCCGATGGTCAAGGGCACCGACTTCCCGCTCGAGCAGCGCGGCCGCATCCGCGTCCAGCCCGACCTCCGCGTGGTCGACGACAACGGCGTGGTCGCCGATGCGTGGGCCTGCGGTGACGTCGCGGCCGTGCCGGACCTCACGGGCGGCGGCGTCGGCGGGTTCTGCGTGCCCAACGCCCAGCACGCGGTCCGTCAGGCGAAGCAGCTCGCGAAGAACCTCGTCGCCGTCATCCGGGGCGAGGCGACGACCGACTACAAGCACGAGAACCTCGGCGCCGTCGCGGGCCTCGGTCTCGGCATCGGCGTGTTCCAGTCCGGCAAGTTCGCGATGAAGGGCTTCCTCGCCTGGGGCGCGCACCGTGGCTACCACGGTCTCGCGATGCCGTCGTGGGAGCGCAAGTGGCGCGTCATCGGCGACTGGGTGGGTGGCTTCTTCCTCGGCCGCGACATCGCGTCGCTCGACGACCGCGAGACCCCGCGGGCTGCGTTCGAGGCGTTCGCGTCGCGTCCGAAGCCGGCCGTCGAGGCGTCCGCCCCGGCCGCTGCCGCTCCGGCTGCCGCCGCTCAGGCCCCGGAGGAGGGCAAGCCTGCCGACGCTGCGGGCCCCGCGTACGCGACGCCCGCCGAGGACGTCTCCAAGGAGGCCGAGCCGGTGAAGGCCGAGGCTTCGGCCGACGCCAAGTAGGCACCCGTCCGACGCGAGAGGCGGTCACCCCCGGTGGGTGGCCGCCTCTCGGCGTCGGTAGGCTGTTGCGGCCCGCCCCCGTGGCCCAACCGGTAGAGGCATGCGACTTAAAATCGCCGAGTTGTGGGTTCGAGTCCCACCGGGGGTACGTGGTGCCGCCGCGAGTCTCGGGGTGAGCGACACTTCTCGCGGCCCGACCCGCGAGAACTGTCGCTGAGCACGAGACTCGGTACGCCCGCCCCTCCGCGCGAGCTACGATCGACACTCGTGGTCGGACTCGGAAGCGCCATCGCCCAACTGCGCAACACCCTCCGCCGCCCCGAACCGCACGTCGAGGTGATCGACGGCGAAGCGGTCCCGGTCGGCATGCTCCTCGGCACCCTCGGAGCGCTCCTCCTCGACGCCGGCAGCTCGGTCACCGACGTCCGATCGGCACTGGAGAAGGCCCGCGACGCCGCCGGCATCGGCCCCGAGCTGGCGGTGGGCGTCCTCCCCGCACTGGTCATCGTCAGCGAGACCGCCACCGGTGCCGCGACCATCGTCAACGCCGAGGGCGTCGAGCTCTCCGCACGCCAGTCGGCCCGTGCGAACCGGATCGTCCTCGGCCTCGAGAGCGGTTCGATCGGCCTCGCCGAGATCCCCGCCCGCGTCCGTGCCATCCGGGCGAGCACCCGGCTGCCGGCCCCGCTGCCGTGGATCCTCGGCAACGCTCTGACCTCGGCGGGCCTCGCGGTCGTGTTCCGCTGCCCGTGGTGGGCGATCCTGCTGGCGCTCGGCGTCGGCGCGCTCGTCGGCGTGATCGGCATCGTGCTGCGGCGCTTCCGCGAGGCCCTCGCGATCGTCCCCTTCCTCGCAGCCTTCGTGTCGACGTCGATCGTCGGGCTCGTCGCCGCGGGGACGGGGTTCGGCCACGTGCCGCTCTTCGCGGTGTGCGCCCCGGTCGCGGTGTTCGTCCCGGGCGCGCTGATCACGAACGCCCTGCTCGAACTCACGGCCGCCGACATCGTCACGGGGTCGTCGCGGCTCATGCAGGGCATCATCATGCTCGGCTTCATGGCCGCGGGCATCGCCGCCGGGAGCGCCCTCACCGGCCTGCACGTCGACCCGTCGTCCGCAGCGCTCGTCGGCGAGGTCGCCGGGGTCGGCACCGACCGCGGCGGGTGGGAGGCCGTACCGCCCTACTGGGTCTCGTGGGTCGCGGTGGTGTTCCTCGCGGTCGGCCTCGGGCTCGTGTTCCAGTCCGGCTGGCGGCTCACCCTCGTGTCCGTGGTCGTGATGACGTCGGCCTACGGCCTCCTCACCGGCATCACCCCGCTCGGTGGCAGCGTGGTCGCGACGGGCGCGACCGCCGCGCTCCTGTTCGTCGCCACCCGCATCCTCGAACGCATCGTCCCGGTGATCCCCGCGAACGTGTCGTTCTTCCCCGCGTTCCTCCTGCTCGTCCCGGGCACGGTCGGTCTGGTCGCGGTCGCGACGCTGTCCCCGGTGGCGCTCGCCACCCCGCTCGCGACCTTCGTCAGCCTCTGCGTCGGCACGAAGATCGGCGGACTGCTGCCCGGTCTGTTCCGGCGCAACGCACCGCACCGCGGCCAGGTCTGAACCCGTCTGCCGGGAGGCCCGGTGCGGGCCCGCACCGCGCCTCCCGGCCGTCATGCGGCGCGTCTGCGCCGGGGCGACCCTCAGGGCGCGATGAGGCGGCCGGCCGCCTGGTCCTCCGCCGCCCTCGCCTTCGCGAGGTAGTGCACCTTCTTGCCGGTGGCGTTGTAGGGGAGCTCGCTGACGAAGCGGTAGCGGCGCGGTCGCTTGTACCGGGCGAGACCCGGGTGACCGGCGGTCCACTCCTCGAGAACGGCCGCGGCCTCGGTGTCGTCCTCCGGCAGCCGTCCGGGAGCACGGACCACGAACGCGGTGACGACCTCGCCCCACTGCTCGTCCGGGACGCCGACCACGATCGAGTCCGCGACGCCGGGGTGTTCCTGCAGCGCCGCCTCGACCTGCACCGGGTGGACGTTCTCGCCGCCGGAGATGATCATGTCGTCCTTGCGCCCGACGATCGTCACGCGCTCGTGCTCGTCCCACGTCGCGAGGTCACCCGGGTAGAACCAGCCGTTCGCGAACTTCTCCGCCTCGAGCCCCGGGTTCCGGTACGAGTAGCCAGACTTCACGGTGCGGACCGCGAACTCGCCGATCTCGGTACCGTCCTTCGCGACCGTGTCGGACGGGTCGGCGAGCCGGTCCTCGTGGACGCGCACGACCGCGACGTCGTCGTCGGTGCTCGCGCGGCCGGTGGAGCCCGCGCCGTCGGGGAAGTCCTCGGGGCGGAGGAAGGTGTTCCAGAACGTCTCGGTCGTGCCGTAGCCGTTGAAGATCCGCGGGGACAGCAGCTCCTGGTAGCGCAGTGCGGCGGCGCGGTCGAGCGGAGCGCCCATCGTCACGATGCCGTGCAGGCTCGACAGGTCGCGGGGCCGGGCCTCCTGGGCGTTCGCGAGACCGACGAGGTTCGGCGGAGCGCCGATGAGGAACGTCAGCCGCTCGGACTCCACGAGGTCGAGGACGCGGTCGGGGTCGAAGTGCCGGAGCGTGGTGAGCTCGGCGCCGACGTAGAACACCGGGTTCGGGCCACCCGAGTACAGGCCGCCCCGGTGGAACAGCGGCGACATGTTGAGCGTCTTGTCGAACGGGCTCAGCGGGAAGTGCATGACGACGTCGTGCGCGCTGAGCACCTCGACGAGGCTCGGCAGCGGGACCGGCTTCGGGCGACCGGTCGTGCCGCTCGTGTAGAGCCGTGTCGTCTCCGCGTAGGTGTTCCGCGGCTCGGTGGCGGCGAGCTCCTCGGCCGTGACGGGATCCGCGGCCAGGAGTTCCGCGAACCGGTCGTCCTCGCCACCGACGGTCACGACGTGGGCCGGTCGGTGGTCGGATGTCTCGAGCGCCTGGGCGATCTCGGCGGTGCGTGCGGCGTCGTGGAGGAGGACGACGGGAGCGGAGTCCTCGACGATGAAGGCCACCTCGTCGGGTGCGAGCCGGAAGTTCGTCGGCGAGAACACCGCACCGATCCGGTGGCACGCGAGGTAGGCGATGGCGAGCTCCGGGCCGTTGAAGAGCTCCACCATCACGACCGACCCCGGGCCGGCACCGTGCCGGACGAGCCATCCGCCGACCCGGTCGACCGCGTCGCCGAGCTCGGCGTACGTCCACGAGCGGCCGGTGTCCGGGTCGCGGAGTGCCGGGCGGCCGGCGAAGCGGTGGGTGTTCCGGGTGAAGCCGTTCGCGTACGTGTAGCTGCCCTCGAACACCTCGCGGAAGCGTGTGGCGTCGTAGTCGGATCGGGTGTCGGTCATCGTCGCTCCATCGTGGCGTCCACCCACGGGGCGCTCACCGATCGTCAGCGTAGCGACGGCCCCGGCACCGCGCTCGCTGCAGTGGTGGCTGGTGCGAGGACCGCGGCTGCGGCGGTGGGTCTCACCCGTCGGCTGCGGCCGCGGACCGTGCCCACAGACGAGCGACCAGGCCGGCGGCGACGCACAGCATGACGGCGACCGCCCACGTGATCGGGGCGACGTGCGTGCCCGCGGCGCCGGAGTACACGGCGGCGGTGAGCGCAGCGGCGACGGACGCGAGGACGGCGTACCGTGCTCGGGCCTCGGCGAGGAGGACGGCCCCGACCGAACCGGTGAAGGGCAGCAGCGAGGCGACCGCCGCCCCGAGGCCGCCGACGCACAGCGTGATCGCGACGTCCGACACGAACGACGTCCAGACCCCGCCACGCGTCGCGACGCTGTGCACGCCCCACCCGGCGACCGCGAGGACGAGGAACGCCGCCGACCGCCACGTGGCACCGCGGACACGACCGACGACCTCCGACCCGAGCCGCATCGGACCCGTGCCGAGGTCCGCGCGTCCGGTCGGGACGAGGACGACCCCGACGACGAGCGCGGGGGACAGGTCGCCCGCGCGGGTCAGTGCACACGCGACCAGCGCGGCCAGGACGAGCACGGGGGAGACACGGTGGCCGACGAGGTGCCGGTCGCTGCCGGCCGCCCACCGGGTGGCGAGCACCGTCGCCGCCGTCAGGAGCGAGGAGCCGAGCGCGATGGCGAGCGCGAGTCGGACGTACCGGGCCTCCAGCGAGACCCCGGTGCCGAGCAGGGTGCAGAGCGTCGCGATCGTCACCGACGACACGATCGACACCCACGTCGGCAGGGCATCGTCCGCGCGCGACCGGGCCCGCGGCAGGTTGCGGCCGAGCAGCGCGGAGAAGGGCGACCGGATCCGCCCGCGGACCACACCGGCGACCATCGCGAGCGGCACGAGGACGAAGACCAGGAACCCGGCGGCGACGGCGGTCGCGACGAGCACGGTCCGCCACGAGAACACGGATTGGATCGTCGGGACGGCCTGGTCGTACGCGGTCCGGGCACCCCAGTCGCCGGCCGGGCCGGACCAGTCGAGTCCGCCGGGACCCGCGCCGGGACCGCCAGCGTGCGCTCCACTGCCCGTCGTGCCGGCGGCACCGCCGGACCCGGTGCTGCCGCCCGCCGCCGAGCCGGTACCGGACCCGCTCCCGGTCGGGGTGCCCGCTGCGGAGGAACCGGTGTCGCCCGGACCGGTCCCCGCTGAGCCGGACGGACCCGAGGTGCCCGTCGCGCTGCCCGTGCTGCTCGGGTCGGACGAGCCGGAGCCCGACGGCGTCGCCGACGACGCGGTGACGAGGACCCGGACCCCGGACGAGGACCGCGAGGTGTTGCCCGCCGCGTCGCGCTGCACGGCCGAGAGGATCCGTGACCCGGGGGCGATCGTCGTGCCGGACGACGAGCACGCCCAGCCCCCGTCGGTGTCCACCGTGGCGATGCAGACCGGGGAACGGCCGACCGAGACGGTGACGACCGCCCGTGGTTCACCCGTGCCGGAGACCCGGAGCGGCTGCGCCCGGACGCTGTCGGCGGCGCGGGGGTCGAGGATGCGGGGCGCAGCGGGGGCGCTCCGGTCGAGGGTGATCGTCCGTGGGGACGACGCGGCGCTCCGGAGGTCCGACCGGTAGCCGGTCGCCGTGCTGCCGGTCTGGGTCGCCACCAGTGTGAGCGTGCCGTCCCGGACGTCCCGGGGCAGCGACACAACCCAGCGGCCGTCCGGTCCGACCGTCGCGTCCCACTCGGCAGCGGACCCCGAGGCGCTGAGGTTCACGGTCGCGCCGGGGTGCCCGTCCCCGGCGACGGTGCCGGTCGAGGTGCTCCGGGTCGCGAGCGTCGGCGGCGTCACGACGTCCGACGAGGGCGTGGCTGCGGACCCGAGCGACGGTGCCGTGCGGTCGGTCACCGTGAAGACCTGCGCCGGGCCGGACACGACGCTCCCCAGGCACGACCAGGACCCGTCCCGCTGCACCGTGGTCGAGCAGGTCGCAGCCGAGCCCGAGGCCACCCGGAGCGCGTGGCCGGGAGTGCCCCGCCCGTGGAAGCGTGCGGTGCCGGTGGTGATGTCGCCCGGGTCGGCGATGGTCGGGGCGACCGGCGGCGTCGTGGTCGGCGGGGTCGTCGGGGTGGGGTGGCCGAACACCGGGCCGGTCGGGCTGTCGGACGGGTCCGGGGTCGCGCCGGGCAGGAACCCGCCGGACGAGCCGCCGTCGCCGCCGCCGTTCGGCGCCGCGGCACGCAGCACCTCGCCGGCGCTCGAGTCGGAAGCGGCCGGGCTGTCGGACGCGGTCGGGGCGTCGGTGGCGGCCGGGCTGTCGGACACGGTCGGGCTGTCGGAGGCGGCCGGGCTGTCGGAAGCGGTCGGGGCGTCGGTGGCGGTCGGCGCTCCAGCGGCGGTGCTGACCGCGCTCGCCGCCGGGACCGGTCCGAGGCCGACCGCGCCGACCCCGACCACTGCCCCGGCGAGGACGACGGCCGCGAGCACCGTCGCGCCCGCGAGTCGGAGCGGTGCCGGACGGAGCGGCTGCGTGCGGGGTCGACGGACCGGACCGTCGCCCCCGACGGCCCACTCGTCCACGTGCTCCCCGGGCGTGTTCACCGTGTCCATCCCACGCGATCTCGGCGCTCGCGTCAATCCGCCGCGCGGACGATCCGCCCCGCGCGGCCGCACCCCGAGCGTCCGGTGTGTACGACTCGGGAATCGCCCGTGAACCAGCAAGCGGGACGAGGACGCGTCCTGTGCGTCGGTAGACTCTGCGATGGCCCGCGCGGCCGCTGCACGACCGTCCCCGGCCGTCCCCGCCGCCGGTCCAGCCGACCGCGGTCACCGCGCGGTTCCCGACGCGCAAAGGAGTACGCCCGCATGGACACCGGACTCGTCACGACGTTGATCGTCGTCGGAGTGGTCGTCGTCGTCCTCGTGGTCGTCGGGATCTACCTCTGGGTGACGTACAACTCGCTCGTGACGCTGAAGGTCCGCGTCGACGAGGCGTGGAGCGACATCTCGGTGCAGCTCAAGCGCCGGGCAGACCTCATCCCGACGATCGTCGACACCGTGAAGGGCTACGCCGCGCACGAGAAGGCGGTGTTCACCGACGTGACCCAGGCCCGGGCGGAGACGCTCAGCGCGGGCGACGCCAGCGCGGCCTCGGCAGCCGAGGGACACATGCAGAAGGCTCTCAAGAGCGTGTTCGCCGTGGCGGAGGGCTACCCGCAGCTCCAGTCGAGCCAGAACTTCCTGCAGCTGCAGACCGAGCTGGTCGACACCGAGGACAAGATCCAGTCCGCCCGACGCTTCTACAACGGTGGCGTCCGCGAGCTGAACACGAAGATCCGCGTCTTCCCGAACTCGGCGTTCGCGAAGAACCGTGGCTTCACCGAGGCGTCGTTCTTCGAGACCGCGGAGCCGGCGGCCATCGCCGAGCCGCCGCGCGTCCAGTTCTGACGCGCCCGCTCGACCGCAGCGTCCGGCCGTGTACCGCGCGATCGCGCAGAACAAGCGCAACACCGTCCTGATCGTCCTCGCGTTCCTGCTGCTCGTGGGAGCGCTCGGCTTCCTCGGCGGGTACCTCGCGGGCAACGTCTCGATCGGCGTCATCGTCCTCGTGGTCGCGATCGGGTACGCCGTGCTGCAGTACTTCACGGCGGCCCGGCAGGCCACCGCGATCGCCGGGGCCGTCGAGATCGACCGCACCACGGAGCCACGGCTGTGGCGGACGGTCGAGAACCTCGCCATCTCCACCGGGATGCCCATGCCCCGCGTCTACGTCATCGACGACCCGTCGCCGAACGCGTTCGCGACCGGACGGGACCCCGAGCACGCGATCGTCGCGGCGACCACCGGCCTGCTCGCGATCATGGACGACCAGGAGCTCCAGGGCGTCATGGCCCACGAACTCGGGCACGTCCGGAACTACGACATCCGGGTGTCCACGATGGTGTTCGGCCTGGTCGTCGCCGTCGGGCTCATCGCGGACGTACTGCTCCGGATCTCGATCTTCAGCGGCCTCAGCGGGCGGAACCGCAACGACAACAACGGCGGCAACAACCCGATCCTGCTCATCGCGGGGCTCGTGGCGGTCATCGTCGCGCCCATCGCGGCCGTGGCCGTGCAGGCGGCGGTGTCCCGGCAGCGCGAGTACCTCGCGGACGCCACCGGTGCGATGACGACCCGGCACCCCGAGGGCCTCGCCCGAGCGCTCGAGAAGCTCGGCGCGTACGGGCGGCCGATGCGCACGCAGAACTCGTCGATGGCGCACCTGTGGATCGCGGACCCGATGCGTCCGGGTGTGATGGACCGGCTGTTCTCGACGCACCCGCCGCTGCCCGACCGCATCGCTCGCCTGCGCGGCAGCCTCGACCGGTTCTGACAGCGGCGGCGCGGCGAGCGCGGCGCGGCGCGAACCGGGTGCGGCGAGTGCACCGAGCGCGCCCCGCGCCCGACGGCGTGCCCACCCGCGCGCCCGCGCCCGACGGCGTGCCCACCGGCCGGGAGGCCCGTGGCGGCGTCCGCACGGGCCTCCCGGCCGGTCAGGCGGTCGCGTCCACGGCAGGGGCCGGCTCCGCCGCGTCCGCGTCGTCCGCCGCCTCGTGCGGGACCAGACCCACGCCGAGCGCACCGGCCAGTGCGGCCGCGGCCGTCCCGCGATCCGTGACCTCGATGCCGTCGAGGCCCTGCCACGCCGCCGTCCGCCGGAGCACGTCGGCCAGCCGCTCGGCGTCGAGCTGCTCGCCCGGCTCCTGCCACGCCGTCCGGACGCGGAGCACCCCCCGCTGCCGGTCGCTCTTCAGGTCGATGCGCCCGGTGAGCCGGTCGTCCTGCAGCACGGGCAGCACGTAGTACCCGAACACCCGCTTCGGCGCCGGCGTGTAGATCTCGATCCGGTAGTGGAAGCCGTACATCCGCTCGGCCCGGCGTCGGAACCACACGACCGGGTCGAAGGGGCTGAGGACCGCGTCGGCCGTCAGCGCCCGGGGCACCCGTGCGTCGGGGTGCAGCCACGCCCGGTCCGCCCAGCCCTCGACGCGCACGGGCACGAGCTCGCCCGCGTCGGTGAGCTCGGTGAGGGCACGGCCGGTGTCGTCCGACCGCAACCGGTAGTAGTCCGCGATGTCGGCCCGGGTCCCGACCCCGAGCGCCCGCGACGCCCGGCGCACGAGTTCCCGCACGGCGTCGGCGCGGTCCGGTGCGTCGTCGAGGAAGCGTTCGGGCAGGACCTGCTCGGGCAGGGCGTAGACCCGCTCGAAGCCGGACCGACCGGCGCTGACGACCTCGCCCCAGCGGAACATCTGCTCGAGACCGATCTTGACGTCGCTCCATCCCCACCACGGACCGCGGCGCACGTTCGACTCGTGCTCGACGTCGCTCGCCCGCATCGGGCCTTCGGCACGGAGGAGGGCCCGGAGCTCCCGCCGGACGCCCTCGGTCCGGACGACGGACTCGATGCGGTTCGGGCGTGCGTCGCGCTCCCGGAAGGCGTCCATGCGCCACCGGAAGAGGGGGAGGTCGTCACGCGGGACGAACGCGGCCTCGTGCGCCCAGTACTCGAGGTACGGACCGCGCCGAGTGGTGGAGAGCCGGTCGAGCGTCGCCCGGTCGTAGGCGCCGAGGCGGGCGAACAGCGGCAGGTAGTGGCTCCGTTCGAAGACGTTCACCGAGTCGATCTGCAGCAGCCCGAGCCGGGCGAACCCGGCGTTCAGCGCGCGGGTCGAGACCGCCGGGGAGGGGGCGGCGCCGAACCCCTGCGCCGCGAGGGCGACCCGGCGTGCCTCGGCGGCGGAGAGCGTCGTCCTGACCATGCCCCGACGCTACCGATCCGCACCGACATGCCCGGCCACCGACCCGTATGCCTGATCCGGAACCTGTCAGGTTGCACATCGGTACACTCGCGGGCATGGCCTGGGGCAAGAAGACTCATCCGGATCCCGTCGTGGAGGACTCGGTGCCCACGGGCATGCGGATCGCGGGGGCGTGGTCGTGGCGCGTGCTCGTGGTGCTCGGCGTGGTGGCGGTGTTCATCTACCTCGTCACGCTCTTCAGCGAGGTGCTCATCCCGTTCCTCATCGGCATCGTGGTGGCGTCGCTGCTCGTGCCGCTCTCGAACTGGATGCAGCGGCACCACGTCCCGAAGTGGGTCGCCGTCGTCGTGAGCCTGGTCGGCGGTCTCGCGGCCGTCGGTGGGCTGATCTGGCTCGTCATCGACCAGATCGCCGCCGCGTGGCCGTCGCTCCGCGATCGTGCACTGCAGCAGTACGACTCGGTGCAGCAGCTCCTGCAGAACTCCGGACTCGACATCAGCGAGAAGGACTTCAACAACTACCTGAACCAGGCGACGAACTGGCTGCAGGACAACTCCGGGTCGATCCTGTCCGGGGCCGCGAGCGTCGGCTCGTCCCTCACCCACGTGCTGACCGGCCTGTTCGTCGTCATCTTCACGGTGATCTTCCTGCTCATCGACGGCAAGAACGTCTGGCGTTGGGTCGTACGGATCTTCCCGAAGAAGGCCCGCTCGGCGATCGACGGCGCGGGGGTCGCCGGCTGGACGACCCTCACGAGCTTCGTGAAGGTGCAGATCTTCGTGGCGTTCGTCGACGCGGTCGGCATCGGTATCGGTGCCGCCGTCCTGCAGCTGCCGCTCGTCGTCCCGATCGCGGTGTTCGTCTTCCTCGGCGCGTTCATCCCCGTCGTCGGTGCGATCGTGACCGGCATCCTCGCCGTCATCGTCGCGCTGCTCTTCAACGGGTGGGTCGCAGCGGTCTGGATGCTCCTCGTCGTCCTCGCGGTGCAGCAGATCGAGGGACACATCCTCCAGCCGCTCGTCATGGGCAACGCCGTGAAGGTGCACCCGCTGGCCGTCGTCCTCGGCGTCACCGCGGCGTCGGGTCTCGCGGGCATCGCAGGTGCGTTCTTCGCCGTCCCGCTCATCGCGACCGTGAACTCGATGGTGACGACGATCGCCAGTGGCAAGTGGCGGGGCATGGACTCGGACCACGTGCTCGAGGCGCAACGGCGGAACCACGACGCGAACGCGAAGGAGAAGCGCGAGCGGAAGTGGCGCAAGCGGCACCGGAACGACGTCCCGGAGCCGGGCAGTGACGAGCAGCCGACGGCCGCGAAGGGCACGGCCGGCTGACCCCGATCGACCCGAGCAGACGTCACGAGTTCGCGGCGACGACCGCGAGCGACGATGATGAGCGGGTGACCGACACCACCGCGCCCCAGATCCCGACCGCAGCGATCCCCACGCTCGCGGACATCGAGGCCGCTCGCACCACCATCGCCGGGGTCGCCCGTGTCACGCCGATGGAGTCGTCGCAGTACCTTGCGGAACTGCTCGGCTCGCCGGTGCACCTGAAGTGCGAGAACCTCCAGCGCACCGGCGCGTACAAGGTCCGCGGTGCCTACAACCGGCTCTCCGCCCTCACACCGGAGCAGCGCGCGAAGGGCGTCGTCGCCGCGAGCGCCGGCAACCACGCCCAGGGCGTCGCCTTCGCCGCACGCGCGCTCGGCATCCCCGCGACGATCTTCACCCCCGTGGGCGTGGCCCTGCCGAAGCTCCAGGCCACCCGCCACTACGGCGCCGAGGTCGTCCTCCGCGGTCACTCCGTGGAAGAGGCCCTCAGCGCCGCGAAGGACTTCGCCCACCGCACCGGTGCCGTCTTCATCCCCCCGTTCGACCACCCCGCGGTGATCGCCGGCCAGGGCACCCTCGGCCTCGAGATCCTCGACCAGGTCCCCGACGCCGACACGGTCGTCGTGCCGATCGGCGGCGGCGGGGTCATCGCCGGCATCGCCCTCGCGGTGAAGGGCATCGCCGAGCAGCAGGGCCGCACCATCCGCGTCATCGGCGTGCAGGCCGCGAACGCCGCCGCCTACCCGAGCTCGCTCCGGGCGGGCGAGCCGGTGACCGTGCAGACCACCCCGACGATCGCGGACGGCATCGCGGTGGCCCGACCCGGCGACATGAACTTCCCGATCATCCGCGACCTCGTCGACGAGATCGTCACCGTGACCGAGGACGACGTCGCCCGGGCGCTCCTCGTGCTGCTCGAGCGTGCGAAGCTCGTGGTCGAGGCCGCCGGCGCGGTCGGGGTCGCGGCGATCATGGCCGGGTCGGTCCGCGACACCGGCAAGACCGTGGTCCTGCTCAGCGGCGGCAACATCGACCCGCTCATGATGGAGCGGATCATCACCCGCGGTCTCGTCGCCGCGTCGCGTTACATCGGTATCCGCATCATGCTGCCGGACCGTCCGGGGCAGCTCGCGCGGGTCGCGCAGGTCATCTCCGACGCCGGCGCCAACGTCGTCGAGGTGCTCCACACGCGGCACGGCCAGGGGCTCGTCATCAACGAGGTCGCGCTCGACCTGTCGGTCGAGGCGCGCGGTCCCGAGCACGCCCAGGAGGTCCTCGGACGCCTGCAGGAGGCCGGCTTCCGCCCGGAGATGATCGAGCGCTGACGCCGCGCTCCCCGCGGGCCCGTCAGGGGACCGCACGGGAGCGGCCGCGGACCGTCAGGGTTCCGTTCGCGACGGCGTCACGGGCCTGGAGGCGCGTGAGGCTGCCGTCATGACCCTCACGTCGATCCTCCCCACCCTCCGCGCCTCGCTGCCCAATCCGCTCGACCCGACGCTGTGGCCCGCTGTCACCGTGGCGACCGTCGACGACGTCACGGTCCGCGCGGTCTCGATGCAGCGGCTCGCCGACGTGGTGGGGACGCCGTGCGTGCACACCGCCGAGGAGGCCCCGCCCCGGTACCGTCCCCGCGACTGGCGGCCCCGCGAGGTCTGCGTCACCGTCGCCGCCGTCACCCGCGTCCGTCGGCCGTGGGGCGTGCTCCTCGTCGAGCTCGACGCCGTGCTGCCGGACTGCGCCGTGCTGACCGAGGCGCGGGTCATCGGCCGTTCCTCGGTCGCCCCCGCCGCCGTCGTGACGCTCACGACGAACCCGGCCGGTACCGCGGGCGTCGACGCGGTGCTGCCCGCGGACGTGGCGGTCGGCGACCTCGTGTGCTTCCCGTGCCGTCGGGCGGTCACCCACCGCGACCTCGCCGTGCACTGAGCAGCGGCGCCGCGCTGCACCACACCGCAGAACGGACGCAGCACCGCGGAGTCCCGCGGTGCTGTGTCCGTTGCGTGGTACTGCGCGAGGCCCTACGGCTCGTAGCGCTCGACCTTCGTGACCTCGACGGCGATCTCCTTGCCGTTCGGCGCCGTGTACGTGGTCTTCTCGCCGGCACGGAGGCCGAGGATGGCGGCGCCGACCGGGCTGACCGGGCTGTAGACGGTGAGGTCCGAGCCCTCGCCGACGATCTCGCGGTTGCCGACGAGGAACGTCGACTCGTCGCCCGCGATCACGGCCGTGACGACCGTGCCGGGCTCGGCGGTGCCGTCGAAGTCGGCCTCGCCCACCGTGGCGTGCTTGAGCAGCTCGGTGAGCTGGCGGATGCGGGCCTCGATCTTGCCCTGCTCGTCCTTGGCAGCGTGGTAGCCGCCGTTCTCCTTGAGGTCGCCCTCTTCACGCGCCGCCTCGATGCGGTCCGCGATCTCCTTGCGCGCCGGGCCGGAGAGCTGCTCGAGCTCCGCCTGGAGGCGGTCGTGTGCCTCCTGGGTCAACCAGGTGCCCTGGGTGTCGTTGCTCATCGTGATCCCTTCGACAAAGAGCGAGACCGGCCGGTGTGGCCGGTCTCGCTCTGCGGATCACAGCAGTCTAGGGAACCCAGCAGTCGTGGATCAAGCCGGTCACGCCGCGCGTCGTCGTGCGGACCTCGGTCGAGATGGTCCGCGATCGCTGCTCGCTCGCCGGGATCGTCACGACCTTCCAGCCGACGATCGTGAACGACTTGTCGAGCACCTGCACGGCGCACTCGGCCTCGGTGCCGGGGTCCAGCGACACCTGTGAGTGGACCACCGTCGCGTGGTCGGAGAGGACCTCGTACCCGACGTCGTCCGTGTCGAGTCCGTGGCTCGTCTGCCCCGGACCGGCCCAGATCGCCCACACCGCGAACACGACCACGACCGCGATGGCCGCGGCGATCGCCAGTGCACGTGCACGGCGATTCCGTGACGGCGTGCGGCCGTAGCGGTCGTCGAGCGCGGCGGCGGTGGTGGCCGCGGCGGGCGCCGGCGCGGCGGGGTGCTGCTGATCGGACAGTTCGGGGCTCCCGGGGTGATTATCCTGATGACCAGGGTAGTTCACGCCTGGCTGTGCGCCGCCCGCGTCCGCGACCGTCCCCGACCGCGAGGAACCCCCGTGCCGTACCGTCTGCTCGCCGTCCACGCCCACCCCGACGACGAGTCGAGCAAGGGAGCGGCGACGGCGGCGAAGTACGTGTCCGAGGGCAACCAGGTCCTCGTCGTGTCCTGCACGGGCGGCGAGGCCGGCGACATCCTCAACGACCAGCTCGGCGAGCCCGCGACCACGCGCGCGCACCGTGACATGGCCGGGTACCGCCGCACCGAGATGGCCGCCGCGCAGCAGGCCCTCGGCATCGACCACGTCTGGCTCGGCTACCACGACTCCGGGCTCCCGGAAGAGGGCGAGTCGGTCCGCCCCGGCACGTTCGCGACCGTGCCGCTCGAGTACTCGACCGAGGCCCTCGTCCGCGTCGTGCGCCGCTTCCGTCCGCACGTGCTCGTCACGTACGACGAGAACGGCGGCTACCCGCACCCCGACCACATCCGCACGCACGAGGTCTCCGTGGCCGCCTGGCGCGACGCCGCCGACCCCGCGAAGTACCCGGAGGCGGGCGAGCCGTGGGCGGTCGCGAAGCTCTACTACGAGCGGACGATGAACCCCCGGCGCTTCACCGCCATCTACGACGCGATGCGCGAGCGGGAGCCGGACAGCGCCGCCGTCGAGCAGCTCCGCGAGTGGGTCGAGCGGTTCGCCGACCGGCCGGACCTCGCGACGACGCACGTCGACGTCCGCGACTGGTTCGACGCGCGTGACGCCGCCCTCCACGCGCACGCGAGCCAGGTGCCGCCGGACAGCTTCTTCTTCTCCTGGCCGAACGACCTCCTCGCGACGGTGTGGCCGACCGAGGACTACCAGCTCGTCGAGGCCCGTGTGCCCACGTCGACGCCGGAGTCCGACCTCTTCGCGGGGATCCCGGCAGACGAGGACACCACTGCGTGAGCACCACCTGGGCGGCACACGCCGCCGCCACCCCCAGCCCGAGCCCGACCTCGGTCGTCCCGGACGTCGACGTCACCCCGGGAGTCGCCGGGTTCATCGCGATCGCGGTCGTCGCGGTCGTGACGATCCTGCTGGTCATCGACATGACGCGGCGCATCCGTCGGACCCGCTACCGCGCCGAGATCCGGGAGCGGCTCGAGGCCGAGGCCGGCGCCGAGGGCGCCGCGACGGACGAGCCGGAGCGGCGTGCCGCCGAGGACGGCCGGGCCGACGTCGGCGACGACACCGAACGCGGGTAGACGCGACCAACGACGGCTGGAGGTTCGTGGCGGGCCCGCACCGCGCCTCCAGGCCGTCAGGTGCGCACGTCAGTGCGTGGCGCGCACCTGCGGGCGCAGGCTCAGCGCACCGGGTCGAGCGCCACGATGAGCACGCCGACCCACTGCGCGGCGAAGGCGACCACCGTGAAGGCGTGGAAGATCTCGTGGAAGCCGAAGACCGTCGGCGACGGGTCGGGACGCTTGAAGCCGTAGACGAGCGCGCCGAGGATGTACGCCAGGCCGCCGGACAGCACGAGCACGGTCATCGGCACGCTCGCGGCGAAGAACTGCGGCAGCAGGCCCAGCGCGGCGCACCCGAGGACGAGGTAGATCGGCACGTAGAGCCAACGCGGCGCACCGATCCACAGCACGCGGAAGGCGATGCCGAGCGCTGCACCCGACCACATCACCCAGAGCACCACGACCATGAGCGTGTGCGGCAGGGCGCAGATCGCGATCGGCGTGTACGTGCCCGCGATGAGCAGCAGGATGTTCGTGTGGTCGATCCGCTTGAGGACCTTCTTCACCGTCGGGCCCCACGGGAACCGGTGGTACGTCGCCGAGACGCCGAACAGCAGGAGCGAGCTCGCCATGAACACGGCGCTGCCCGCCTTCGCCGCAGGTGACGCCGCGAGGCACACGAGCACGACGCCCATCGCGATGGCGAACGGGAACGTGCCGAGGTGGATCCAGCCGCGCCAGGCAGGGCGGGGCGGTTCGGTCGCGGTCGACGCCTCTTCGGTGAAGGGGACGTGCGGGAGGGTCCCGGTGTCGTTCGTGGCCTGCATGGGGCGACAGTAGGGCCCCAGTCCGAACGTCCGCCGAACACGCTCCCGTCCTGCGGGTTCGCGGGTGCGGTGCACTACAGTCGTCCCGTGGCGAGCAGGGTGGGACCGACGGGGCGGGGACTCCTCTACCGCGCCTACCAGCGCCGCATCCGGAAGCAGATCGACGGCGCCCCGATGCCGAAGCACGTCGCCATGATCGTCGACGGCAACCGTCGCTGGGCGAAGCAGCTCGGGCTCGAGACCGCGGCGCACGGACACCGTGCCGGCGCCGCGAAGATCCCCGAGTTCCTCGACTGGTGCGACGACCTCGGCATCGAGGTCGTGACGCTCTACCTGTTGTCTGCGGACAACCTCACCGGCCGCGGCGGCGAGGAGCTCGAGGACCTCGTCGGCATCATCGGCGAGCTCGCCGGGGTGCTCGCGGACCACCGGGACTGGCGGGTGCAGCACGTCGGCGCCGACGAGGGGCTGCCGGCCTCCCTCGTCGAGGCGCTCTCCGCCGCCGAGCACCGCACGGCCGACCACACCGGTCTGCACGTGAACCTCGCCGTCGGGTACGGCGGACGGCGGGAGATCGCCGACGCCATGCGCAGCATCGTGCGGGCACACGGCGAGGGTGGCGGGACGCTCGACACCCTGGCCGAGGTCCTCACGCCCGAACTCATCGGCGACCACCTCTACACGCAGGGGCAGCCCGACCCGGACCTCGTGATCCGGACCTCGGGGGAGCAGCGGCTGTCCGACTTCATGCTGTGGCAGAGCGCGCACAGCGAGTTCTACTTCGTCGAGGCGTTCTACCCGGACCTCCGCGAGGTCGACTTCCTCCGCGCGGTCCGTGACTTCGGGCTGCGGTCCCGGCGGTTCGGCGGCTGATCGCGCGGTGCCGCTCGTGCGGCCGCGTTCGTGCGGCCGCGTTCGTGCGCCCAGTCGTGCGGCCGCTCGTGCGGTGCCGCTCGTGCGCACAGTGGACCGGGTTCGGCCACCTGACTGCCGTCCCAGTAGACTCACAGGGTTTTTCGTCCCACGGAAGGTTGCACCTGTGAACACCGACGAGTACGCCGCCGGCTTCGCCGAGGAGCCCGGCTACCTCGACCACGCCGCGTTCGGCCCGGTCCAGACGGCGGTGCTCGAGGAGCAGCGGGTGCTCGGCACCATCCAGGAGCACATGCGCTTCGGAGCGATGGAGACCCTGGACGAACAGGACGCGCGCGTCCGCACCGTGGCCGCCCGTCTCGTCGGACGCCGCGAGGACCAGGTCGTGTCGCAGACCGCGACGACCCCCGGCCTCGTGCACACCGCGTTCGGGCTGACCGGCGGCGTGCTCGTGTCGGCCGACGACTACCCGTCGATGCCGCTCGCCCTCGCATCGGCCGCGTCGTCCACCGGTGGCCGCGTGCAGTCCGTGGTGATCGAGTCCGGCGCCGGGTGGACCACGCCGTCGCTCATCGCGGAACGGCTCACCGACGACGTCACCGCCGTCGCGGTCTCGCTCGTCGACTGGCGCACCGGCTACCTGGTCGACCTCGCCGCCGTCCGCGAGGTCATCGGCGACCGCCTGCTCGTCGTCGACGCGATCCAGGGCTTCGGCGTCGTGGACGTCCCCTACGAGGTCGCCGACGTCGTCGCCACGGGCGGCCAGAAGTGGCTGCACGCCGGCTGGGGGACCGGCTTCGTGGCCTTCAGCGACCGCGCGTTGAACCGGCTGCGTCCGGCGCTGTCCGGCCCTGCGGGGACCACCGGGTGGCCGGACGAGGTGCCCTCGGTCCGCCCTGGTGCCGCCGGCTTCCGCTCGACGCGGATCGACCCCGTCGCCCAGGCACGGCTCGCGGTGTCGCTCGAGCGGCTCGCCGCCGTCGGGGTGTCCGCCGTGCAGGAGCGGGTGTCGGACCGGGTCGAGCGGGTGTTCGACATCGCCGACGAGTTCGGCCTCGTCGTGGAGTCCAGCCGCGACCCGCGCGAGCGCGCCGGCATCGTCGTGCTGCGCCCGCCGCAGGGGCGGTTGACGGCGCTCTCCGCAGCGATGCACAACCACGGGGTGACGGTGACGACGCGCTCCGGGACCGCCCGGGTGTCGCCGTTCGCCTCCACGACGGACGAGACGCTCGACATGTTCCGCGACGCCTGCCTGTCGTACGCCACGATGCCGTAGCGGCGCGAGGCGCGCGGCGCGCGGCGCGCGGCCCGGCAAAGCGACAGATTCCGCTCCACGCACCAGCGGATCCTGTCGCCTTCGCGGAGCCGCAGGTCGCCGGACGGGCGGCACCCGGCACGGGGCGCGCGGCGAGCGGAGCGGTTCGCGAAAGCGACATGTGCGGCGGTGAGCACCAGCGGATCCTGTCGCCTTCGCAGAAGCGACCGTTCTGACTGGACGCACCGACGCACACTGTCGCTCTCGCGGAAGCGGCAGGCCGCCGGACGGGAGGCCAGTGGCGGGCCCGCACCGCGCCTCCAGGCCTGTGGGTCGGCACGTCGGGCGCGGGGCGCACCGCTCAGGTCGCGTTCACGCGACCGTAACCCGCCGCGCCGCGTGTCGCGTGCGCCGTGTCAGGGGTCGGACGTAGTTTGACGGCATCGGGCACCGCGCCCGATCGAAGCGGCCGCAGCAGGTGCTTCGAGACCCGCTCCAGTGGCCGCGTCGAGGACAAGGACCGGGTCCTTCGCGGCCCGGGGATGGAGTGGTCGTGACCTCTCAGAACGTCTCTCGCGGAACGCAGCAGCAGCCCACCGCGGACTCGTCCACACCGGTCGCCCAGCGCACGTACGTGCTCGACACCTCGGTGCTCCTCAGCGATCCGCGGGCACTGTTCCGCTTCGCCGAGCACGCGGTCGTCCTGCCCGTGGTGGTCGTCAGCGAGCTGGAGTCGAAGCGCAACGACCCGGAGATCGGGTACTTCGCCCGGCAGGCACTCCGGATCCTCGACGACCTCCGGGTCGAGCACGAACGACTCGACTTCCCGATCGCGATCGGTGACGGCGGCTCGCTGCGGGTCGAGCTGAACCACTCCAACCAGGCGGTGCTGCCGTCCGGGCTGCAGCTCGGCGACAACGACTCGCGGATCCTCGCGGTCGCGATGAACCTCGCGAACGACGGCCTCGACGTCGTCGTGGTGTCGAAGGACCTCCCGCTGCGGGTCAAGGCGTCGTCGATCGGCATGGCCGCCGAGGAGTACCGGGCCGAACTCGCGGTCGACAGCGGCTACACGGGCCTCACCGACCTCCAGGTCTCCGGCGAGCAGATGGCCGACCTCTACGAGCACGAGGAGATCCGCTCCGGTGCACTCGCCGACGTGCCGGTGAACACCGGGGTCGTCATCCACTCCGAGCGTGGCTCCGCCCTCGGCCGCGTGCACACCGCGGGCTCGGTGGCGCTCGTGCGGGGCGACCGCGAGGTGTTCGGCCTCCGCGGACGGTCCGCGGAGCAGCGGCTCGCGATCGACGCGCTCCTCGACCCGGAGATCGGCATCGTGTCCCTCGGCGGCGCGGCGGGCACGGGCAAGTCGGCGCTCGCGCTCTGCGCCGGCCTGGAGGCGGTCCTCGAACGCCAGCAGCACAAGAAGATCATGGTCTTCCGGCCGCTCTACGCGGTGGGCGGTCAGGAGCTCGGGTACCTGCCGGGCGACGCCGCGGAGAAGATGAACCCGTGGGCGCAGGCGGTCTACGACACCCTCGGCTCGGTGGTGTCGGACAACGTGCTCGACGAGGTGGTCGAGCGGGGGATGCTCGAGGTCCTGCCGCTCACCCACATCCGCGGTCGGTCCCTCCACGACGCGTTCGTCATCGTCGACGAGGCTCAGTCGCTCGAACGGAACGTCCTCCTCACGATGCTGTCCCGGATCGGGCAGAACTCGCGGGTCGTCCTCACCCACGACGTCGCGCAGCGGGACAACCTGCGGGTCGGCCGGCACGACGGCATCGCGTCCGTGATCGAGCGGCTGAAGGGTCACCCGCTGTTCGCGCACGTGACGCTGACGCGCTCGGAGCGGTCGGCGATCGCGGCACTCGTGACGGAGATGCTCGACTCGCCCGACCTCGTGTAGCGGGCGCGGTCCTTCGCGCCACGAAAGCGACATCGAACCGGCTCTCGAGGCCGGTTCGATGTCGCTTTCATGGTTCCCACGCCACGAGACGGACGGGAGGCGCGGTGCCGGCTGGCACCGCGCCTCCGTCCGTCCGGTGGTCGCGTCGCGCGCTCGGCGCGTCAGCTCGGGCGCGTCAGTTCGGGTGCGTCATCGAGAGCACGTCGAGGGCGCTGTCGAGCTGTTCCTCCGTGACCTCGCCCCGCTCGACGTAGCCGAGGGCCACGACTGCTTCACGCACGGTGATGCCCTCCGCGACGGCGTGCTTCGCGACCTTTGCGGCGGCTTCGTACCCGATCACGCGGTTGAGCGGCGTCACGATCGACGGGGAGGACTCCGCGAAGGCGCGAGCACGGTCGAGGTTGGCCTCGAGCCCGTCGACCGTCTTGTCGGCGAGGACGCGCGAGCTGTTCGCCAGCAGACGGATCGACTCGAGCAGCGCCGTGCCCATCACCGGGATCGCGACGTTCAGCTCGAACGCGCCCGACGCACCGGCCCACGCCACGGTCGCGTCGTTGCCGATGACCCGGGCCGCGACCATCAGGGTGGCCTCGGGGATGACCGGGTTCACCTTGCCGGGCATGATCGACGATCCGGGCTGGAGGTCCGGGATGTGGAGCTCGCCGAGGCCGGTGTTCGGCCCCGAACCCATCCAGCGGAGGTCGTTGTTGATCTTCGTGAGGCTGACCGCGATGACCTTCAGCGCGCCGGAGGCCTCGACGAGTGCGTCCCGCGCCCCCTGCGCCTCGAAGTGGTCGAGTGCCTCGGTGATCGGCAGCCCGGTGTCCTCGGCGAGCTGTGCGATGACCTCCTGCGGGAAGCCCTTCGGGGTGTTGATCCCGGTGCCGACCGCGGTCCCGCCCAGGGGCACCTCGGCGACGCGGGGGAGGGTCGCCTCCACACGCTCGATGCCGAGCCGGATCTGTCGCGCGTACCCGCCGAACTCCTGCCCGAGGGTCACCGGGGTGGCGTCCATGAGGTGGGTGCGCCCGGACTTCACGGCGTCGGCCCAGAGCGTCGCCTTCCGCTCGAACGCCTCGGCGAGGTGCTCGAGCGCGGGGACGAGCGTGCGGATCAGGGCCTCGGTCACGGCGACGTGCACCGACGTGGGGAAGACGTCGTTCGAGGACTGCGACGCGTTCACGTGGTCGTTCGGGTGCACCGGCGTGCCGGCGACGTCGGAGGCCAGCGTCGCGAGGACCTCGTTCATGTTCATGTTCGACGAGGTGCCGCTGCCGGTCTGGTAGACGTCGACGGGGAACTGGTCGTGGTGCTGGCCGCCGATGATCGCGTCCGCGGCCGCGACGATCGACCCCGCCACCGACTCGTCCACGATCCCGCGGGCTCCGTTCACGATCGCGGCGGCACGCTTCACCCGTGCGAGGGCGACGATCTGCGACGGCTCGAGGCCGCTGCCGGAGATCGGGAAGTTCTCGACGGCCCGCTGCGTCTGGGCGCGGTAGAGCGCCGACTTCGGCACCCGGACCTCGCCCATGGTGTCGTGCTCGATGCGGAACCCGTCATCGGTGGTCGCTGCGGTCTCGGTGGTGTCGGTCACGTCGTCGTGGTCCTTCCTGGGTGTGCTCCGGCGCGGTCGCGTCGGTCGGTGCTGCGACGGTGCTGGTCCGTCGTGCCGGTCGTGGGGCTGGTCGCCGTCGTACCGGTGGTGTTCGGGGCTGGTCGCGCCCTGGTCAGGCCTCGCCCACGACGGTGTCGATCGTGACCTCGCCCGAGGCCAGGTCGTACGTCGCCCCCACGACCGCCAACCTACCCTCGGCGACGGCGTCCGAGACGGCGCCCGACCGCTCGAGGACCTGCGCGAGGGTGTTCTCGAGGTGCGCGGCACCGATCGACTCCTGCGACAGGTCGGCGTCGGTGGCGCGGACCTTCTCGACGCTCGGGGCGATGGCGTCGACGAGCGACTGGAGGTGCGGGGCCGGCACCGGCTCGCCCGAACGAGCTGCGGCGACCGCGCCACAGCGGGTGTGGCGGAGGACGACGACGAGCGGCGTGCCGAGCGCGACGACCGCGAACTCGATCGAGCCGAGGACCACGTCGTCGACGATCTGACCGGCGTTGCGGATCGCGAAGAGGTCGCCGATGCCCGCGTCGAACACGTGCTCGAACGGCACGCGGGAGTCGGAGCAGCCGAGGACCGTCGCGAAGGGCGCCTGCGAACCGGTGAGCTCCGAGCGACGGTCGGGATCGGTCCGGCCCGTCCGACGCTTGTCGGCGGCGAACCGGGCGTTGCCCTCGACGAGCAGTCGGAGGGCGTCGGACGGGGTGGAGGCGGCGCGGTCGGGCATGGGGTTCCTCGGGGTGCTGCGGTCGGTCAGGGGTGGACGATGGGGGTCACCGGTCCGCGAACTGCTCGGACACGGCGGTCGCGAGCGTGCGGAACGAGGCGTCGTCGGCGGTGCCGGCGAGGACGAAGGTGTACTTGCCGGTGGTGCGCACGAGCGCGTAGGCGTTGTTGCCCGCGTCCTTGCCCTCGTCGCGTCGGTCGTAGACGGTCCACTTCGTGCCGTCGATCGTCGTCGAACCCGTCGCGGGCTTCTGGTCGAGCTGGTTCGCGACCCAGGACGCGTTCGCGGAGACGCCCTGCTGCAGCCCGATGTACTGCTTGTCCGGCGTCAGGAAGCCGACCGTCCAGACGTCGACGCCGTCGCCGGACTTGTCCGTCCAGTCGGCGCGGTTCGCGGAGAAGCCCTTCGGCAGCGTCGGAGCGGCGAGCTCGACGCCCCGGACGTCCGCGTCGGCAGCGACCTGCTGGTAGTCCACCGTGCGGTCCACGATCTGGGTGTCCGGTCGGACGACGACCGCCACGAGGAAGAGGACGATCCCGAGCGACGCGATCAGCGCGATGACGAGGTTGAACGCCGTCTGGTGCTGCCGGCGAGCCGTGCGCGCGGCGTCCTTGCGCGCCCAGGTCTCCTCCGGGGTCTCGGCTCGACCGAGCTCCGCGACGATGGGCCGTCCGTCCGCGTCGGTCATCGGGCGTCACCGCCGTCCGTCGCGGTGCCGCGCTCGTCAGACGCCGCGCGGGCCGCGTCGAGCCGTGCGCGGGCGCCGACCAGCCACTCCTCGCACCGGGCGGCCAGGGCCTCGCCCCGCTCCCACAGCCCGAGGGAGCGCTCGAGCGTCGCGGAGCCCTGCTCGAGCTCGGCGACGACGCGCACGAGTTCGTCGCGCGCGGCCTCGTAGCTCAGCGTGGCGACGTCGACGACCTGCTCGGGTTCCTGCTGGGATGACACACCACGATCCTACCGAGCAGCCACCGACGCGGCGTCGCCGACCCGAGCCTGTGCAGGCCCCTCGCGGAACCGGCCCTGTGCAGGACCGGTGCTGCGAGGCGGACGCGCCCGGTGCCTCCCGGTCGTCACACCGCGCCGTCCGGACCCGGCCCGTCCGGCTCGAGCGTCCCGGTGGCCGTGCCGGCCCCGAGCGTGACGTGGACCGGAGTCGCGCCGTCGAGGTCCTCCGACGCGCGCACCACCCCGCCGTCCGCCGTCTGCACGATCGCGTACCCGCGACGGAGCGTGTCCCGCGGCGACAGTGCACGGAGCCTGGCCGTCAGGTGTCCGACGTCGGAGTGGGACCGTTCGAGCCGGCGGTCGAGGAGTTCGCGCGCGCGGGAGAGGTCGCGTGCCACCTCCTCCGCGCGGGTGTCGACGAGCCACGCGGTCGAGGCGAGCGCCGGACGCGAGCGGAGCGCCGCGATCCGGTCCGCTTCGACCGAGAGCGTGTGCGAGAGCCGGAGGCCGAGCCGAGCACGTGCCTGCCGGACGTTCGCGAGCTCCTCGGCGACGTCGGGCACGACCCGCTTCGCCGCGTCGGTCGGTGTCGAGGCGCGGAGGTCGGCGACCTCGTCGAGGATCGGGCGGTCGGCCTCGTGCCCGATCGCCGACACGATCGGTGTGGTGGCCGCCGCTGCTGCGCGCACGAGCGTCTCGTCGCTGAAGCCGAGGAGGTTCTGGAAGTCGCCACCGCCGCGTGCGATGACGATCACGTCGACGGTCGGGTCCGCGTCGAGCTCGAGGATGGCGGCCGTGACCTCGCCCACGGTCCGTTCGCCCTGCACCGCGGTGTGCACCGTGCGGAACTCGACCTGCGGCCACCGCAGCTGCGCGTTGCGCTTGACGTCCTTCTCGGCGTCGGAGTCCTTGCCGGTGATGAGGCCGATCCGGTGCGGGAGGAACGGCAGCCGCTTCTTCCGCGACGGGTCGAACAAGCCCTCGGCCGCGAGGGTGCGACGGAGCCGTTCGAGCCGCTCGAGGAGGTCGCCGAGCCCGACGTGCTTCATCTCGACGACCTGCATCGTGAGCGAGCCGCCCTTGACCCAGTAGTTCGGCTTGACGGCCGCGACGACCCGGTCGCCCTGCTTGAGGTCGGCCGGCACGCGCGAGCGCACGCTCGACCAGATCGAGAACGACACGGTCGCGTCGACCTCGACGTCCTTGAGCTTGCCGTAGACGTTGCCGCCGGCGACGTTCCACTGCGTGACCTCGCCCTCGACCCACGCGGTGCCGAGACGGTCGATCCAGTCGCGGAGCTTGGCGCCGAGCAGCGCGACGGGCCAGGGGTTGTCGGCCGTCGGCGGGCCCTGTTCGATCGCCATGTCGCTCCTTCCGAACGCGGGACACCCATGCTGCCGCAGACCGGTGACACGGCCGGTCGCACCGCGCCGCGCGGGAGTTCTCCACAGGGGTGGTCGCGCCCAGGTCGTGCGGGTGCCGCTCACCTATCATCGGGGACGTGACGATCACCAACGGCCACACGGTCCCCCTCGCCCCGCCGCGGGTGCACGCGGCGCGCGGGCGGCTGCGGGACGAACCGGTCGCCGGGACGAAGAAGGTGCTGCTCGCCGCGCCGCGCGGGTACTGCGCCGGCGTCGACCGGGCGGTGGTCGCCGTCGAGCAGGCCCTCGAGCAGTACGGCGAACCCGTCTACGTCCGGAAGCAGATCGTCCACAACGTCCACGTCGTGTCGACGCTCGAGCAGCGCGGGGCGGTGTTCGTCGACGACGTCGCCGAGGTCCCCCGCGGAGCCCACGTGGTGTTCAGCGCGCACGGGGTGTCCCCGGCGGTCGTCGCCGGCGCCGCCGACCGCGACCTGCACGCGATCGACGCCACGTGCCCGCTCGTCACGAAGGTCCACCGCGAGGCCACGCGCTTCGCCAAGGCCGACCGCACGATCGTCCTCATCGGGCACGAGGGGCACGAAGAGGTCGAGGGGACGATGGGCCACGCGCCCGACCGCACGATCCTCGTGAACGGTCCGGAGGACGTCGCCGCGCTCGAGGTGTCCGACCCCGACAACCTCGTCTGGCTGTCGCAGACCACGCTGAGCGTCGACGAGACCATGGAGACGGTGCGGCTGCTCCGCGAGCGGTTCCCCACCATCCAGGACCCCCCGTCGGACGACATCTGCTACGCCACGCAGAACCGTCAGGTCGCGATCAAGAAGGTCGCCCCGGCAGCCGACCTCGTCATCGTCGTCGGGTCCGCGAACTCGTCGAACAGCGTCCGCCTCGTCGAGGTCGCGCTCGAGCACGGCGCCGCAGCCGCGCACCGCATCGACTACGCCGAGGAGATCCGGCAGGACTGGCTCGACGGCGTCGCCACCGTCGGCGTGACGAGCGGCGCGTCCGTGCCCGAGGAACTCGTGACCGAGGTGCTCGAGCAACTCGCCGACGCCGGGTACAGCGCCGTCGAAGAGGTCGTCACCGCCCACGAGGACCTCATGTTCTCGCTCCCGAAGGAGCTCCGGACGGATGCGGCCGGCCAGCCGACCCGCGCGCTCGGCGGGCGGCGCGCATGAGCGGCGACTGGTCCTCGACACCGGCCCACGACCCGGCCGCCGGGCGGTCGGCAGCGGGCGGGTCGACGGCCGGCAGTCCCGGGGACGGCCTGGAGGCACGGCGCGGCCCCGTCACGTCGGCCGCCGCCCCGGCAACGGGTCGCGCCCACGGCACACCGGCTCCGCAGTACGGCGAGTACGCGCCCGAGGGGTGGGTGAACCCGGTCCTCGTCGAGCAGGAACGTCAGGAGCGCGAGGCGGCGTCCCGTGCGCTCCGCGAGCAGGCGGCGCGCGAGGCCACCGCGGGCCCCGGACGGACCACTGATGGGCGTCCCCGCACCGGGCGTTCGGCCGGCACGCCCGCGGGCACCCCGGGAGCGACCGACGTCGTGCCGACCAGCCGGTTCGGCGCGTCGCCGCTCGACTTCGGCCTCACCGTGGGGCTCCTCGTCCTCGGGTTGTGGAACGTGCTCGGGTCCCTGCGGGTCGGCACCACGGCGTCGCAGGTCCGGCAGACGTTCGAGCGGCAGTACACGACCTTCTCGGACCCCTCGGCGCTCACCACCGCGGCCGTCGTCATCGCGGTCGCCGCGGTCGTGCTCTTCGCACTGACGGTGTGGTGGTCGGTCCGCCGCCTCCGCGCGCGCCGGCGGACGTTCTGGGTGCCCCTGCTCGGCGGGGTGGTCTGGACCGCCGTCAGCGTCACCGCGTTCTTCGTGGTGCTGATGCAGGACCCACGGATGGTCGACGCGATGCTGCGGCAGGCGAGCGGCGGCTGACCCGGCCGGGCCCTCCTGCACAGCCCGCGAGGAAGACGGCGACCGCGCTCAGCCCGCGAGGAAGGCGGCGACCGCGCTCAGCCCGCGAGGAAGGCGGCGACCGCGCTCAGCTCGCGAGGAAGGCGGCGACCGCGCTCAGCCCGCGAGAAAGGCGGCGACCGCCCCGTGCAGCGCGGCGAGGTCGTCGACGTGCACGAGCTCGCGCACCGAGTGCATCGACAGCAGCCCGACGCCGATGTCGATCGTCGGGATCCCGAGTCGGGTCGCCGCGATCGGCCCGATGGTCGAGCCACCCGGGATCGTGTTGACGTTGACGAACGGCTGGTACTCGACACCGGCCTGGTCGCACGCCGCCGCGAACACCGCCTCGCCCTTCGCCTCCGTCATGTAGCGCTGGTTCGCGCTGATCTTCAGGAGCGGGCCCCCGCCCGGCCGCGGTCGGTTCGTCGGGTCGTGCTTCTCCGGCTGGTTCGGGTGCACGAGGTGCCCGGCGTCACTCGAGAGCAGCCACGACGCGCGGAACGCCCGCGCGGCTTCGGACCGGGTCGCCCCGAGGCCCTCCTGCACGCGGCCGAGGACGTCCTCGAGGAACGGCCCACCGGCACCCGACGGCGTCGAGGAACCGATCTCCTCGTGGTCGAACGCGGCGAACACCGGGATGTGCTCGGCGTCGGACGGAGCAGCGATGACGCCGAGCAGTCCGGCGTGCACGCTGGTGAGGTTGTCCATCCGGCCGGACGCCAGGAATTCTTGGTCGATGCCGATCCGGGCGGGCGCCTGCGTGTCCGCGAGGAAGAGGTCCCACGACACGGCTTCGTCGCCGACCTGGTCACGCAGCCACGCGAGCACGTCGGTCCCGCCGACGTCGCCACCGACGCCGACCACCGGGATCGTGTGCCGCTGCCGGTCGATCTCCTTGCCGTCGTTCACACCACGGTCGAGGTGGATCGCGAGGTTCGGGATGCGGGCGACGGCGCCGGTCGCGACGAGCCGCACGGTGCCGTCGGCGTCGACCACCCGGCCGGCGATCGCGAGGTCGCGGTCGAACCACGTGGAGAGCAGGGCGCCGCCGTAGACCTCGACGTTCAGCTGCTCCCAGCCGAGCGTCCGCACCGCGGGGTTCGGCTTCACCCGGAACGTCGGCGAGTCGGTGTGCGCGCCCAGGATCCGGAACGGCGTGGTCGCGGTCGCGCCCTCCGGCAGCCGCCAGGCGATCACCGCGCCGTCACGGACGACGACGTACGCGCCGGGAGCGGTCGGCCAGGCGTCGAGCTCGGACAGCTCGGTGAAGCCGGTCTCCACGAGTCGGTCCCGCGCCACCGCCGCCGCGTGGAACGCGGTGGGGGACTCGGTGACGTACTGGGCGAACTCGGAGGCGATGGCGTCGGCGGTCACGCTCCCCATCGTGGCACGCGGCGTCGCCCACCGCGGCCAGGGGCGACCGGACGCAGCACGGGGCGCGTCCGTCGGACGCGCCCCGTGCCTCCCGGCTGCTGCCTGCCGGATCAGCCCTTGGTGTGGCCGGCCGAGCCGAGGACCTTCGCGGCCTCGCCCACGCGGGCGGCCATGGCGGTCTCGGCGACCTTGCCCCAGGCGCGCGGGTCGTACTGCTTCTTGTTGCCGACCTCGCCGTCGATCTTCAGGACACCGTCGTAGTTGCGGAACATCGAGTCGGCGATCGAGCGCGTGAACGCGTACTGCGTGTCGGTGTCGATGTTCATCTTGATGACGCCGTTGCGGACGGCCTCGTGGATCTCGTCGTCGGTCGAGCCCGAGCCACCGTGGAAGACGAGGTCGAGCGGGTTCTCGCCGGTGCCGTGCTTCTCGGCGACGGAGGCCTGGATCTCGCCGAGGAGTTCCGGACGGAGCTTGACGTTGCCGGGCTTGTAGACGCCGTGCACGTTGCCGAAGGTCAGCGCGGCGATCCAGCGACCCTGGTCGCCGAGGCCGAGCGCGTCGACGACCTTCTCGACGTCGTTCGGGGTCGTGTAGAGCGCGTCGTTCGTGCCCTCGTGCTGGACGCCGTCCTCCTCGCCGCCGACGACGCCGATCTCGACCTCGAGGATGGCGTTGATGTTCCGCGTCTTCGCGATCATCGTCTTCGCGATCTCGATGTTCTCGTCGAGCGGCACCGCGGAGCCGTCCCACATGTGCGACTGGAAGATCGGGTTGCGGCCCTGACGGACCTCCTCCTCGCTCGCGGCGATGAGGGGGAGGACGAAGCCGTCGAGGGCGTCCTTCGGGCAGTGGTCGGTGTGGAGGGCGACCGTGATGTCGTAGTTCTTCGCGACCTCGTGGGCGAACTTCGCCATCGCGAGGGCTCCGGCGGCACGGTTCTTGACCGTGTGGCCCGCGAAGTAGTCCGCACCACCGGTGGTGACCTGGAGGATGCCGTCGGAGCCGGCCTCCTGGAGCCCCTGGAGGACCGCGTTGATCGTCTGGGACGACGAGACGTTGACCGCGGGGTAGGCGAACTTGCCGGCCTTCGCTCGTTCGAGCATCTCGGCGTACTGTTCCGGCGTTGCGATGGGCACTGCGATCTCCTTCGACGTGGTGGTGTCCTCGCTGAGCCTAGTCAGCCGGACTGGGCCCCGCCGGCCGGTTCCGGAGCGACGCGCCAGCGGCGGTCCGGCCGTGTCTGGTGGGAGAGGCGCGGTGCGGGTTACACGCGCCGCGTTCGTCGGTGCTGCACATGCGTTCACGGCGCTCGCGACCGGCCCGCCTCGCGGCTGTCCGTCGGTACGCTGGGCGCTGTGACTCCCACGACTGAGACCGGTTCCCTGTTCCTCCAGCCCGACCGCAACCTGGCGCTCGAGCTCGTGCGTGCGACGGAGGCCGCCGCGATCCGTGCGCAGCCGTGGGTCGGCCGCGGTGAGAAGAACCTCGCGGACGGTGCCGCCGTGGACGCGATGCGGAAGTTCCTCGGCACGGTGAACTTCGACGGTGTCGTCGTGATCGGTGAGGGCGAGAAGGACAACGCCCCGATGCTCTACAACGGCGAGCACGTCGGCAACGGCCACGGCCCGGCGTGCGACATCGCGGTCGACCCGATCGACGGCACCTCGCTGACCGCCGCGGGCCGGCAGAACGCGATCAGCGTGATGGCCGTCTCGGACCGCGGGTCGATGTACGACCCCAGCGCCGTGTTCTACATGGACAAGATCGCTGCCGGGCCGGAGGGGCGTGGGGTCCTCGACCTGGAGAAGCCGATCGGGGAGAACATCCGGGCGCTCGCGAAGGCGAAGCACAAGGACATCGAGGACATGCAGATCGCGGTCCTCGACCGCCCCCGCCACGACGAGCTCATCCGCGCGATCCGCGCGACGGGTGCCGGCACGCGCCTGCTGCTGGACGGTGACGTCGCCGGCGGGATCTCGGCGGCGCTGCCGGGGTCGAAGATCGACATGTGCGTCGGTGTCGGCGGCACCCCGGAGGGCATCATCACCGCGTGCGCGATCAAGGCGCTCGGCGGGGTGATCCTCGGCAAGCTGCAGCCGAAGGACGACGAGGAGCGTGAGCAGGCGATCGCTGCCGGGCACGACCTCGACAAGGTCCTCGACCAGGACGACCTCGTCATGGGTGACAACACGTTCTTCGTCGCCACGGGTGTGACCGACGGCGTGCTCGTCGACGGGGTCCGCCGTTCGCGGGGTGTGATCCACACCGACTCGCTCGTGCTCCGCAGCCGCTCGAACACGATCCGCCGCATCCAGGCCGACCACCGCGCCGAGAAGTGGTTCTGATCCGCTGAGGCCGCGGACGCACCGCACCGTGCGGTGAGGTGCGGTGCGGTGCGGTGCGATTCACGTTCGCACAACCACAGTCCGTCCGAGCCATGTTCCCGCGTGGTTCGGACGGATCGTGGTTGTGCGGCGTGCGGGTCAGTCCTCGTCGAGCGCCCCGACCAGCTCCGGCGCCGTGAGCAACCGCGGCTCGTCGTCGATCGAGGCGGGGTCGGCGATGACCTTCGACTCGTCGAGCAGGGACAACCGTCGGGCACTCGGCAGCACCTGCCGTTCGAGCGACCCCACGAAGCGGTTGTAGTCGACGACGGTGCCGCGGATGGCCCGACCGAGCTTGTCCACGTGCCCGGCGAGCGTCGACAGGCGTCCGTAGAGCTCCCGCGAGACACGGAAGAGCTCGCGGGCCTCGGCCGTGACGACGTCTTGCTGCCACGAGAACGCCACGGTCTTGAGGACCGACCACAGCGTCACGGGGGAGGCCAGCGCGACCCGCTTCCGGAAGGCGTGGTCGAGCAGCCCCGGGTCCGCCGCGAGCGCACTGGCGATGAGCGACTCCGACGGGATGAACGCCACGGTCAGCTCGGGTGAGGCGTCGTACCCGGACCAGTACTCCCGCGCCGCGAGGGCGTCCACGTGCGCCCGCAGCGCCCGCACGTGCTGCTGCAGGAGCTGGTCGCGCCGGGCGCCCTCCGCCCCGGTGGCGGTCGCGGGGATCTCGGCTGCCTGCAGGTAGGCGCTGAACGGCACCTTCGCGTCAACGGCGATGGTCTTGCCGCCGGGCAGGTGCACGACCATGTCCGGTCGCGCGGACCCGGCGGACGTCGTCACGGAGGACTGCACGTCGAAGTCGACCCGTTCGAGGAGCCCGGCGGCTTCGACCACGTTGCGGAGCTGCGTCTCGCCCCAGACGCCCCGCGTGCTGTTCGAGGACAGTGCGCTCGCGAGCGTGTCCGCGGTGGCGCGCAGACGTTCCTCGGACTCCGCTGCTGACCGCAGCTGCGCGGAGAGCACGCCGTACTGCTCGCTCCGCGACTGTTCGAGCTCGGCGATCTTGGCGCGCATGACGTCGAGGGTCTGCGCGACCGGGCTCAGCGCGGAGAGGACCTTCGACTCGTTCTGGTTCCGTGCCGCATCGGCGCCGTGCATCCGCTGTACGAGGTGCTCGAGCTCCGCCGCCCGGCGCTCGAGCGAGTCGACCTGCCGGCGGTACTGCGCGTCCTGCGCGTCGAGGCGTTCCTCGGCGTCCGCGCGGACGGTGTCGAGCTGCGCGCGCAGCGCGTCCGCCGTGGCGTGCGCGGCGGCGGCGTCGACACCGGCGCGCGAGCGGGCGAGCGCCCAGGCGAGGACGGCACCGACGGCCAGGCCGATGACGAGGCCGATGACCAGGGCGAGGATCTGCATGACGCGACCCTGGCAGGAGCCACCGACACCGCGCCTCCAGGCCGTGTCGCACCCCGATGCGGCGCCGAGCAAACCATGTAATGACATTAGGGCAAACGAGGTGTACAGTCGTGATCGTCCGCCGATGAAGCCGCACGGAAGGTCCATCCCGTCGCATGACGAACGAAGCACCGCACGCCTACGACGTGATCACGATGGGACGCGTGAGCGTCGACGTCTACCCGCAGCAGACCGGTCCGCTCGAGGACGTCACCACCTTCTCGAAGTCCGTCGGCGGGAGCGCGACGAACGTCGCGATCGCCGCGGCCCGACACGGCGCTGACACCGCCGTGATCACCCGCACGGGCAACGACCCGTTCGGCCGCTACATCGCCCGCACCCTGCCGGAGTTCGGCGTCGCGAACGACTTCGTCGAGACCGTGGACGGGCTGAACACCCCCGTCGCGTTCTGCGAGATCTTCCCGCCGGACGACTTCCCGCTGTACTTCTACCGGGCGCCCAAGGCACCGGACCTCATGATCACCGCGAAGTCGCTGCCCCTGCACGAGATCGAGCGGGCCCGGATCTTCTGGACGACCGTCACGGGTCTCAGCGAGGAGCCGAGCCGGCACGCCCACCACGTCGCGCTCGCGGCGCGGAGCGCCTCCACGAGCGGGACGAAGCAGCACACCGTGCTCGACCTCGACTACCGGCCGATGTTCTGGTCGTCGCCCGAGGCCGCCACGCGCGAGGTCGCGGTGGCACTCGAACACGCGACCGTCGCGGTCGGCAACCGCGAGGAGTGCGAGGTCGCGGTCGGGGAGACCGACCCGGTCCGCGCCGCCGATGCCCTGCTCGAGCGGGGCGTGGAGATCGCCATCGTGAAGCAGGGTCCGAAGGGCGTCCTCGCGAAGACCCGCGACGAGTTCGTCGAGTTCCGCCCGCACACGATCGACGTCGTCAACGGCCTCGGCTCCGGCGACGGCTTCGGCGGCGCGCTCACCCACGGCCTGCTCGAGGGCTGGGACCTCGGGCGGATCCTCGCGTTCGCGAACGCCGCCGGCGCGATCGTCGCCACCCGGTTCGAGTGCTCGACCGCGATGCCGACGAGTGACGAGATCGAGCAGTTCATCGCGTCCAACCCGGCCGAGAGCACCACACACAGCACCGCGTCGCAGGCCACCGCGTCGCAGACCACCGCGTCGCACACCGAGGAGACGGCCGATGCCTGAGCTCACCACCGCTGACTTCCAGCGCCTGCGCGACGTCCGCGCCGCACAGCCCGACGTCGTCCAGCAGACGTTGCACGCCCGTCGGAAGCGCGACCTGCTCGCCGAGGACGGCAAGCTGTTCGTCGTCGCCGCCGACCACCCCGCCCGCGGTGCCCTCGCCGTCCGCGACGACGCCTCTGCGATGGCCGACCGGTACGACCTCCTCGAACGACTGGTCGTCGCACTCGGCCGACCCGGTGTCGACGGGGTGCTCGGGACGCCCGACATCATCGAGGACCTCGCGCTCCTCGGCGCGCTCGACGACAAGGTCGTGGTCGGGTCCATGAACCGCGGCGGCCTGCGCGGGGCGACGTTCGAGATGGACGACCGCTACACCGCCTACTCGGCACGCGCCATCAAGGACGACGGGCTCGACTTCGCGAAGCTCCTCGTCCGGATCGCGCTCGAGGACGCCGGCACCGCACCGACCCTCGAGGCCACCGCCCGGGCAGTGAGCGAGGCGGCCGCACTCCGGCTGCCGATCATGCTCGAGCCGTTCATGTCCTCGTGGCGGGACGGGAAGGTCGTCAACGACCTCACGGCCGACGCCGTCATCACGTCGATGGCCATCGCGGCCGGCCTCGGTGAGTCCAGCGCGTACAGCTGGCTGAAGATCCCCGTCGTCGACGACATGGAACGGGTCATGGCCGCCACGACCCTCCCGACGCTGCTGCTCGGCGGTGACCCGTCGGGCAGCCCCGAAGCGACCTACCGCACATGGGCCGACGCCCTCGCCCTGCCGGGCGTGCGTGGACTCGTCGTCGGACGGACCCTGCTCTACCCGCCGGACGGCGACGTGGCCGCCGCCGTCGACGTGGCCGCCGGACTCGTCCACAGCGCGGACGCGACGGCAGGCGTCGCCTCGCCGTCCGTCCACAGCCTGGAGGCCCGGGTCGGGTCGTCCACAGATCCTCGCGACCGCGACACGCGGCTCGCCGACGCCACCACCATGGACTCGTCCATCCCGGAAGGAAGCAACGCATGACCACCACGGAGCAGACCACCACCACGGTCGGGCACTGGATCGACGGCGCGCACGTCGTCTCCGCGTCCGGCAACACCGCTCCCGTGTTCGACCCGGCGCTGGGTGTCGCGACCAAGCAGGTCGCCCTGGCCGACGAGTCCGAGATCCAGGCCGCGATCGCGAGCGCGAAGGCTGCGTTCCCCGCGTGGAGCAACCTGTCCCTGTCGAAGCGGCAGCAGATCCTGTTCGCGTTCCGCGAGGTGCTGAACCGCGACAAGGCCGAGCTCGCCGAGATCATCACGAGCGAGCACGGCAAGGTCATCGACGACGCGCTCGGTGAGATCGCACGCGGGCAAGAGGTCGTCGAGCTCGCCACGAACATCCCGAGCCTGATGAAGGGCGAGTTCTCCGACCAGGTGTCGACGGGCATCGACGTGTACTCGATCCGCCAGCCGCTCGGTGTCGTGGGCATCATCTCGCCGTTCAACTTCCCGGCGATGGTGCCGCTGTGGTTCCTGCCGATCGCGATCGCGGCCGGCAACACCGTGGTGCTGAAGCCGTCCGAGAAGGACCCGTCGGCCGCGATCTGGCTGGCGTCGAAGTTCAAGGAGGCGGGACTGCCGGACGGCGTGTTCAACGTGCTGAACGGCGACAAGCTCTCCGTCGACGGGCTGCTCACCAGCCCCGACGTCGAGTCGATCTCGTTCGTCGGGTCCACCCCGATCGCGCAGTACGTCTACGAGACCGGCACGAAGCACGGCAAGCGGGTGCAGGCCCTCGGCGGTGCGAAGAACCACATGCTGGTGCTGCCGGACGCCGACCTCGACCTCGTCGCGGACAACGCGATCAACGCGGGCTTCGGTTCCGCGGGTGAGCGTTGCATGGCGATCTCGGTCGTCGTCGCCGTCGAGCCCGTGGCGGACGAGCTCATCGAGAAGATCACGGAACGTGCGGCGACGCTGCGCATCGGTGACGGGCGTCGCGGCTGCGACATGGGCCCGCTCGTCACGGAGCAGCACCGCGACAAGGTCGCCTCGTACATCGAGGTCGCAGAGCAGGACGGTGCGGTGGTTGTGGTGGACGGCCGCACCGTCCGACCCGACGGCGACGAGAACGGCTTCTGGCTCGGCCCGACGCTCATCGACCGGGTGCCGACGACGAGCCGGGTCTACACGGAGGAGATCTTCGGCCCGGTGCTGAGCGTGGTCCGCGTCGCTTCGTACGAAGAGGGCCTGGAGCTCATCAACTCCGGCGCGTTCGGCAACGGCACGGCGATCTTCACCAACGACGGCGGCGCCGCTCGTCGGTTCCAGCGCGACGTGCAGGTCGGCATGATCGGCATCAACGTGCCGATCCCGGTGCCGGTGGCGTACTACTCGTTCGGCGGCTGGAAGAACTCGCTGTTCGGCGACCACAAGGCGTACGGCGCCGACGGCGTGAGCTTCTTCACCCGCCAGAAGGCCATCACCTCACGGTGGCTCGACCCCTCGCACGGCGGCATCAACCTCGGCTTCCCGTCGAACGGCTGACGCACCCGATGACGAACGACAACTGGTTCATCGCCGCCGGCTCCCGCCCCGAGGCGGGCTGGACGGACGTGGTGGACGGACGTGTCGCGGGGTGGGCGCACACCGGTCTCCGGACCGGCACCCTCCGTGACGGGGGCGAGCTGCGTCTCCCGGCCGACGCCGTGGAACGCCTGGTCGTCCCGCTCGCCGGCAGCTTCACCGTGGCGTACGACGACACGACGCAGGTCCTCGAGGGACGCGCCAGCGTCTTCGAGGGGCCGACGGACGTCCTGTACGTCGGGTCCGGGACCGCAGCGACGATCACCGGCACCGGTCGTGTCGCCGTGGCCGAAGCACCGACCGAAACGGTCAAGCCGAGCACCTACATCGCCCGTCGGGACGTCCCGGTGGAGCTCCGCGGTGCCGGCCAGTCGAGTCGACAGGTGCACAACTTCGGCACCCCGGCGGCGCTCGACGCGGTGAAGTTCATCGTGTGCGAGGTCATCACCCCGGCCGGGAACTGGTCGTCGTACCCGCCCCACAAGCACGACACCACCGTGCCCGGCGCGGAGTCGAACCTCGAGGAGATCTACTACTACGAGGCCGCGGTGTCCCGCGGGGTAGCGGACATCGCCCCGGAGGCCGCGGACCCCTTCGCGCTGCACCGGACGTACGCCTCGGACGACCGCGCGATCGACGAGTTCCGGCAGGTCCGCACGGGCGACATCGCGCTCGTGCCCTACGGGTGGCACGGCCCCGCCGTCGCCGCCCCCGGCTACGACATGTACTACCTCAACGTGATGGCCGGGCCCGACCCGGAGCGCGTCTGGAACATCACCGACGACCCGGCCCACGGCTGGGTCCGTCAAGCGTGGGCGAGCGAGCAGCTCGACCCCCGCCTGCCCTACGAGAAGGAGTCCTCCCGATGAGCCAGCACACCGGCCCGGCGCAGACCCGTCGGATGACCGTCGGCCAGGCACTCGTCGAGTTCCTGGCGAACCAGTGGACCGTCGACGGTGACCACCGTGAACGCACCATCCCGGGGATCTTCGGCATCTTCGGGCACGGCAACGTCGCCGGGCTCGGGCAGGCCATCAAGCAGCTCCACGTCGAGCAGCCGGGCCTGCTGCCCTACCACCAGGCCCGCAACGAGCAGGCGATGGTGCACGAGGCCGTCGGCTTCGCGCGCATGCACCGCCGCCGTGCGACCTTCGCGTCGACGGCGTCCGTCGGCCCGGGCGCCGCGAACATGCTGACAGCCGCCGCCCTCGCGACGACGAACCGGCTCCCGGCGCTGCTGCTGCCGTCCGACACCTTCGCGACACGGACCACCGACCCGGTCCTGCAGCAGATCGAGATGCCGCACGACACCTCGTTGCAGGTGACCGACGCGTTCCGGCCCCTGTCGCGCTTCTTCGACCGCGTCGAGCGGCCCGAGCAGCTGTTCTCGATCGCCCTCGCCGCGATGCGCGTCCTGACCGACCCGGCCGAGACCGGCGCCGTGACGATCGCCCTGCCGGAGGACGTGCAGGCCGAGGCCCTCGACGTCCCGGTGTCGTTCCTGCAGCCGCGCGAGTGGCACATCCGTCGCCCGCTGCCGGAGCACGGTCCCCTGGCTCGTGCGGTGGCGGCGATCCGTGCGGCGAAGCGTCCGGTCATCGTCGCCGGTGGCGGCGTGCTGTACTCCGACGCGTCGGAGCAGCTCGCCGCCTTCGTCGAGGCGACCGGGATCCCCGTCGGGACCTCGCAGGCCGGCGGCGGCTCCCTGGTCTGGGACCACCCGCAGTACCTCGGCGGGGTCGGCGCGACGGGCACCGCGGCCGCGAACGCGATCGCCGCACAGGCCGACGTGGTGATCGGCATCGGCACGCGGTACAGCGACTTCACGACGGCGTCGCGGACGGCGTTCCAGAACCCCGACGTGACCTTCGTCAACGTCAACGTCGCTGCGTTCGACGCCTACAAGCACGGCACGCAGCTGCCGCTGATCGCGGACGCCCGGGAGGCACTGGTCGCCTTGACCGCGTCGCTCACGACCGACTCGTCGTACGCCGTCGACGCCGGCTACGCGGCCGAGATCGCGCAGCGGAAGCAGGAGTGGGACGCCGTGGTCGATGCCGCCTTCGCGCCGTCCGGGCTCGCGCTGCCCGGGCAGTCGGAGATCATCGGCGCCGTGCAGGCCGCGACCGACCCCCGCGACGTCGTCATCCAGGCCGCCGGTTCGCTGCCGGGCGACCTCCACAAGCTCTGGCGGGTGCGGGACGCCCTCGGCTACCACGTCGAGTACGCGTTCTCGTGCATGGGCTACGAGATCGCCGGCGGCATCGGCGTGCGCCGTGGTGCCCCGGACCGCGACGCCATCGTCATGGTCGGCGACGGCTCGTACCTCATGCTCCACACCGAACTCGTCACCGCGGTCGCCGAGGGCATCAAGATCGTCGTCGTCCTCATCCAGAACAACGGGTACGCGTCGATCGGGCACCTGTCCGAGACCGTGGGGTCCGAGCGGTACGGCACGAAGTACCGCTACCTGGACGAGACCGGCTCGTTCGAGAACGACGCGGTGCTGCCCGTCGACCTCGCGGCGAACGCCCGCTCGTACGGCGTCGACGTGATCGAGGTCCAGCCCGGGCCGGACGCGGTCGCCGACCTCACGGCAGCGGTCCGCCAGGCGAAGGCGAACGACCACACCACCCTCGTGCACGTGCACTCCGACCCGCTCGTCTACGCCCCCGAGGGCGACGGCTGGTGGGACGTCCCGGTCGCCCAGACCTCGACCCTCCCGAGCACGCAGCAGGCCCGCACCGAGTACGAGCAGCAGGTCGCTGCCCAGCGGCCCCTCCTCGGCTGAACCACCCTCCACCCACGAAGGACGACGACGTCATGACCGACACCGCCACCGCCACCGACGCCATCCGCATCGGCACCGCCCCGGACTCCTGGGGCGTCTGGTTCCCCGACGACCCGAAGCAGGTGCCGTGGCAGCGCTTCCTCGACGAGGCCGCCGCCGCCGGGTACGAGTGGATCGAGCTCGGCCCCTACGGGTACCTGCCGACCGATCCGTCGCAGCTGTCCGACGAGCTCGAGTCCCGCGGGCTCAAGCTCTCGGCGGGCACGGTCTTCACCGGCTTCCACAAGGGCGACGACCAGTTCCAGCGGGCGTGGGACCAGGCGGTCGCGGTCGCAGGCCTCGCGTCGAAGCTCGGCGCCGAGCACCTCGTCACGATCCCGGACCTCTGGCGTTCCGACGCCACCGAGGAGGTCCTCGAGTCCCGCACGCTGACCGACGAGCAGTGGGAGCGCCTCGGCAAGGGGCACGACCAGCTCGGCAAGGCGCTGCTCGAGGAGTACGGCGTCCACCAGCAGTTCCACACCCACGCGGACAGCCACGTCGGCACCTACCGCGAGACCGTCCGCTTCCTCGAGGTCACCGACCCGCGGTACACGAACCTCTGCCTCGACACCGGGCACTTCGCCTACTACGGCGGCGACAACCTCCGCATGATCGCCGAGCACCCGGAGCGCATCGGCTACCTGCACCTCAAGCAGGTCGACACCGAACTGCTCTTCGACGTGCTCAAGAACGACGTGCCGTTCGCCACCGCGGTCGCGCAGGGGATCATGACCGAGCCGCCGCACGGGACGCCCGAGCTCGCGCCGATCATCGAGGCCGTCGCGAAGATCAACCCCGACGTCTTCGGGATCGTCGAGCAGGACATGTACGGCTGCTCCGTCGATGCCCCGGGCCCCATCGCCGAGCGGACCTTCCAGCACATCTTCGGGTCGACCTCGGCCGCCCGGGTCTCGTAGCAGCGCCGTCCACCACCAGTCGTCCAACCAGGAGAACCCCATGAGCACCACCGAGAACCTCCGCGTCGCCGTCGTCGGTGCCGGCGCGATGGGCAGCGACCACGTGCGTCGCATCACGTCCACCATCGCCGGCGCCGACGTCGTCGCCATCGTCGACCCGGACACGGCGCGCGCCACGGCCGCTGCCGAGAAGGCACCCGGCGCGATCACCGCCGCGTCGTTCGAGGACGCCCTCGACGCCACACCGATCGACGCGGTCATCGTCGCGACGCCGGGCTTCCTGCATGAGCCGGTCCTCGTCCCGGCCCTCGAGCGCGGGCTCGCCGTGCTGTGCGAGAAGCCCCTCACCACGAGCGCCGAGGACTCCCTCCGCATCGTCGAGCTCGAGCAGGCGCGGTCCGACCGCCCGCGGATCCAGGTCGGGTTCATGCGTCGGTTCGACAAGGGCTACCAGGAGCTCAAGGCCCTCCGCGAGTCCGGGGCGAACGGCGCCCTGCTCGCCCTGCACCACGCGCACCGGAACCCGACGACGCCGCCGAACTTCAGCGAGTCGATGCTCATCCACGACTCCGTGATCCACGAGATCGACATCATCCCGTTCCTCACCGGCGAGCCGATCGTGTCCGTCGAGGTGAAGAAGCCGCGGAAGAACTCACTCGCTCCGGCGGACCTCCCCGAGCCGCAGTTCGTGCTGTTCACCACGGAGTCGGGCACGATGGCCATCGTCGAGATCAACGTCAACGCGCAGTTCGGCTACCAGGTCACGACCGACGCCGTGTTCGAGTCGGGCGTCGCGTACATCGGCCGCGAGACCGCGATGAACGTCGTGTCCGCCGGCGTCTCCGGCCAGGGCGTCACGCCGTCGTTCGTCGAGCGGTTCGGCGCGGCCTACGACGAAGAGGTCCAGCGCTGGGTCGACGCCGCGCGCACCGGTGGGATCGACGGCCCGAGCGCCTGGGACGGCTACACGGCGTCCGTCGTGGCCGAGGTCGCGGTCCGCGCCCAGCAGTCGGGTGCGCTCGAGCAGGTCACGTACGCCACCGCGAAGCCCGCCTTCTACGCGACGGAGACGGCGACGGCGGACGGCGTCGTCGACGCGCTCGCCGGAGCCTGACGCATGCCGAAGATCGCCCTCGACCCGACGCCGTTCCACCACGACCTGTCGCTGCTCGAGTTCCCGCGGAAGGTGGCGGACCTCGGGTACGAGTACCTCCAGCTCACCCCGCACCGGGACTTCATCCCGTTCTACCGGCACCCCAAGGCGGACGACGACCTCGTCGACGCGTTCGCCGCCGCGTGCCGTGACGCCGGGGTCCAGGTGGCGAGCGTGCTCCCGGTGCTCCGCTGGTCCGGCCCCGACCGGGACGCCCGCGAGGCGGCGGTGACGAAGTGGAAGCGCGTCATCGAGATCACGAAACGACTCGGGGTCGACACCATCAACACCGAGTTCTCCGGCCGTCCCGAACGCGCCGAGGAGTCCGAGGACGCCTTCTACCGCTCGATGGAGGAGCTGCTGCCGATCATCGAGTCCTCGGACCTGCGTGTCCTCATCGACCCGCACCCCGACGACTTCGTCGAGGACGGGCTCGAGGCGCTCCGGGTGATCCGCGGCCTCAACTCGAAGCACGTCGGGTTCGTCTACGTCGCCTGTCACACGTTCCACTACGGCGGGAACATGGACGCGATCATGGACGCAGCCGGTGACTCCCTGCAGCTCGTCCACGTCGCCGATGCGTTCGACCACACCCGGTCGCACGGCCTCCGTTACATCTCGAACCCGCCCGGCAACACCGCGCGCGTGCACCAGCACCTGCCGGTCGGTCAGGCCGACGTCGACTTCGACGCGTTCTGGGCCGGCCTCGCCCGCATCGGGTTCACCGACCGCGACGACACGGTCGCGGTGTCCAGCGTCTTCGCCGAGGACGAGAACGCCGACGCGGTGTCCCGCTTCCAGCTGGACGCGATCACGAAGGGACTGACCCGATGACCACCACGCTCGAGACGTCGACCGACCGGACCGGGACGGACACCCGTCCGGTGACCCTGCAGGCCGCGGAACGGACCCCTACCGCGCTCTGGAACGACTCCGCCGACCCGCGCGAGCTGTCGACCGCGATCCACGAGTACGGCGCGGTCGGAGCGACGTGCAACCCGGTGATCGCCTTCACCTGCATCCAGCAGGACCCGGAGCGGTGGGTGCCGCGGATCCGCGAGATCGCCGCCGAGCACCCGACCGCGGGGGAGTCCTGGATCGGGTGGAAGGCGGTCGAGGAGCTCTCGATCGCCGCCGCGGAGCAGCTGCTGCCCGCGTTCGAGGCGTCGGGCGGGCGCAACGGCCGACTGTCGATGCAGACCGACCCGCGGCTGCACCGGGACGCCGACGCACTCGTCGAACAGGCTGTGCGGTTCTCGCAGCTCGCCCCGAACATCATCGTGAAGATCCCCGCCACGAAGACCGGCATCGCCGCGATCGAGGAGGCCGCGTACCGCGGGGTCTCGATCAACGCCACCGTGTCGTTCACGGTGCCGCAGGTCGTCGCGGTGGGCGAGGCCATCGAGCGTGCCCTCGACCGACGCGCCGCCGACGGACTGCCCGAGCAGGAGTTCGGTCACGTCGTCACGCTCATGGCCGGCCGGTTCGACGACTGGCTGAAGACCGTCGTCAAGCGTGACCACGTCATGGTCGACCCGGGGATCCTCGAGTGGGCCGGGGTGGCCGCGGTGAAGAACGCCTACCGGGTGTTCCAGGAGCGCGGCTTCCGCTCACGGGTGCTCGTGGCGGCGTTCCGGAACCCGCTGCAGTGGTCGGAGTTCCAGGGCGGGGACCTCGTGGTGTCGCCGCCGTTCCAGTGGTCGAAGGACATCAACGACAACGCGTTCCCGTGGCGTCCGGACGCGATCGACGACGAGGTCCCGGCGGAGGTCATCGCGGCGCTGCGTGCGGCGACGCCCGAGTTCGCCCGTGGCTACGACGTCGACGGGATGACGATCGACGAGTTCGACCGCTTCGGCGCGACCGTGACGACGCTCCGGCAGTTCCTGGATGCCGACGCGAAGCTCGACGCCCTCGTCCGCGACATCATCGTCCCGGCCGCGTGAGCGCCGTCACGGACACGCTCGGCGTCGGGCTGGTCTCGGTCGGCTGGATGGGCCGACTGCACTCCCGCGCGTACCGGGCTCTCCCGGACCACTTCCCGGAGCTCGACGTCCACCCGCGGCTCGTCGTCGCGGCCGACCCGATCGACGCCGCCCGCGAACAGGCCACGACCCGGCTCGGCTACGAACGCGCCGTCGCCGACTACCGGGAGGTCCTGACCGACCCCGAGGTGGACATCGTGTCGATCTGCGCGCCGAACTTCCTGCACCGCGAGGTCGCCGTCGCGGCGGCCGAGGCCGGGAAACCGTTCTGGATCGAGAAGCCGATGGGCCGGTACGCAAGCGACTCCCGCGCGATCCACGACGCCGTTCGGTCGGCTGGGGTCGTCACGAGCGTCGGCTTCAACTACCGGCACGCCCCGGCGATCCAGCGGGCACGCGAGCTCTTCCGGAGCGGGCGGCTCGGCCGGATCACGAACGTCCGAGGGTCGCTCCTCGCCGACTACTCGTCCGACCCGGACGCGCCGCTGACCTGGCGGTTCGAACGGGAACGTGCGGGGTCCGGCGTCCTCGGCGACCTGCTCTCGCACGGGCTCGACCTCGCGCAGTACGTCGTCGGTCGGATCGCGAGCGTGACCGCGCTCGCCGAGACCTTCATCGAGACGAGGCCCCGACCGGGGCAGGGGATCGTCGACCGCTCGGCCGCTGCGAGCGGTGAACACGGCCCGGTGGAGAACGAGGACTACGCGGCGCTCCTGTTCCGGTTCGAGGACGGCGCGGTCGGCACCATGGACTCGAGCCGGGTGATGCGCGGCCCGCACGCCGAGTACGCGCTCGAGGTCTACGGGACGAAGGGCTCGGTCCGGTGGGACTTCCAGCGGCTGAACGAGCTCGAGGTGTACCTCGACGGCCAGGAGGTCGACGGGTACGCCACCCACTACGTCGCCCCCGGTGACGGCGAGTTCGGCCGGTTCCAGCCCGGAGCCGGCACAGCCATGGGCTACGACGACCTCAAGACGATCGAGGCTGCCCAGTTCGTCGCGAGCGTGCGACGTGGGGAGCAGCTCGCGCCGTCCGTCGCCGACGGACTGGCGACCGCGAGCATCGTCGAAGCGGCCGAGGCGTCGCTCCGCGACGGCGCCTGGCACGACGTCGCGCAGGTCGACGGGGCGCTGACGTACTCCGCGGCGACCCCGGTGCTCTAGAACGCACCACCGACGGCCTGGAGGCACGGTGCACGCTGGCACCGTGCCTCCAGGCCGTTTCGTGGTTGCTTCAGTGACGCGCTTTTGTTAGATTGTCCTAACAAAGTTCGACTGTTGGAGGAACCATGCCGCTCGTCCGAATCGACCTCGCCGCCGGTCGTACCCCCGAAGCCGTCCGTACGATCGCCGATGCGATCCACACCGCCGTCGTCGACGAGTACGGCATCCCGGAGCGCGACCGCTTCCAGATCGTCACGGAGCACCCGGCGCAGCAGATCATCGCCGAGGACGCCGGGCTCGGGTTCGAGCGCACCGAGGGTGTCGTCATGATCCAGGTGTTCACCCAACGCGGACGCTCCGACGTGGCGAAGCAGGCGCTGTACGCCGCGGTCCACGACCGTCTCGCCGAGGTCGGCGTCGCGAGCGAGGACGTCTTCATCGGCTACGTCGAGAACGGGCCGCAGGACTGGTCGTTCGGGTTCGGCCGCGCGCAGTACGTCACGGGCGAGCTCGGCGTCCCGTCCCTGGTCTGACGGGTGGCGCCGCCCCGTCTACTTGTCGACGAGCGTGACCTCGAACGAGTAGCGGTCCGGCCGGTAGCAGTGCACCCCGTACTCCACCGCGCGCCCCGACGCGTCGTACGCCGTCCGGCTCATCGTCAGCACGGGGTCGCCGTCCTCGATCTCGAGCAGCGAGGCCTCGTCGTCGGTGACCGCCCGGGCGCCGATCCGCTGCTTCGCGACGCGCATCGTCACCCCGCGGCCGCGGAGCAGTTGGTAGAGGCCGTGCGCCGCGAGGTCCTCGTCGGTGATGTCACTGAACTCCGGCGGGAGGAAGTTCTCGAGGATGGCCATCGGCACGTCCTCGGCGAACCGGACCCGGCGGATGTGCGGGACCACCGTGCCGGGCTCGACTCCGAGCGCCTCGGCCACCGCGTCCGTCGCGGGCACGTCGTCGCGGACGAGGAGCTTCGTCGTCGGCACCTGCGACCCCTGTGCGAGGTCGTCGTAGAGGCTCGTCAGCTCGACCTTGCGGGTGACCGGACCGTGCACGACCTGCGTGCCGATGCCGCGACGGCGCACGAGCAGACCCTTGTCGACGAGGTCCTGGATGGCGCGCCGGATCGTCGGCCGGGACAGCCCGAGCCGTTCACCGAGTGCGATCTCGTTCTCGAGCCGGGCGCCGGGGGGCATCGCGCCGGAGCGGATGGCCTCCTCGATGCGCGACGCGACCTGGAAGTAGAGGGGCATCGGACCCGACCGGTCCAGGTCCATGAACAGGTCGGACGGCAGCTGGCCTTCGTTGGTCATCGGCGTCCTTCGGGGGAGATCGAGCGCGGCACCGCTGCCGCCAGGGATTGTCGTGACAATACCACCGGGGCTGCCCGGGACCGGTGAAGCCGACTCGCCGTCAGTCCGAGCAGACCATCGGCCGACGGGAGAGCCTCGGCTGCGGTGCGGCTGCCCGGGGCTTCTCCTCACGCGGCCGCACCGGGGACAGGTGGACGCGGGTGGCGGCGCCGAGGGCCTCGACCGTGTCGGCGCGGTGCAGCTCGGCGGCGTGCACTACGATCGCGGCGCAGGCTTCCGCGTCGGCCGCTGCGTCGTGGTGTGCGAAGCCGACGTGCCCCGCGGCCCGAGCGGCCATCGGCAGCCGGTACGAGTCGAGGGTGTAGGTCTTCCGCGCCACCTGCAGTGAGCACAGCGAGTGGTGCTCGCTGAGCGTGGTCCCGGTGGCGGCGCAGCCGCCGGCGATCACCCCCATGTCGAAGCGGGCGTTGTGGGCGACCAGGACGTCGCCGTCGGCGAAGGCGACGATGTCGGCGTACTGCTCCGCCCAGCCCTTCGCGCCGACGACGTCCGACGCGACGATGCCGTGGATGCGGGTGTTCCACTCGAGGAAGGTGTCGTGCCCGATCGGCGGCTGGATGAACCACGAGGCGCGCTCGACCACTCGGCCGGCGCGGATCTTCACGAGCCCGACGGAGCACGCGCTCGCGGGGGAGCTGTTCGCGGTCTCGAAGTCGATCGCGGTGAAGTTCAACGGCACGGGTCCGATCGTCGCACGGGGCTCCGACATCGGCTGCGCAGCACCTCGGCGTTGCGGCTGCCGGCTCCGACGCCGATCCGGCCGCAGCCCCGGCAGGGCCTCAGCCCCGGCAGGGCGTCAGTCCCGCCGCAGCCCCTCGTCGATCCGCTGCAGCAGCGCGAGCGCCTCCGTCGTGCCGTCCTCGTCGCCGCCCAGTGCTCTCCGGATCGTCGTCGCCCAGTGCTCGTGCAGGCGTTCGATGCTCTCCGCCGCGACCTCCGTCGGGAGCAGCTGCACCGTGCGGGCATCGGACGGGTGCTGCCGCCGCTCGACCATGCCCTTGGCGACGAGCGAGCGGAGCGCGGCACTGAGGTTGCTGCGCTGCAGGGCCGTCGCGTCCGCGGTGGCACTCGGAGAGGTCCCCGGGTTGCGCGCCACCCAGCGCATGACGATCGCCTCCGTCCCGGTGAGCGGCACGATGTCGAGCGGGTCCGGGCCGTGCGGGTCGATCTCGCGCGAGATCCGCAGCACGACGTCCGCGAGCTCGGCGAGCTGCCGGTCGGTCACCTGGGAGGGCATGGCCGTACTGTACCGACCGTCTCGAATCAGTTATGCTTTCATAACAATGACCACGGACACCGGAACCATCCGCGCGCACGCCGCGACACCCACGACCGCTCGGCAGGGCATCACCGCCGCCCTGCTCCTCGTGCTCGGCCTGCTCAGCGCCGTCGCGCCCTTCGCCACCGACCTGTACCTGCCGGCGTTCCCGAGGATGACCACCGACCTCGGTGCGAGTGCGACCGCCGTGCAGCTCACCCTGACCGCCTTCCTCGTCGGGGTCACCGCGGGGCAACTCGTCTTCGGCCCGCTCTCGGACCGGTTCGGCCGCGTTCCCCCGCTCGTCGCCGGCGCCGCACTGTGCGTGATCGCGAGCCTCGCCGCCGTGTTCGCACCGAACATCGGCGTCCTCATCGCCGCCCGCCTCCTGCAGGGCCTCGGCGGAGCGGCCGGCATGGTGATCAGCCGCGCCGTGATCTCCGACCTCGCGACCGGGAAGGCCGCGGCGCGCGCGTTCTCGCTCATGATGATCGTCGGCGGTGTGGCGCCGGTCGTCGCACCGCTGCTCGGCGGGCTCCTCACCGGAGCGATCGGCTGGCGTGGGTTGCTCACGATCGTCCTCGGACTGTCGGTCGTGATGCTCGTCGCCGTGCTCGCCGTCGTGCGCGAGACCCACGTGCGGGAGCGCCGCGACGCACTCCGAGCGGAACGCCGGGGGTCCGGTTCGGGTCTGCGGGCGCTGCGTTCCCGTGCCTTCCTCGCCAACACCGCCGTGTTCGGGTTCGCGTTCGCCGTCATGATGGCGTACATCTCCGCGTCACCGTTCCTGTACCAGGACATGATCGGCTTCGGGACCGTCGGCTACGGCCTCGCGTTCGGGCTGAACGCCCTCGCCCTCATGGGCGTCAGCATCCTGTCCGCGAAGCTCACCGCGACGCGATCGGTCGCGGGTGTCCTCGGCCTCGGGATCCTGCTCGTGCTGGCGTCGACCGTCGCCTTCGCGTTCCTCGTGGTGACCGGCGCCCCGGCCATCTGGCTCGCCGTGCCGCTGTTCACCGCCGTCGGCTCGCTCGGTCTGGTGCTCGGCAACGCCACCGCGCTCGCCCTCGGTGCCGTGCCCACGGCTGCCGGCAGCGCATCGGCCGTGCTCGGCGCGCTCCAGTTCGGCCTCGCGGCACTCGTGTCCCCGCTCGTGAGCATCGGCGGATCGGCCACGGCCGCCCCGCTCGCCGTCGTCATGCTCGCGTCCGCCGTGGTCGCCCTGGGTGCGCTCCTCGTCGCGCGGGGTCGCCGGGCCTGACCGGCCGAGTCGCGCGACTGCAAGCCCGGCCACCGTGGTGGGCGACACGACGGTCGGGCGCGTGGCGCGCCTCCAGGCCGGGTCGCGTGGTCCTGACAGCCACCTGACGATCCGGACTGGAGGCCCAGGGTCGGCCCCGGCGGGCCGCCGCCGGTAGGCTGTCCTCCCGTGGCTCTCACCATCGGAATCGTCGGTCTCCCGAACGTCGGCAAGTCGACCCTGTTCAACGCCCTGACCAAGAACCAGGTCCTCGCCGCGAACTACCCGTTCGCGACGATCGAACCGAACGTCGGCGTGGTGAACCTGCCCGATCCGCGGCTCGACCAGCTCGCGACGCTCTTCAACTCCGAGAAGACCGTGCCCGCGCCCGTGTCGTTCGTCGACATCGCCGGCATCGTGAAGGGCGCCAGCGAGGGGGAGGGGCTCGGCAACAAGTTCCTCGCGAACATCCGCGAGGCCGACGCCATCGCGCAGGTCGTCCGCGGCTTCGCTGACGACGACGTGGTGCACGTGGCGAACAAGGTCTCGCCGAAGGACGACCTCGAGGTCATCAACACCGAGCTGATCCTCGCCGACCTCGAGACCATCGAGAAGGCACTGCCGCGGTACGAGAAGACCGTGAAGCTCAAGCAGGCCGAGCCGATCGTGCTCGACACCGCCCGTGAGGCGAAGGCCGCGCTCGAGCAGGGGACGCTGCTGTCCGCGACCTCGATCGACCTGACGCCGATCGCCGAACTCGGGCTGCTCTCCGCGAAGCCCTTCATCTTCGTGTTCAACGTCGACGAGTCGATCCTCACCGACGAGTCGCGCAAGGCCGAGCTGTCCGCGCTCGTCGCCCCCGCGCAGGCCGTGTTCCTCGACGCGAAGATCGAGTCGGAGCTCATCGACCTCGACCCCGAGGACGCCGCCGAGCTCCTCGAGTCGACCGGGCAGACCGAGTCCGGGCTCGACCAGCTCGCGCGCATCGGCTTCGACACCCTCGGGCTGCAGACCTACCTCACGGCCGGGCCGAAGGAGTCGCGGGCGTGGACGATCGGCAAGGGGTGGAAAGCGCCCCAGGCTGCCGGGGTCATCCACACCGACTTCGAGAAGGGCTTCATCAAGGCCGAGGTCATCTCGTTCGAGGACCTCATGGAGGCCGGCTCGATCGCCGAGGCCCGTGCGCACGGCAAGGCGCGGATCGAGGGCAAGGACTACGTCATGCAGGACGGCGACGTGGTGGAGTTCCGCTTCAACAACTAGTCGCCCGACATCCCGAGGTCGAGTACCGTCGCCCCCGTGGGCACCGTGTTCCAACTTGTTGTCGGGGCGATACTTGTGCTCTGGGGTGCCTTCGTGGTCGCCTTCCCGCGGGTGGTGATCAGACTCGCGCTGGCGGCTGAGAAGGCGGGCCTGGCGTGGAATCCGCAAGCTCGATGGGGCACTGCTTGGGTGCGGCTCTTGGGGGCGATGCTCGGCATCGGAGGTGTGATCACGATCGTGACCGCGTTCTTCGGGACCCATCCGCGCTGAGGTCGAGCCGCGACGGAACGTGGTGGAATCGTGGTTCAACAACTAGTCGGGGATCGATGAGCCAGCAGTTCGTCTTCTGGCGGGCCGAGCGTGCGCTCGACTCCGCTGCGGTCTACTCGTCCCTGCTGGAAGACGGCGTGACCGTCGACGGCCTCGAGCCGCTCGACGCGGGCCGTGCCGAGCGCGCGATCATCGCCGCGTTCCCGACGTGGACGGTCGAGCTCGCCCGGGCTGACGGGGGCAACCAGACGATGCTCGCCGGTCCGGGCGAGCGGGGTGCGATCGATGTGGGCTATCTGCCGCAGGCCGTCGTCGCGACCTGTTACGGCATGGATCCCGAGGAGTGGAACGTCGTGATCCGGGCGTTCACCGACCTCGGGATGCCGCTCTACGACCCGCAGATCGGCCACCGGTTCGACTGACCGGTCACTCCTGCACTTCGTGCATGTTCTGTGCCTGCCAGCCCTCGGGCACGGTGCTCCGGTACGCGGCCAGGGCGGCGTCGTAGTTCGCCCCCGTCGCCTCGTGTGGCCGGAGCGCGGTCGAGCGGGCGATCGCCTTCACGGTGGACTCGCCCGTCGCCTTGCTCGTCACGGTGTTGACCTGGAGCAGCTGGAACCCGTCGAGGTCGAGCGCCGCGATCGCAGCCTCTCGTGCATCGCCGATGGTGTCGCCGCTGCCCTCGGCCTCGCGGGTCTCGGTCGAACGCAGGGTGCCTCGCAGTGTCGTCACCCCTCCAGTATGGATCGGTCGGACCCCCGTTCTGGACGGTGCGGGGCGTCGCCGGGCTCGGCCAGGATGAGCGCATGACGAACACGCAGGCGGGTTGGTACGACGACGGGTCCGGCACCATGCGGTGGTGGGACGGCACGGCGTGGACGGAGCAGGTGCAGCCCCCGGCCGCACCCGCACCGGGGATCGGCGGGGTGATCGGACGCATCCAGGCCGAGGCGTCCGCCGGTGGGCAGGCACGCCTGGCGCCGACGGGGATGAGCTACGTCGTGCTGCAGGTCGTGCTCAAGGAGAAGTTCTTCGGGACCGGGTCGGGCAACCTCACGGAACTCGAGCGGTCGATCAACGCGCAGGCGGCACTCGGCTACCGCCTCCACACGATCACGACGTCGTCCTCGGGCAGCACCGGGTTCGGCGGGGGTGACCGCATCCAGGCGACGATGGTGTTCGAGAAGCTGGTCTGACGGGTGGCGGTCCACGAGCACTTCGGCGTGTACGGCGCATGGCTGCAACACGGCCGGCTCGTGACGGTCGAGAAGGCTCGAGGTCCGTTCACGGGCTGGCTCGACCTGCCCGGAGGGTCGCCCGAGGCCGGGGAGACGGACGTCGACACGCTTCGCCGTGAGCTGGACGAGGAGTGCGGCGTGTCGGTGTCCGAAGTGCTCAGGTGGTCAGACTTCGACGTCCGCGTCGACCGCGCGAGCGACGGCACACCGATCGACTTCCGGCACCGGGGGCGGATCGCCGTCGTGTTGGTGGACGGGCCGGTCGCGGCGGTCGAGGGCGTCGAGGACGTCGCACGGGTCGTGCTCCTGGCACCTGGCGATCCCCGTCCGGTGACGCCGACGGTCTCGTCGGCGTGGCGCTCGCTTGCGTAGCAGCGCTAGGTTGACGCTGATCACCGAACAGTCAGGAGGCGCCATGTCGTCCGTCGTCGACTTCGTCAACGTGTCCACCGTCGGGTTGGAGTCGTCACCCGTGGCGGACGCGCTCGCCGGTCTCCGGGCGAACGAGGCGAGGTACTTCACGAACAAGTACGACCTCGAGTTCACGACCGAACGAGCAGCGGACGTCCCGGACCTCGTCGAGTACGTGGCCCGGGTGCTCCGGGAGCGGGACATCGAGATCGCGTCGACGCCGCTCGAGGCCACCGAGTTCGAGGTCGAGGGCGTCCGGTGGACCTACGTCTTCTACGAGTCCGGTCTGTCGATCAACGTCCTGTACACGCTCGAGCCGGGCGGGAAGCGCGCGGTCGGGTTCAAGCTCTCCGACGGCATGGAGGTGCCGGAGGAACTCGCGGACAAGTTCAAGTTCGTGCGGCAGCGGTCGAAGCTCGCGGGGACGATCCGTGGCTCGTACTTCGTGGTCAAGGGCGAGTACTGACCGGGGATGTCGGTGGAAGAGGACACGGTTCACGAGAAGGTCGCCGCGCTCCTGTGTGCGGCCCGTTCGGACATCGGCATGACGTTGGAGGACGTCGCGGCGGCGGCCGACATCGATCCCGCGCTGCTCTCCGCGTGGGAAGTCGGGGACGGCACCCCGGAAACGTCGGAGCTGGCGAGGATCCTGCGGACAGTCCGGCTCCGCCCGGGCGTTCCTCTCGCGCTCCATGCCGACGAGATCCTCGACGCCGCCGACCGGCATCACCTGGTCAACGTCCGCGTGTTCGGGTCGGCTGTTCGTGGGCACGACACCGAGGACAGCGACATCGACCTCTTCGTCGGCGCAACGTCATCGACGAGCCTGTTCGACCTCGGCGGCTTCGCGCTCGCGGTCGAAGGTCTGACCGGTATCGAGGTCGACCTCTTGATCGATGACCTCGGGGACGATCCGCACTTCGCACATGTGCTCGCCGAGGCAGTGCCGCTCTGAGTCGGCGCGACCTCACCAGCACGAGGCGGGTGAGCGGCCAGTTCCGTCAATGCGACATTCCAACTTGTTGGCTGTGACGTCCGGCCCGTTGCAGGATCGTTCGCGACCGAGAGGCGAGGATGGGACATGAACACGAGAGTTGTGCAAGCGCTGACACACGGGGCGTTCGTGGGCCTGACGGGGGACACCACGCGCCTTCGGAGAATGCAGGAAGCGCTCCGTCAGCAGCGGTCGAGCCGAACGCTGGCCTCGCGGCAGACAGCGCCTTCGGCTTCAAGCTCGCGGAACACTTCAGCGGGCCGGTAGCCGCGCCGCAGGTCCTCGCTGGCTACGAACGCTTGGTCCCGGGTGCGGCTCGCGAGTTGATCGCCTGCCACGTGCGGTCGGAGGCAGTCGCTTCAGACGCGCTCGAGCGGACGAGTCGCGCGGAAGCGACGGCAGTCGTGGTCGGGGTGGTCGGTGCACAGGTGCTCACCGTGGGAGCGCTCGTCGCGGGCTGCGTCCTGATCATGAACGGACAGGGCGCCACTGCGCTTCTCGCGCTCGTGCCGGGAGTGCTCGCCGCAGCAGCGCAACTCCTGAGCGCGTCTCGCCGCAGATCGTCCGGTCAGGAGTAGTCGAGCGTGCCGACCTGCCTACCGCCCGCTCCACCGCACGTATGCCTGCACCTGCGCGCGAGCCCCTTCGAGCGACGAGTGCGCCCCACGGATCGAGCGGTCGGGCGATGAGACGACGTACTGCCGTGCCCGGGTCACCTCGCACAACTGGTCGGCGCCGAACGACACCTTCCAGTGGTCCTCGGCGTCCCTGACCCACTCCAGACGGTTCGGCATGTCGGCTCCCTGTCCTCCGCGTCGGTTCCGCGGTCCTCGTCGTGACAGTAGCCCTCGGACCCCGTGAGGTCGGGGTACGCCCTGGCCCGGATGCGCGGACCTCGGAGGGCGGCCCTCCCCGTGGCCGTACCGTCGCGCAGAGGGAGGGCAGTGGTGAAGTACATCAGCTACGAGAACGTCGACATCATGACGGGGGACCGGATCGCCGATGCGGTCCTCGACTACGCGGCCGTGCTCGGCGCGAACGGGCGGACCGACACCGTCGCGGTGCCGTCCGTCGGGTTCGACGGCTCGCTGACGGAGACGGTGATCCTGATCGGTCCGGCCAGTGAGCTCGTCGTCTCGGTCGCGCCGGACGACGTGCTCGAGCCGGAGGATCCGGCCTTCGTCCGGCGGCTCCGCGATGCGGCGGCTCGGGCGGGGGACACCCGGCCGCTGAACGCGGACGGGCGCACGCGGTTCGCCGGAGCGGACGACCCGCCCGCTCCCTGATACCAGCGACGAAGCGCGCTGGCGCCGACGAGGAAGCAGAGCACAGGCGGACGACGAAGCAGACGGACGCGGACGACGAAGCGCGCCGCCGGCGGACCGGCGACGCGCTTCGGGTACGAGTCGATCAGGCAGCGAGCAGCAGCTCGCCGGCCGCGACGTCCTGCGCCTGCAGGAGCGTCCGGCTGGCCTCGCCGCGCCAGGACCGCCCGGGGATGGTCCAGCCCGCCTCGCCGCGCACCTCGATGCGGGCGCCGGCGGTGACGAAGACCCCGAGGTCGTCGGCGTCGATCCGGACGAGGTACTCCCGGCCGGTCCAGACGTCGCGGACGGGGAACTCGGCGATGTTGTCAGGCGTGGTGACGGGCGCCGCGAGTGCGGTCCCGATGATGCTGAGTCGGTCGTTGCCGACGGTGGTGTTCGTGTTCATGGTGCTGGTCTTTCTCAGTCGTTCGGCGCCGTCGCGGTCTCCGCCGGCCGCTCCCGGACATCGTGGTCCGGGTCGTCCGCGGTTGCCCGCTGGCGCGCACGTCGTGTGTCGACGTGCGACTCGTCCGTCTGGACGAGGGTGGTCTCGGAGGAATGCGATCCCGGTTGGATCGGTGTCGAGACGGTCGGTGTGCGCGAGTCAGATGGGTTCGCTGCAGTGCACCAACGGAACACTATACGGCGGACTCGGGGAGAAGTCCAGGTTCAGGCCAGGAACGCGTCCCAGCGTGCTCCACCGACGGCGACGTTGCCCGAGCCGTCGAGTCGTGCGGCCGCGGATGACGGCTTGCGCTCCGCCTGCTCGTGGACGAGCCCGTCGAAGGCGCTGGAGAAGTCGAGACGGGGGACCGCGGCGGTCACTGCGCGGAGCACGGCGTCGGGCACGAGGTCGAACCCCGCGCCGGACACGTCGAGCGACGTCGCGACCTCGAGCAGGTGCCCCTCGATGTCGACGTCGGGGTCCACCGAGGTCCACATGTGGCGCTCGATGACCTCGCCGACACGGCGGGCCCGAGCCGCGTCCCACCCCGCGCCGAGGGCGAACACCGAGCCGACGGCGCCGCCGGCGTCCTCGAACGGCACCGCGTGCGCGTCGAACGACGGCGTCACCCCGAGGTCGTGCAGCATCGCCGACACGAACAGCAGCTCGCGGTCCGGCTCGAGCCCGGAGGCGTCGGCGATGACCGTCGCCCATGCCCAGGAGCGGAGGCAGTGGTTGGCGAGTGCGGGCGTCGACCATGCGCGCACGACGTCGAGCGCGCGAGCGGCGACGGCGGTCGGCGGGGCCAGCAGGGCGTCGACGTCGGTGGTCACGGCACGACGGTAGCGCAGACGGCGAGGCGGCCGGGAGGCGCGGTACGGGCCCGCACCGCGCCTCCCGGCCGTCAGCCGGTTCAGTTGAGGGCCGGGGTGTCCTCCGGCACGACGCCACCGCCGTACAGGTCGGTCGCGAGGTCGCGCAGCGCGCGGAGCGCGACGCGCTGCGTCAGCGGGCCGTAGGAGATGCGGGCGACGCCGAGCTCCTCGTACTCGGCTGCGGGGAGGGCACCCGGCAGGCCGATCACGGAGAGCTTGCCCCGACCGAGGCCGTCCACGAGCCGCTCGACGACGTCGCGCTGGATCGCTCCCGGGACGAACACGAGGGCGGCGCCGTTGTCGAGGAACGCCTTCCCGCGGGCGATGGCGTCCTCGATGCTCTCGTCGATCGGGCGGTCACCGCCGCGGGCGATGGCATCGGTGCGGGCGTTGAGCTGGAAGGCGATGCCCTCGGCCTCGGCAGCGGCGGTGATCGCCGCGACCCGCGCGACGGCCTCGTCGAAGGGGCGCAGGCGGTCCTCGACGTTCGCGCCGACGATGCCGGCGCCGATCGCGCGGCGGATCGTCTCGGCGGGGTCCTCGTAGCCGTCGTCGAGGTCGGCGGTGACGGGCAGGTCGGTGGCGGCTGCGACGGTCGCGGCGCCGGCGAGGGCGAGGTCGAGGGGCATGCCGCCGTCGTCGTAGCCGTGACTCGCGGCGATCGAGTGTCCGGCGGTGGCGATCGCCCGCGTCTCCGGCAGGTCGCTCACCACCTTCGCGCTGATCGCGTCCCACACGTTGACGACGCGGAGGATCTCGGGGGCTTCGTGCAGCTGCTTGAGGGTGGATGCCTTGTCGGCGGTGCTCGTGCTCATGCCGCCGACAGTAGGCGGCGACCGGTGCGGGGGACCAGGGTGCGTGCCCACGCGACGCAGGATGACGTCGGGAGTCGCGCCGTGCCTCCAGGCCGGTGCATCCTGGGACGCATGGCGCACGACGAGCAGGACCCGGTCGGGGACCTCCGCGGGGTCCGCACGAGCATCAAGTGGACGCGGTACGCACCCGACGTGCTGCCGCTGTTCGTCGCCGAGATGGACCACGAGGTGGCGCCGGAGATCCGGCAGGCGCTCATCGAGCGGGTGCAGCAGTCCGACCTCGGCTACCTCGACGGGCCCGGGCCGCTCGCGCCGGCCTTCGCCGGCTTCGCGCGCGACCGCTGGGGCTGGGACGTCGACCCGGGGCGGGTGTACCTCGCGACGGACGTGAGCGTGGGCATCGTCGAGTCGCTGCGGCTGGCGCTGCCGGACGGTGGCAGGGTCGCGATCACGCCGCCGGTCTACCCGCCGTTCTTCGAGCTGGTGGAGGAGGCTCGATGTCAGGTCGAGGAGGTGCCGCTCCTCGAACAGTGGGGCGACTACCGGCTCGACCTCGCGGGCCTCGAGCGGGCCTTCGCCGACGGCGTCGGGGTCTTCCTGCTCTGCAACCCGCACAACCCGGTCGGGCTCGTGCACGACCGCGCCGACCTCGTGGCGCTCGCCGAACTGGCCGCGCGGTACGACGTGCTCGTCATCAGCGACGAGATCCACGCGCCGCTCACGCACCCGGGCGTGCGGTTCACCCCGTTCGCGATGGTCGCGGAGCCGCTCGGCGCCCGGAGCGTGTGCGTGACGAGTGCGAGCAAGGGGTGGAACCTCGCGGGTGTGAAGTGCTCGGTCATCGTCGCCGGGGACGATCGGACCGCGGCGCTCCTCGACACCCTGTGGGAGGAGGTCGCCTGCCGGACGAGCATCCTCGGGCTGCACGCCAACACGGCGGCGTTCACCCTCGCGACCGGGTGGCTCGACGACGTCGTCGCGCGGATCGTCGCGAACGAACGGCTGCTCGGGTCACTGCTCGCCGAGCACCTGCCCGGTGTCGTGTACACCCGGCCGCGTGCCGGCTACCTGGCGTGGCTCGACTTCCGGGGCATCGGGCTCGGGGACGACCCGGCGGTGCCGCTGCGGGAGCACGCGTACGTCGCCCTGAACTCGGGGCTGGGGTTCGGGTCCGAGGGACGGGGGTTCGCGCGCCTGAACCTGGCGTGTTCGCCGGAGACGCTGCGCGAGGCGGTGTTCCGGATCGCGGCGGCGTACCCGTCGAGCACGCAGGAGGGGCTCGTCTGGCACGTGGCGTGAGTCGCGGCCGGCGGCGGGCCGGGCCGGCCGGGCCGTGGTAGGGGGTGCGAGACTCGCGGTGAGCGACGCGTCTCGTGCTCCGGAACGCGAGCGACGTCGCTCACGCCGAGTCTCGTGGGCCGGGCCCCGAGTCTCGTGGGCGGGGCCCCGAGTCTCGTGGGCGGGGCCCCGAGTCTCGTGGGCGGCGCGGCGCCTCAGGCCTCGCCGGGGTCGTCGTCGATGTACTGGTTGCGACCGACCACGCGGATCTTCAGGTCGTCGTCGCGGTCCATCGCGAGGAACTCACGCGCCACGGGACCGACCGACGGCCAGCGGGTGACCTCGGTGACGAGCAGCCCGTCGATGAACACCTGCCACGCGCCGCGCTCACGGACGGCCTGGACCTCGTACGTCGCCATGCCGTGAGCGTACCGAACGACCGGCACGCCGGACGGCCCGCTCAGCCGATGCGCTTCGCGTAGAAGCGGAGGGTGGGGACCTCGCCCGACGGCGTGCACCAGTCCGCCGGTCCGCGGCCCGTCAGACACCAGCCGCGCCGTTCGTAGAGCCGCCAGGCGCCGGGGGCGTCCTCGGTCACGTCGAGCCGGAGGTGCGAGCCGGGCACCGACTGCTCCGCGGCGTCGAGCAGCGCGTCGGCGATGCCCCGACCGCGGTGGTCCGGGTCGACGAAGAGCCGTGTGACCTCGGGCATGCGGCCCGGTGCCGGGACGGCGATGCCGACGTGCCCGACGACCCGGTCGTCGACGACGGCGACCCACGCGGCGCGGAGACCCGTCGGCGCCAGCCACGCGGCAGGATCGTCCGGCCAGACGGCGGGGTAGCCGAACACGTGGACGCGCCAGAGGACCTCGACCAGGGCGTCCTGGTCGGCATCGGCCCGTTCGTGGATGCGCATCTCCGCCGACGCTATCGGCCGGTGGTGAGGCGTCGTCAGGTGGACGGCTTGTTCGTCCCCCGAGGGGGACCGTGGGGTCAGGCGAGGTCGAGTCGCATGTGGACGTCGGCGCGGGCGTACGGACTCGGCGCGACCTCGTGCGGTTCGAGGTGCCGGAAGCCGAACGCCTCGTACAGGTGCACGGCGCTCGCGAGCCCGGAGTTGCTCTCGAGGACGACCCGGCGGGCGCCGAGCTCCCGCGCCCGGCCCAGTGCCGCGGCGATGAGGCGACGACCCGTGCGGTGCCCCTGGTGGTCGGTGGAGACGGCCATCTTCACGAGCTCGTACTCGCCGGGTGCTGTGGGGGCGAGGCCGACGCAGCCGATCACGGTCTCGGCGCCGCCGCCGGCGTCCGCGGCGAGCCGGGCGACGAGCACCGCGCCGCCCGGCTCGACGATGTGGCCGAGCGGGTCGCCGAGGTACCGGCGGTCCTCGTCCTCCAGTGCGAAGAACCGGGTGATCCACGCTTCGTTGAGGGTGCGGAACGCCTCGGCGTCGGCCTGCGTGGCGAGGTCGGCGATCGTGACCGTGGCGGGAGCGGTGGCGGCGGGAGCGGTGGTGTCGGGCATGCATCCATGATCGGCACCGGGTCCGGTCGGGTCCAATACTCGTTCTCGCAGATCGATACGCTGCGTGCATGGATGTCGACCTCCGCCAACTCCGCGCGTTCCTCGCGGTCGCGGACGAACTGCACTTCGGACGCGCGGCGGCCGTCCTGCACATGGCCCAGCCCGCGCTGTCGCAGCAGATCCGGCGGACGGAGCGGGAGCTCGGCATCGACCTGTTCGTCCGGACCTCGCGGAGCGTCGCGCTCACCCCTGCCGGCCGCGTGCTGCAGGGTCGCGCGCGGTCGCTGCTCGAGCAGGCGGCGCGGGACCTCGACGAAGCGGTGCGGGTCGGCCGTGGAGAAGTCGGGCGACTCGACGTCGGCTTCGTCGTGTCCGCGCTGCCCCTCGGCCCGATCGAGCGGGTGCAGGCGTTCCGGGAGCGTTTCCCGCTCGTCCGGGTCGAGCTGACCGAGGGCTACACGTCGCACCTCGTCGCACGGATCCTCCGGGGGGAGCTCGACCTCGCCGTGGTCCGCGACCCCGACCCGGATCCGCGCGTCCGGCTGCTGCCGTTCCGGAGCGAGCGGTTCGTCGCCGCCGTCCCCACCACGCACCGGTTCGCGGGCCGGTCGGAGGTCGAGGGGCCCGAGCTCGTCGACGACCCGTTCGTGTTCTTCCCGGCCGAGGCCGGCGCGCTCGCGACCGAACGGAACCTCGCGCCGGTGACCGCTGGCGGCCGTCGCCCCACCGTCGTGCAGGAGGCCACGACCTGGGCGACGGTGCTGCACCTGGTCGGCGCGGGGCTCGGGGTCACGGTCGTCCCGGAGAGCGCCGCGCTCGCCGCACCGTCGACCGTGTCCCTCTTGCCGCTCGCGGGCAGCGAGCACCGCAGCGAGCTGTCCTGGGCGACGCGGGCGGACGACGATCGCGAGATCCTGCGGAACTTCGTCGCGGCGACCGAGTAGCCGCGCGCGGCGACCGAGGAGCCGCGCGCGGTGTCCGCGTCGGCCCGGCGTCGGCCGCTTCCGTCAGGCGAGCGGCAGCACCGGCGCCCGGTGGTGTCCGAGCTCGTCGTCCTGCCAGGGCCGGGACCCGGCGAGCTCGAGACCGAGCTGCACCAGCACGAACCGCACGTGCGGTTCGACGTCAGGTTCCCAGGACCCCTCGACGCCCAGCCCGATCGTGCCGAGCTCGTCGTCGGCCTCGTCGGTGACGGTCAGCCGCCAGCGGCCGTCGCCGTCGTCGGACACGACGGCCCATCGTGCGGCGGTGAATCGGGACGGCATGCCGTCACCGTACCGGCGACCCCCGACCGTCCGGGGGCCCGGCTCGTCCCCGTGACGCGGGCACGCATCGCCCGACGTCGGTACCGGTCGCGCGAGGCGGGCAGGACCCGGGAGAATCGGACCGTGGAGACCCCTCGCGGACAGCACGAGCAGAGCGCCCTCGCGAGCTTCCTCCGTGCGCGTCGTGCGGCGCTCGCGCCGGACGACGTCGGGTTGCCCGTCGATCCGCGGCGACGCGTCACCGGGCTCCGGCGCGAGGAGGTCGCCCGCCTCGCGGGCATCAGCGTCGAGTACTACCGCCGACTGGAGCAGGGCAGCGGGCACCAGATGTCCTTGCAGGTGTGCGCGTCGCTCGCCCGGGCGCTGCGCCTCGACCGGTCGGGCGTGGCCTACCTGCAGCGGCTTGCGCTCCCCGGCGCCGAGGCCGTGTACGACGTCCACCGCGGCGAGGCGCCTCCGCCGGACCTCGTCGAGATGATCACGCTCTGGGACCACACCGCGGCGTACATCATCGACCGCAACCAGGACGTCCTCGTCCTCAACGACCTGATGCGTGCCGTCGCTCCCGGGTACATGGAGATCGGCAACAACCTCGGTCTCATGCAGTTCGAGGCGCCGCCCGAGGTCAGGGCGCTGCCGTCGTGGGTCGAGGGGGCGCGGACGACCGTCTCCCGCCTGCGCTACTACGGCAACCCCTCCGACCCGCGCTGGCAGGAGATCATCGCGCTGCTCCTCGACGACGAGGACTTCGCCGACCTGTGGCGTCGGCACGAGGCGCACCCCATGACCTCCGGTCGTGCTCCGAACTTCTTCCCCGACCACGGATGGGTCGACCTGCGATGGCAGGTGCTCGAGGCGCACCCCGGGCTCTACACGCTCGTCTGCTACGGCGCGCCGGGAAGCCTCGGGGAACGGGCGCTCGCCGAGCTGCGAGCCGGTCGCGGAGCCAGCCGAAGCGCCGACAGCGGCGAGGGACGCGACACCGACCGCGACACCGACCGCAGCGACGGCCTCGTCGGACCGCCGCGCGACAACGTGACGACTCCCACCGACGGCAGCCGACTCGCGCGGTACCGAGCCGGGTACTCGCAGGGGCACGACAGCCCGGCACAGCACCCCTAGCGTCACTCGCATCCGCACCGACGAGAGGATGCACCACCATGACATCGCCCACCATCGTGCTCGTCCACGGAGCCTTCGCGGACTCCGCGAGCTTCGCTCCCGTGACCCGGCTGCTGCTCGACCGCGGCTTCACCGTCCGCGTCCCTGCCGTCCCGAACCGGAGCCTGTCGGGCGATGCGGCCGCGATCCGAGCCGTCGTTGAGCAGATCGACGGACCCGTGCTCCTCGTCGGCCACAGCTACGGCGGCGCCGTCATCACCGTCGCCGGGGTCGCCGAGAACGTCGTGGGCCTCGTCTACGTCGCGGGCTACGCGCTCGAGGAGGGGGAGAGCCTGGCACAGCTGCAGGGCGGCTTCCCGGACTCGGACCTCGCGCAGAACCTCGTGTACGCGCCGTACCCGGTCGAGGGCGGCGAGCCGGGCACCGACGTCTCGGTCGTCGTCGAGGCGTTCCCGGACGTGTTCGCCGCCGGCATCGACCGGGCGACCGCGGAGGTACTCGCGGTGTCGCAGCGACCGCTCTCGGCGGTGGCGTTCGGCGAGCCCGCGTCCGTGACGGCCTGGCGGACCAAGCCGGGTTGGGGCATCGTCTCCGCCGCGGACCACACCATCAACCCGGACGTCGAGCGCTTCGGGTACGAGCGCGCCGGCCTGCGCTCCGTCGTGGAGCTCGACGCCCCGCACCTCGTGATGCACTCGCACCCCGCCGAGGTGACCGAGGTCATCACGACCGCGATCGCCGAGCTCGGCTGACGAGCGCACGAACGAGCGCACGAACGACCACAGACCCGAGCACCCCACCGACCACCACCGAACGAGAGACCGGAGACGAACGCATGGCCTTCATCACCACCGACGACGGCGCCGAGATCTACTACAAGGACTGGGGCAGCCACGACGCCCAGCCGATCGTGTTCCACCACGGATGGCCGCTGTCGTCCGACGACTGGGACGCGCAGATGCTCTTCTTCCTGTCCCAGGGCTTCCGCGTCGTCGCGAGCGATCGCCGCGGGCACGGGCGCTCCTCGCAGATCGACACCGGGCACGACATGGACCACTACGCGAGCGACGTCTCGGCCGTGGTCGAGCACCTCGACCTGCACGACGCGGTCCACGTCGGCCACTCCACCGGCGGTGGCCAGGTCGCCCGCTACGTCGCCCAGTACGGCCAGCCCCAGGGCCGGGTGGCGAAGGCCGTGCTCGTCGCCGCGGTGCCGCCCCTCATGCTCAAGACCGAGGACAACCCCGAGGGCACGGACATCTCGGTGTTCGACGGCTTCCGTGAGGCCCTCGCGGCCAACCGCGCCGAATTCTTCCAGGCAGTCGCGTCCGGCCCGTTCTACGGCTACAACCGTCCCGGCGTCGAGCTGTCCGAGCCGGTCGTCGCGAACTGGTGGCGGCAGGGCATGACCGGCAGCGCGCTCGCCCACCTCGAGGGGATCAAGGCGTTCTCGGAGACCGACCAGACCGAGGACCTCCGGGCGATCACGGTGCCCGTGCTCGTCCTGCAGGGCGACGACGACCAGGTGGTGCCGTACCAGGCGGCTTCCGTCAAGCAGGCCGAGCTGCTGCAGGACGCGACGCTGAAGATCTACGAGGGGTACCCGCACGGCCTGCTCACGACGCACGCCGACGTCCTCAACCGGGACATCCTCGAGTTCATCCAGCAGTGAACGCGCCGACCGCGTGGTCGGTGCAGCCCAGCGCTGTGCCGACTACGCGGTCTTCGCGACGTCCTCGGTGAAGCTGCGGACCCGACGCAGCAGCGCCTCGCCGCGCATCGCGATCGTCGCCGGCGGGTTGAGGTGCGGCGGCGCCGTGCGGATGAGCATGGAGCAGCCGAGGTCCTCGCAGATGTACGACCCGATGGTGTTGCCGTTCCGACCGGACTCCCCACCTCGGGCCGCGGAGAAGAGACGCACCTGCGTCGCCGGCTGCGGGGAGTGGCAGAACGAGCACATCGCCGCGATGCCCGGACGCAGCGAGCCGCCGGCGGACCGGACCACGATGCCGACGGGAAGGTCGTCGATCCACGACACGATGTAGCCGCGGCGTGCGGCCTGCGGGTCGCGCCACCCGAGGAACTCGCGCTCGTCCCAGAGCATCTCGTGCAGCCCCGGGATGGGGAGCTGCTCGAGCTCCTCCGGGGTGGCGTTGACGAACGACGAGCGGATGTCTGCTTCGGTCAGTGGCTTCACGGTGCCGCCACCCTAACCCTCCAGCCTGGAGGCGCGGATCACCCCGAGCGCACTCGTCCCGTCCGCCACGAGCACGGCCCGGCGCACTGCGTCGCGGCCGAGCCGCCGGGCGGCGGCGTCGTCCGCGGCGAACTCGACGAGGACGCGCGTCGAGCGCGCCATGGCGCGCGCACCGGGCACCCACGGGACCGCACGCTCGATCGACTCGGCGACCGCGACCGCGACCGCGTGGTGCTGGGACAGGTGAGCGCGTTCGTGGGCGACCACGGCCTCCAGTTCGTCCGTGCGGAGCTGGTCCGCGAGCCCGGTGCTGACGAGCACCCCGCCGGCGCGGCCGGGGACCGCGCACGCGAGTGCGTGGTCGGCCTCGACCAGCGCGACCGGGACACCCGCGATCTCGCGGTGCGGGGCTGCGCCGGAGCGCATCGCCTCGCGCACGGCGTCGTGCTCCGGACCGGGCCGTACGCGGACCGCGACGACGAACGCGAGCACCGCGACGAGGGCGACCCCGACGTTGAGGCCGTGCGACGGCGAGGCCGCCAGGCCGAACGGATCGGTGAGCGGACGGTTCGCGAGCACGACGAGCGCGATGCCCGCGACGAAGCCGGCGACGCCGAGCAGCACCGCGACGGACCACGACACGAGCGCGGTGCGGGGGCGGTCGATCGTCCAGGCCGAACGGGTCAGGACGCGCGGCGCGAGGACGACGACCGCGAGGGCGAGCACGATCAGGACGACACCGGCGACGACCACGGACGCTCCCGATCAGCCCCGGGAGCGGGCGTCGAGGGCGCGGCGGAGGACGTCGAGGTCGTCCGAGGCGAGCGAGCCGGTGAACTGCAGGAGCGCGGCCTCGCGGTCGGTGGCGGCGGCGAGGGCGTTCGACATGAGGGAGGCCGTCTGTTCCTCCCGGCTGTTCGTCGCGCGGAAGGTCAGCGGGGCGTCGTCGTGCTGCTCGCGCTCGACCTGGCCCTTGCGTCCGAGGCGGTCGAGCACGGTCAGGACGGTCGTGAGGGCGGGTCGCGGCTCGGGGAACGCGTCGAGCACCTGCCGCGCGCTCAGGCCGTCGGGTGCCGACCAGAGGGCGTCGAGCACCGCCTGTTCGAGCTGCCCGCGAGGGCGCGATCGCTGTCCTGCCACCCGGGCATTCTACGAGATGTCGAATCGCGAGCACGACACCTCCCGGAAACACGGCGGCGGTATGCTCGACGGCGACAACTGAAGCACGGCCGATCACCCGTCGCGGGAGACGCCGGACCCCGGTTCGCCGGTGTCCTGCACCGAAGGAGCAACGTCCCCGCCAATCTCTCAGGTCCAACACCGCGACGGACAGGCCACTCTGAAAAGCAGGTGCTCCCGACCCACCGGTCGGTCCGGCTCCTCGCCCACGGTGAAAGCCGACGGACCTCACGGGCCGCGGTGAAACTCTCAGGCCCATGACAGAGGGGGAGTTCCCACCCGACGACGGTCGTCGGGTGTCGTCGAGGACGAGAGAACTCCGCCATGCGTTCATCACCGCTCGAGGCCGCGCACGAAGCCGCCGGAGCCACCTTCACCGACTTCGCCGGGTACCGGATGCCCGTCCGCTACTCGTCCGACCTCGCCGAGCACCACGCGGTCCGCAGTGCCGCCGGGGTCTTCGACCTGTCGCACATGGCCGAGATCGGCGTGACCGGCCCCGACGCCGTCGCGTTCCTCGACCACGCGCTCGCCGGGTCCTTCGGCGCGATGCCCGTCGGCCGAGCGAAGTACTCGCTGCTGCTCGGGGAGGACGGCGGGATCCTCGACGACCTCGTCGTGTACCGCACCGAGGAGCACGTCTTCCTCGTGGTCGCCAACGCCGCGAACCGGTCCGTCGCCGTCGATGCCCTGACCTCCCGGGCCGACGGCTTCGACGTCCGGGTCTCCGACGACTCCGACACGACCGCCCTCGTCGCGATCCAGGGCCCCGCCGCCGCGGGCACGCTCGACGCCCTCGTGGTGGCCGACCGACTGCAGCCCGAGACCCCCCTCGACGAGCTCCGCTACTACCGCGTGCTGCACGCCCTGTTCGACGGTGCCGAGGTGTTGGTCGCCCGCACCGGGTACACGGGCGAGGACGGGTTCGAGATCTACTCCGACCCGTCGGTCGCGACGACGATCTGGGACGCCCTGCTCGAGACCGGCGCCGACCGCGGCGTCGTCCCCGCCGGGCTCGCCGCCCGTGACACCCTGCGACTCGAGGCCGGCATGCCCCTCTACGGGCACGAGCTCGGCACCGACGTCCGACCCGCACAGGCCGGACTCGGCCGGGTCGTCGCGACCGAGGGCGACTTCGTCGGTGCCGCCGGCGTCTCGCCGGCCGAGGGCGCCCGCGTGCTCGTCGGACTCGTCACCGAGGGGCGCCGTGCTCCGCGTGCCGGCTACGACGTGGTGCTCGACGGCGAGGTCGTCGGCACCGTCACCTCCGGCGCACTCTCGCCCACCCTCGGCCACCCGGTCGCGATGGCCTTCGTCGACCCGGCTGCGCTGGAGGCGGTGTCCTCCGGTGACCGAGTCCTGCACATCGACGTCCGTGGCACGGCCATCCCCAGCACCGTGACCCCGTTCCCCTTCTACCGCCGTTCCCCGAGAGGCTGAACCTGTGACCGACCAGACCGCACTCCAGTACACCGCCGACCACGAGTGGCTGCTCGTCGAGGGCGACACCGTCACCGTCGGCATCACCGACCACGCCGCCGACCAGCTCGGTGACGTCGTCTTCGTCGAGCTCCCCGCCGTCGGCACCGCCACCACCGCGGGCGAGCAGATCGGCGAGATCGAGTCGACCAAGAGCGTCGGCGAGCTCTTCGCCCCGATCGAGGGCGAGGTCGTCGAGGTCAACGACGCCGTCGTCGACGCTCCCGACACCGTCAACCACGACCCGTTCGGCGCCGGTTGGCTCGTCAAGATCAAGGTCGACGGCACCTCGTTCCCCGAGGACCTCATGGACCACGACGCGTACCGGGCCTCCCTCGCATGAGCGACGCGCAGCAGAACCTCCAGACGTCCTTCGCCGACCGCCACATCGGCACGACGAGCGCCGACCAGCAGATCATGCTCGACGCCGTCGGCCAGCCGTCCCTGGACGCGCTCGTCCGCACCGCCATCCCCGAGTCGATCCACGCCGCACCGGTCACCGCGTCCGTCATCCCCACGGCCGTCGGCGAGACCGAGGCGCTGGCCGAGCTCCGCGCGAAGGCGGGCCGCAACACCGTCCGGCGCGCGATGATCGGCCTCGGCTACCACGGCACCCACACCCCCGCGGTGATCCAGCGGAACGTCCTGGAGAACCCGAGCTGGTACACGGCGTACACGCCGTACCAGCCGGAGATCTCGCAGGGTCGCCTCGAGGCACTCATCAACTTCCAGACGATGGTGTCCGACCTCACCGGCATGGCCACGGCCGGCGCGTCCATGCTCGACGAGGGCACCGCCGTCGTCGAGGGCATGCTCCTCGCCCGCCGCGCCTCGAAGGTCAAGGGCGACGCGTTCCTCGTCGACGCCGACCTCCTGCCGCAGACCCGCGCGCTCCTCGACCACCGCGCCGACGCCGTGGGCATCACGCTCCGCGCGTTCGACGCCGCCGAGGGCCCGACCGACGAGCAGCTCGACGGCGCGTTCGGCGTCGTCCTGCAGTACCCGGGCGCCTCCGGACGCATCGTCGACCCGAGCCGCACCATCGAGCGCGTCCACGCCGGCGGGGGCATCGCAGTCGTCGCCGCGGACCTCCTCGCGATGACGCTCCTCGCCAGCCCGGGTGACCTCGGCGCCGACGTCGCCGTGGGGACCAGCCAGCGCTTCGGCGTGCCGCTCGGCTTCGGCGGACCGCACGCCGGGTACCTGGCTGTCCGTGCCGGTCTCGAGCGCCAGCTGCCCGGCCGACTCGTCGGGGTCTCCTTCGACGCCGACGGGCAGATGGCCTACCGCCTCAGCCTGCAGACCCGCGAGCAGCACATCCGCCGCGAGAAGGCGACGAGCAACATCTGCACCGCCCAGGTGCTCCTCGCGGTCATGGCGTCGATGTACGCCGTGTACCACGGACCCGAGGGCCTGCGCTTCATCGCCGACCGGGTCGCCCGCACGACGTCTGCGCTCGCCGACGCCGCACGCGTGGCCGGGCTCGACGTCGTGCACGAGGCGTGGTTCGACACCCTGACGCTCCGCGCGGCCGGTCGTGCCGCCGCCCTCGTCGACGCCGCGCGTGAGCGGGACTACCTGCTGCACCTCGTCGACGCCGACACCCTGCAGGTGTCGGTGGACGAGACGACGACGCCGGACGACGTGACGGCGCTCGCCGGCGTGTTCGGGGCGGTGGACCAGACCGTCCCGGCGACCGAGACCGCCGTGCGGGACGCAGCCACGGGCCTCCCGGCCGGTCTGCTGCGCAGCAGCGAGTACCTCACCCACCCGGTCTTCAGTGCGCACCGCAGCGAGACCCGGATGATGCGGTACCTCAAGCACCTGTCCGACAAGGACTACGCGCTCGACCGTGGCATGATCCCGCTCGGCAGCTGCACGATGAAGCTCAACGCGGCGACCGAGATGGCCGCGGTGACGTGGCCCGAGTTCGCGAACGTGCACCCGTTCGCGCCCGCCGAGGACGTCGCCGGCTACCTCGACATGATCGGCGACCTCGAGTCGTGGCTCGCCGAGGTCACCGGGTACGACACCGTGTCACTGCAGCCGAACGCCGGCAGCCAGGGCGAGCTCGCGGGCCTCCTCGCGATCCGCGGCTACCACCTCGCGAACGGCGACACCGAGCGCACGGTCTGCCTCATCCCGTCCAGCGCACACGGCACGAACGCCGCGTCGGCCGTCCTCGCGGGCATGCGGGTCGTCGTCGTGGCGTGCGACGAGGACGGCAACGTCGACCTCGACGACCTCCGGGCGAAGACCGCACAGCACGGCGACCAGCTCGCCGCGCTGATGATCACGTACCCGTCCACGCACGGCGTCTACGAGCACGACATCACCGACATCACCGCCGCCGTCCACGACGCGGGCGGTCAGGTGTACGTCGACGGCGCGAACCTCAACGCGCTGCTCGGGCACGCCCGGTTCGGCGACTTCGGCGGCGACGTCTCGCACCTGAACCTCCACAAGACGTTCTGCATCCCGCACGGCGGCGGCGGCCCCGGCGTCGGGCCCGTCGCGGCGAAGGCGCACCTCGCGCCGTACCTGCCCGGCCACCCGATGGCGCAGCAGGCCGACCGTCGCTCCGGCGCAACCGCGGCGGATTCGGACGGTCGCCTCGCGCACGCCGGTGGCCCGGTGTCGAGCGCGCCGTACGGCAGCCCGAGCATCCTGCCGATCACGTGGACGTACGTCCGGATGATGGGGCTCGAGGGGCTCACCCGTGCGACCGAGGTCGCGGTGCTCGGGGCGAACTACATCGCCGCACGGGTCCGCGACGCCTACCCGGTCCTCTACACGGGGCAGGACGGGCTCGTCGCGCACGAGTGCATCCTCGACCTCCGGCCGCTCCGCGACAGCACGGGCATCACGGTGGACGACGTCGCGAAGCGCCTCGTCGACTACGGGTTCCACGCGCCGACGATGTCGTTCCCGGTGGCCGGCACCCTGATGGTCGAGCCGACCGAGAGCGAGGACCTCGCGGAACTCGACCGCTTCGTCGACGCCATGCTCGCGATCCGCGCCGAGGCCGCCGCCGTCGAGCGGGGCGAGTGGAGCGCGGACGACAACCCGCTCGTGCACGCGCCGCACACCGCCTCGTCGGTGATCTCGGGGGAGTGGACGCACGCGTACACCCGCGAGCAGGCGGTCTACCCGCTGCCGGGCATCAGCACCAGGAAGTACTGGCCGCCGGTGCGCCGCATCGACCAGGCGTACGGCGACCGCAACCTCGTGTGCGCGTGCCCTCCGGTGGAGGCGTTCGCGTAGCGGCCCGCGTCGTCCGCGACGCGCCAGTGAACACGCGGGAGGCCCGTGGCGGATCCGCCACGGGCCTCCCGTCCGTCGTCAGCAGCGTCAGGCGACCGGCGCGATTGGCAGGTGCTGCGCCCACCAGGCGAGGACGTGCTCGAAGCGCTGCACGCGGTGGCGGGGGCGCCCGGAGCGCGAGAGCTCGTGGCCCTCGCCGGGGAACACGAGGAGCGACGCGTCGACCCCGGCCCGCTTGAGTGCGACGAACTGCCGGTGCCCCTGCTCGATCGGGCAGCGCCAGTCCTCCTCGGAGTGCGCGACCATGAACGGGATCGACACCTGGGCCGCGTACGTGAGCGGGCTGCGGCGGCGCTGCTCCTCCGGGTCCGCCCCGACGTACGCGTCGGCGAAGAACCAGCCGATGTCGGAGCTGCCCGCGAAGGAGTCCCAGGCGTTGACCGCGCGTTCGCTCCACGCTGCGACGAAGCGCTCCCCGTGGTGGGCGGCGACCCAGCTCGTCATGAAGCCGCCGTACGAACCGCCCATGATGCCGACCCGGCTCGCGTCGAGGTCCGGACGCTCGAGCGCCGCGTCGAGCAGGGCGAGCACATCGTCCACGTCGACCGTCCCCATCGCGCCGATCACCGCGCGGCCGTGGTCGAGTCCGTAGCCACCGGAGCCCCGGGGGTTGCCGATCACGACCGCGTAGCCGGCGCTCGCGTAGACCTGCGCCTCGTCGAAGAACGCCCAGGTGTCCTGGCCGAACGGTCCGCCGTGCACGACGCGGAGGACCGGGTGCGGGCCGTCGCCCTCCGGCAGCACGACCCAGCCGTGCACCGTGGTGCCGTCCGGGGAGGTGCCGGTGACCTCCTCGATGCGCCGGACACCAGGAGCGGTCGCGGTGTCGCGGAGGGGAGCCGCGAAGTCGGTGAGGACGGTCGGCTCGGCGTTCGCGCCCCGGTCGGCGTCGGCGGTCGGCTCGGTGTTCGTGCCGCTCGTGAGGTCGACGACGATGACCTCACCCGGGGAGGCCGTGGTCGCGGCGGTCGCGAGGAGCACGTCACCCGCGACGTCGAACCCGGACACGACGATGTGCCCGCCGAGCACGACCTCGAGCTCGTCGAGGCCGAGCGGCGCGTCGGCGGCGCCGGGCACCCGGCGGACGCCGACCGTGCCGCGGTCGAGCACCGCGACGAGGACATCGGCCCCGTGCACGACCGGGGTCCCGGTCACGTCGACCGTCTCCCGGGCGGTCAGCAGCACCGGGTCCGACCCGTGGTCGGCGCGCCAGAGTCCCTGCGGCTCCGCGACGACCTGGCCGTCCGCGTGCGTTGCGCCCGTGTAGAAGACGGAGCCGGTCGACGTCACCGCCACCGAGCCGATCGACCCTTCGGAACGGATCGCGAGCGACAGCGACCCGTCGGCCACGTCGACGCGGTACAGGTCGTCGTCGTGCGTCTCCCGCTCGCCGAGGGCACGGGGAGCGACGACCAGGAGGGCGCTGCCGTCGGGGTACCAGACGGGGGAGCCGAGCGAGCAGGTGGTGCTCGTCAGCGCGGTCCGGACCGGCTCGGCGTCCCGGTCGGTCACATCCACGACGACGACCTGCTGCGGCTTGTCGAGCAGGTAGCCCGCACCGTCGACGTGGAAGTCGAGACGTGTGATGAGGCGCGGGGCCTCGGCGGCCGAGGCGGGCCGTCGGTCCTCGTCGCCCGTGGCCGCGGAGCCGTACCGACCCGGCTCCGGGAAGCGGGCCGTCACGGCGACGCGCGTGGAGTCCGGCGACCAGACGGGGGCACCGGCCCCGAGCGGCAGCGCGGTGACGACGCGTGCCTCGCCGCCGTCGACGGGTGCGACCGCGACCTGCGGACGGTCGGCTCCGTGCTCGTCCGTGACGACCCGGAGGAAGGCGAGCGACCGGCCGTCGGGCGAGAGCACCGGAGCGGAGTCACGGTCGCCCGCGGTCCAGCGCACGGGCCCGGAAGCGGTCACCTGCTCGACGGTGGTGCGGTACGTGTCGGCGTCGACGTCCGGACGGGACACCGAGACGAAGGCCGCACCGCCGGTGCGCGGGTCGCCGGAGAGGGTCGGAGAAGACGGGACGTGGAGGTGGTGGATGTCGTTGGCGAGCACGCTGCCACGCTACGGCCACCACGGTCCGACGCGTCCGGAACTGGCCGCCGAGCGTTCCGCGACCATTCACCCTCGGGAGGTGTGTCCGCAAGACTGCGGACAATCGCGGGCGCAGTCAAGCACCCACGTTGCGCATCCTGGCCCGCAGACGCAGGTTTCCACAGTCTCACGCAACGATCCGCAGGCTACGTTTCCGGTGTGTAACAACTTCTTCCGGGATTTTGAGGCCCCTCCGACGGACACCTATGGTTCTTGCGAACGCGCCGTGGAGCCTGCCTCCTGTCGTGTTCGGTCACATTCCATCAGGAGGATCACAGAGTGAACATCACCAAGAAGCGAGGGCGCCAGCTGCTCGGCGCCGTCGCCCTGGCCGGGGCGGCCGCGATCGCCCTCGCCGGTTGCACCACTTCTCCCAGCGCCAACGAGTCGGGTTCGGCGTCGAACAAGACCATCACCGTCGCACAGGTCAACGAAGTCACGTCGTTCAACTACAACACCCCCCAGGGCAACCTGGACATGAACGGCATGATCAACTACATGACCCAGCCGCAGTTCGTGACGCTGGGGTCGGACTACAAGATCACGCCGAACACCGACCTCGGCACCGTCAAGAAGCTCAGCGACGACCCGCTGACGGTGAAGTACACGCTGAACAAGGACGCGAAGTGGTCCGACGGCAAGCAGATCACCTCTGACGACCTCCTCCTGGGCTGGGCACAGGCCTCCGGTTACTACGACTCCGCGACGCAGGACGAGAGCACCGGCAAGGTCACGAGCGGGACGCAGTACTTCTCGCTCGCGTCGGCGTCGCCGTTCAAGACGGACTACCCGACGGACATCACCAAGGACTCCATCACCATCAAGTACAAGGAGCCCTACGTCGACTGGCAGCTGGTGAACCCCATCCAGTTCCCGGCGCACGTCGTGACGGAGGAGGCCGGCACCACGGTCGACGACCTCCTCAAGGCGCTCAAGGACACCCCCGCCGGTGACCCCGCCAAGCCCGCCGCTGCGAACTCGGTCCTCAAGAAGGTCGCCGACTTCGTCAACACCGGCTACGACAAGACCAGCCTGCCGAGCGACAAGAAGCTGCTCGTCTCGGGCGGCCCGCTCATGGTCTCCGCGTGGACCCCGAAGCAGTCGATGACCCTCGTCCCGAACCCCGAGTACACGGGCAACCACAAGGTCAAGTTCGGCAAGCTCGTCGTCCGCTTCATCGGTGACGCCAACGCCCAGGTGACGGCCCTCCAGAACGGCGAGGTCGACGCGATCCAGCCGCAGGCCTCGGCCGACACGGTGAAGGCGCTCGACGCGGCCTCCGGTGTGAAGACCATCGAGGGCTCGCAGGTCGCCTACGACCACCTCGACCTGAACTTCGGCTCGTCCGTGTTCAAGGACGAGAACGTCCGCAAGGCCTTCCTCCTCACGATCCCGCGTGAGCAGATCCTGAAGTCGATCGTCACCCCGATCAACAAGGACGCCAAGGTCCTCGACTCGCAGCTCTACCTGCCCGGCCAGGACGGCTACGACGAGAGCGTCAAGAACAACGACTCGTCCGAGTACAGCAAGGTCGACATCGACGCGGCGAAGAAGCTCCTCAACGGTGCCACGCCGACCGTCAAGATCCTCTACAACACCGAGAACCCGAACCGCGTGGACACGTTCCAGGCGATCCAGGCCTCGGCTGCGAAGGCCGGCATCAAGGTCGTCGACGGCGGCTCGCCCGACTGGTCCTCGCTCCTCGCGGGCGGCGACTACGACGCCTCGATCTTCGGTTGGGTCAACCCGGGTGCCGGCAACGCCGCGATCCCGCAGCTCTTCCAGACGAACAACTCGGGCAACTACAACAAGTTCAACGACGCCACTGCCTCGAAGCTCGCTGTCGAGACCCAGAGCACGCTGGACGAGTCCAAGCTGAACGACATGAAGATGGAGATCGACAAGATCGCCTTCGACAAGGCGTACGGCCTGCCCCTGTTCCAGAGCCCCGGCCTCTTCGCCACGGGTTCGAACCTGAAGGGCGTCCAGTACTTCGGCGGCCAGACGGGCATCTTCTGGAACGTCTGGGACTGGACCAAGTGACCCTGACCGGTCGCTGATCAAGCACCACGCACGAGGGGGCGCCGGACTCGACGAGTCCGGCGCCCTCCCGTGAGCCGGGACCCAGACCGGCACACCACCTCTGGCCGAGACCCGGCCCCACACCGCTGAGCATCGTCGAAGACGACGATGCGGCGGGACCCAGTACCCTTGCTGCTCGGGTCGCCCGATCGGACGATCAGCAGCTCGAACCACCACACCGGAGAGGCACCCATCGCCCATGGTGAGTTTCATCGCGAGACGGATCCTCGTCTCGGTCCTCATCCTCATCGCCGCGTCGTTCATCATGTACAACCTGGCGGCGATCGCGGGGAACCCCCTGCAGGACCTCCAACAGAGCAACTCGCCGAACCGTGAGCAGCTCATCGCCGCACGAGTCGCAGCGCAGCACCTCGACCTGATCCCGCCGCTCCGCTGGGGTCTGTGGATCAGCGGCGTCGGCAAGTGCGTCATCGGCCAGTGCGACCTCGGCGTCACGTTCCAGAACCAGCCGGTCGCCCAGCTGCTCCCGCAGGCCGTCGGCTCCACCATCCAGCTGGTGACGTTCTCGTTCATCCTCGCCATCATCTTCGGCATCGGTCTCGGCGTCGTGACCGCGCTGCGCGTCTACTCGGGCTTCGACTACTCGATCACCCTCGTCAGCTTCTTCCTGTACTCGCTGCCGTCGTTCCTGATGGCCGTGCTCCTGAAGTCGTTCATCGCGCTGGACTACAACAACTTCCTCGTCGACCCGAAGATCCCTCCCGTCAACCTCGTCGTGATCGCCGTCGTCGTCGGTCTCGTGATCCAGTTGATCGTCGGTGGCATCCTGAAGCGTCGCCTGATCGTCTTCGCGATCAGCGCGGTCGTGACCGCTGGCATGCTCCTGCTCATGCAGGCCACGGGCTGGTTCACCGACCCGTCGCTCGGCCCGGTCTTCGTGATCCTCTTCAGCGCGGGCATCGGCCTGGCGATGGTGACGCTGCTCGCCGGCACGAAGAACCGGCGTGCGTGGCTCGTCGCGGGCATCAACGTCCTCGTCGCGATCATCTGCTACTTCGCGCTGCAGGGCCTGTTGAACATCTCGTCCGCCGGGACGATCGTGATCCTGGCCGTCGCCACGATCGCCGTGGGGCTCATCTCGGGCTTCCTCGTCGGTGGCCACGACCGCGGGCTGATGATGCGCATCGGCGCACTCACCGCGTTCCTCAGCGCCGGCGTCATCCTGCTCGACCGCTTCATGCGATCCTGGATCGACTACACGCAGAACTACGTGTCCCGTCCGATCGCGACCGTCGGCTCGCAGACGCCCGGTCTGACGGGCGACTTCTGGATCACCGGCATCGACACCTACACGCACCTGCTGCTGCCGACGATCTCGCTCCTGCTCATCAGCTTCGCGAGCTACACCCGGTACTCGCGATCGGGCATGCTCGAGGTCCTCGACCAGGACTACGTGCGGACCGCACGTGCGAAGGGCCTGCCGGAGCGCACCGTCATCGTCCGCCACGCCCTCCGCAACATGCTCATCCCGATCGCGACCCTCGTCGCCACCGACATCGGTGCGCTGCTGGGCGGTGCGATCATCACCGAGCGCGTGTTCGCCATCTCGGGCATGGGCAGCCTGTTCAACAGCGGCCTGTCGATCACCGACGTGAACCCGGTGATGGGGTACTTCCTCGTCATCGCGATCACGGCGATCGCGTTCAACTTCCTCGCCGACCTGGCCTACTCGGCCCTCGACCCGCGGGTGCGTGTCCGATGACCGCCGACGCCGCGGTCACGGACCCGACCAGCCTGACGGACCTGCACCTCCAGGAGGACCACCGATGAGCACCATCCAGGGCGGCGCGCCGCTCGAGCCGAACATCGGCGACGGCACCGACGTCGGCCAGACCCCCGACTCGCACGAGAAGCGCGTCGGGGAGAGCCAGGGGCGGATCATCCTCCGCCGCTTCCTCGCCAACAAGCTCGCGGTCATCGCACTCATCGTGTACGTCCTCGTGCTGGTCTTCGCCGTGTCCGCGGTCGGCCTCGGCCCGATCCCGGGCTGGTGGCACTACTCGTACAAGGCCCTCGAGGACCTCCAGAACGGTGGCGCGCCGACGGCCGACCACCCGTTCGGGCAGGACCGCATCGGCAAGGACTACTTCGCCCTGACGATGCGCGGGATCCAGAACTCCGTGCTCGTCATGATCGTGATCGGCCTGTTCGCCACGTTCATCGGCGTCGTCGTCGGCGCGATCGCGGGCTACTTCCGCGGCACCGTCGACGCGGTGCTCATGCGCATCACCGACATCTTCATCGTCATCCCCGCGATCGTCATCGGCGCCGTGGTCGGCAAGACGGCGAACGGCCTGGGCGCCTGGGGCCTCGCGCTCCTGCTCGGCCTGGTGTCGTGGATGGTCATCGCCCGACTCGTCCGCGCCGAGTTCCTCTCGCTCCGTGAACGCGAGTTCGTCGAGGCGGCCCGGGTCGCCGGGGCGTCCGACGCGCGGATCATCTTCCGCCACATCCTGCCGAACGCGATCGGCGTGATCATCGTCTCCGCGACGCTGCTCATCGCCTCCGCGATCCTGCTCGAGACGGCGCTCAGCTACCTCGGCTACGGCATCAAGGCGCCGGACTCCTCCCTCGGCCTGCTCATCAGCCAGAACCAGTCGGCATTCCAGACCCGCCCGTACCTGTTCTGGTGGCCGGCCTCCTTCATCGTGCTGCTCGCGCTCTGCGTGAACTTCATCGGTGACGGCCTGCGCGACGCGTTCGACCCGCGCTCGAAGCGGTTCAGCCTCCGCAAGACGCGGGAGCCGCAGAACAGCGCCGGCTCGGAGATGATCAGCGCGTGATGTCCCGCGCCCTCCTAGCGTGCCGCGACGGCGAACCAGCCGCCGACGGCCGTCACCGCGAGCAACGCGATCGACGCCCAGTGCAGCGTGACCGGGACGCGGACGGCGTCGGCCGTGCCGAGTTCGATCGCGTCGCGCTCGCGGAGCTCCTCCCAGCGGTGCCGGACGAGGTACGCGGCGTCGCCGGACGCCGTGGACAGCAGGTCGCCGGCCCGTCGGTGTCCGCCGTCGAGGTCCGGGACACTGCGGCCGTGACGCTGCTCCTGGCGACGGGCGAGGGCGACGCCGGCACGTCCCGGCGCGGGGGCCGCCCACACCGAGACGCGCCGACCCGGCGTGACGAGCGTGAGGGCGAAGCGCGTCTCGACGTGCACGAGTGCCGCCCAGGGCACGCGGACGGTGTGGAACACGTTGACGACCTCGATGCCGTCGTCGTCGACGGTCATCCGCGGTCGCCAGAGCACGATCCAGCCCAGTGCGACGCCGAACAGCGACGGCACGACGGCCAGGGCCCGGTCCGACCAGGTCGTGTCGGTCGCGGTCGTCGTGGCGAAGAGCAGGGCCACGATCAGCCAGAGCGCGATCGCGAGGCCGCGGTTGAACTTGGACACGAACACATCGCGCGTCGACGGGGAAGCAGGCATGCCTCCATCGTCGCAGGTCAGGGCCCCGTGACCCGACGCCTGCCGCTCCGTCGTCAGCGCCCCACCAACACCACCCACGCGGCCGCCACGAGCGGTCGGGAAAGGACCGGACGTCGTTGAGCACGCCCGCCTCCGCGGCCACCACCCCGGCCGCCACCAGCACCCCCGTCGTCAAGGTCTCCGGACTGGACGTCGACTTCGCGGTCGACGACGTCTGGACCCCCGCGGTCAAGAAGCTGTCGTACGAGATCCGTTCCGGTGAGGTCCTCGCCCTCGTCGGTGAGTCCGGCTCGGGCAAGTCCGTGAGCTCGATGTCGATCCTCGGGCTCCTGCCGCGGAACGCCCGCGTGAACGGCTCGATCGAGTTCAACGGCAAGGAGCTCCTCGGCCTGCGGTCGGCGCAGCTCCGGGAGTACCGCGGCAAGGAGATCGCGGTCATCTTCCAGGAGCCGATGACGGCCCTGAACCCGGTCTTCACCGTCGGCTCGCAGATCGTCGAGACCCTCCGGATCCACTACGGCATCTCGCCGAGCGAGGCGAAGGACCGCGCCATCGAGCTGCTGACGCTCGTGGAGATGCCCGACCCGCAGAAGGCGTTCAACTCGTACCCGCACCAGCTCTCGGGCGGCCAGCGGCAGCGTGCCATGATCGCGCAGTCGATCTCCTGCGACCCGAAGCTGCTCATCGCCGACGAGCCGACCACGGCCCTCGACGTGACGGTGCAGGCCGAGATCCTCGACCTCATCCGCGACCTCGCGGGCAAGCTCGGCAGCGCGGTCCTCCTGATCACCCACGACATGGGCGTCGTGGCGGACCTGGCGGACCGGATCGTCGTGATGCAGCAGGGCGTCGCCGTCGAGACCGGGTCCGTCCGCGAGGTCTTCGCAGAGCCGAAGCACGAGTACACCCGTACGCTCCTCGACGCCGTCCCGCGCCTCGGCCAGGCCGGCGACACCGTGATCGACCTCACCGAGACCCTCGAGTCCGTCGTCGAGAGCGACGCGCCCGTGCACGTCGGCGCGGAGCCGGTGCTCCACACCGACGTCGTGCCGACGCTCGGTCCGGCCGTGCTCGAGTTCTCGAACGTCGTCATCGAGTACCCGGGCCGCGGCCGCGTCAAGGCGTTCCGCGCGATCGACGGTGTCGACCTCTCCGTCCACGAGGGAGAGGTCGTCGGCCTCGTCGGCGAGTCAGGGTCGGGCAAGTCGACCCTCGGCCGCGCGGCCATCGGGCTGCTGCCGATCACCTCGGGTGGTCTCGAGGTGACGGGCGTCGACCTGTCGAAGCCGACCCGCTCGCTCGTCCGCAAGGTCCACCAGAACGCGGGCATCGTCTTCCAGGACCCCTCGTCGTCGCTCAACCCGCGCATGACGATCGGCCAGTCCATCGGCGAGCCGCTGCTCCTCGCCAAGGGCATGAAGGGCCGCGAGCTCGAGCGCGAGGTCGAGTCCCTGCTCGAGGCGGTACGGCTGCCCACGTCGTACTCGACGCGCTTCCCGCACGAGCTGTCCGGCGGGCAGAAGCAGCGCATCGGCATCGCCCGGGCGCTCGCCCTCCGCCCGAAGCTGCTCATCGCCGACGAGCCGACCTCGGCCCTCGACGTCTCGGTGCAGGCGACGGTGCTCGAGCTCCTCAAGGACCTCCAGCGCGAGTTCCGCTTCGCGTGCCTCTTCGTCACGCACGACCTCGCGGTCATCGACGTGCTCGCCGACCGCATCGCGGTGCTGCACCACGGGCACCTGGCCGAGGTCGGCACGCGCGACCAGATCCTCCGCGACCCGCAGGACCCGTACACCCAGCGACTCATCGCCGCGGTGCCGCTGCCGGACCCCGACGTCCAGCGCGAACGGCGCGAGCTGCGTCGTCAGATCCTCGCGGCCGGCTCGGACGAGTAGCGCTGACCGCGCAGGACGCCCCCTGGCACCGTGCGGTGCCAGGGGGCGAGCTGCGTCCGGCCTGGAGGCACGGGGCGCGCCCGACCCGTCTGCTCAGCGGGTGACGGCGGCGGTGCGCTCCGTGAGCAGGTGGTTCTGGTCCGTCTGGACACACGCCACACCGCGACCGTGCACGTCCTGCAGCCTCGGGTCGACCGAACGGCACTGCTGCTGCCGACCGTCATCGAGGAGTTGGTAGAGCGGGCACCGGGTGCGGAACCGGCAGCCCTCGATCCGGTCCGTGGGGGAGGGCAGGTCACCGTCGAGCAGGATCCGCCCACGAGCAGCCTCGGCCGAGGGGTCCGGCACGGGCACCGCTGAGAGCAACGCGCGGGTGTACGGGTGCTGCGGGTCGTCGAACACCCGGTCGCCCTCCCCGTACTCGACGATCCGTCCGAGGTACATCACCGCGACGTCGTCGGCGATGTGCCGAACGACCGAGAGGTCGTGCGCGACGAACAGGTACGAGAGGCCGAGGCGGTGCTTGAGGTCCTCGAGCAGGTTGATGACGCCGGCCTGCACGGACACGTCGAGTGCGGAGACGGGCTCGTCGAGCACGAGGATCTTGGGCTCCACGATGAGTGCCCGGGCGATGCCGATGCGCTGCCGCTGGCCGCCGGAGAACTCGTGCGGATACCGGTCGATGTAGCTCGGCTCGAGTCCGACGAGTTCGAGCGAGTCACGCACCCGGCGGCGGATCTCGTCCTTCGGGACCCCGTGCACGGTGAGCGGCTCGCCGATGACGGAGCCGATGTCGAGGCGCGGGTCGATCGAGGCCATCGGGTCCTGGAAGACGACCTGGATGTCGCTCCGGAGCGCCCGGCGGTCCTGCTTCGTCAACGTGCTCGTGTCGACGCCGTTGACCTTGATCGTGCCCTGCTGCGCCCCGGCGAGCTCGAGGATCTCCATGATCGTCGTCGTCTTGCCGCAACCGGACTCACCGACCAGGCCCAGGACCTGGCCGCGCTTGAGCGTCAGCGAGATGCCGTCGACCGCGTGCACCTCGCCGATCCGGCGGCGGAAGACGGCGCCCTTGGTGAGCGGGAAGGTCTTCACGACGTCGTCGAGCTCGAGCACCACCTCGTCGCCGTGGTCGATCGACGCCTCGGGGACGTCCGCGGGGCGGGGGAAGATCTCGGAGCGGGCGAGCGTGCCTGCGGCGATCTCGTCGCGCCGGATGCAGGCGGCCGTGTGCTCGTCGGCGGGGAAGCCGTTCGTGATCGTCGGCGTGGTGCCGGTCAGGACCGGGTTGTCGGCGCTGGAGGCCACCGTCGGTGCGACCAGCGCCGGCTCGCCCTCGCGGCAGGCGTCGAGCACGGCAGGGCAGCGGTCGGCGAACGGGCAGCCGGTCGGCTTCTGGGTGAGGAGCGGCGGACGGCCGTCGAGCGGCACGAGGCGCTCGGCTCGCGACGACGCCATGTTCGGCATCGACCGCAGCAGGCCGATCGTGTACGGCATCACCGGTTCGCGGAACAGCGGCTCGACCGGGGCCGTCTCCACGATCCGGCCCGCGTACATCACCGCGACCCGGTCCGCGTTGCCCGCGACGACGCCGAGGTCGTGCGTGATGAGGACGACGGCGGCACCGGTCAGGTCCTTCGCCTTCTGCAGGACGTCGAGGATCTGCGCCTGGATCGTCACGTCGAGTGCCGTGGTGGGCTCGTCGGCGATGATGAGCTTCGGGTCGTTCGCGATCGCGATGGCGATCATCGCGCGTTGGCGCATGCCGCCGGAGAACTCGTGCGGGAAGGCGTCGAGCCGTCGTGCCGGGTTCGGGATGCCGACGGCGCGCAGGAGCTCCTCGGCGCGGGTGCGAGCGGCGTGCGGGGTGAGCGCCCGGTCGTGGAGCCGCAGCCCCTCGATGATCTGCTGGCCGATCGTGTAGACCGGTGTCAGGGCCGACAGGGGGTCTTGGAACACCATGGCGATGTCGCGGCCGCGGAGCTTCGACAGCTCGCGGTCGTTCAGCCCGAGGAGCTCACGACCGCCGAACCTGATGCTGCCCTCGACCTTGGCCGACGACGGGAGAAGCCCCATCACGGCCATCGACGACACCGACTTGCCCGAACCGGACTCGCCGACGATGCCGAGGAACTCGCCCTGGTTCACCGTGTAGTCGACCCCGCGGACCGCGTACACGGGCTTCGTCGACGAGTTGAACGTGACGGAGAGGTCGGAGACGGTGAGCAGCGGCTCAGTCACGGTTGGCTCCAGAGGTGGGGTCGATGGCGTCGCGCAGGGCGTCGCCGAGCAGGCTGGTGGAGAGGACGGTGGCGACCAGGGTCGCGGCCGGCAGGACGAACAGCCACGGCCGGGTGACCGCGGACTGGCTGCCGGCGGCGAGCAGGGTGCCGAGGGACACGTCCGGCACCTGGATGCCGAAGCCGAAGAAGCTCAGGGCGCTCTCGGACAGGATCATCGCCCCGACGCCCAGCGTGGCGTCGATGATGAGCAGCGACGCGACGTTCGGCAGGATGTGCCGACGGATGATCGTGAACGACGGCACGCCCATGAACCGCGCGGCCTTGACGTAGTCGCGCTCGCGCAGCGACATCGTCTGCCCGCGGATCACGCGCGCCATGATCATCCAGCCGAAGATCGCCAGACCGATGATGAGCGCCAACCAGCTGAGGCTCTTGAACAGCGGGCTGAGGAGCACCAGGGCGTAGAACGACGGGATCACGAGCAGCAGGTCGATGCCCCAGACGAGGGCTCGGTCGACGAAGCCGCCGAAGTAGCCCGCGATGGCCCCGACGATGCCCGCGATGAGGGTCGCGGCCGGGCCGGCGATGAGGCCGATGAGCAGCGACTTCTGCAGGCCGACGAGCGTCTGCGCGTAGATGTCCTGGCCGATGTCGTTCGTGCCGAACCAGTGCGACGTGCTCGGCGGCATGCCGAAGGCCAGGCCGTCCGAGTCCACCGCGTTCCAGTGGTAGAGGTACGGGCCGACGAACGCCCAGAGGATGATGAGCAGGAGGGCGCCACCGCCGATGCGGGCGCGCCAGGTGCCGAACACCTTGCGCCAGAGCGGCGTCCGGCCTCCCTTCACCTCGACGACGTGCGCCGGCTCGCCGGCCTTGCCGTCGCCGGGGTCACCGGCGGTGGTCGTGGTCGTGGGGTCGAGTACGGACACGGGTCACACCCTCACTCGCGGGTCGAGCGCGGCGTAGAGCAGGTCCGCGAGGGTGCCTGCGATGAGCACGAGGATCGCCGTGAAGAGGATCGTGCCGGCTGCCGCGTTGATGTCGTTGTTGCTGATGCTCTGGACGAAGTACTCACCCATGCCGTGCCAGCTGAAGACCAGCTCGGTGATGCTCGCACCGGTCAGAATGAGGCCGAACGAGTAGGCGAAGAAGGTCGACATCGGGATGAGCGCCACGCGGACCCCGTGTCGCATGATGGCGGATGCCCGCGTCCGACCCTTGGACCGCGCGGTCCGGATGTAGTCGCTGGACAGGACGTCGAGCATCGCCGAGCGCTGGTACCGGGAGTACGAGGCGACCGCTCCGACCGTGAGCGAGATCGTCGGCAACAACAGGTGCACGAGCCGGTCGCCGAGGACCGGGAAGAACCCCGTCACCCCCGGGGTGTACTCGCCGGTGAAGCTGATCACCTGTGTGCCGACGGCGTTGTTCGTGGTCGTCGCGAGGATCATCAGGACCACCGCGATGACGAACGGCGGGGTCGCGAGCACCGCGAACGACAGGTAGGTCGAGACCTGGTCGGACGCCTTGTACTGGCGGACGGCGTTCCAGACGCCGAGCAGCACGCCGAGGAGCGCACCGAGCAGCGTGCCGATGACGAGGAGCCGGAGACTGGTGCCGGCCCGGGCGAAGATGTCGGCGGTGACCTCGGTCCCCCGCGAACTGATCCCGAGGGAACCGTGCGTCAGGAGGTTCACCCACCAGTTCCAGGTGCGGACGAGGAGCGGCACGTTGGGGTCGGCGCCGAGCTTCTGGAGCGACGCGTCGATGGTGCCCTGGGGAACCGCGGGGTTCCGGCCCAGGAACCGTGCTGCGGGGTTGAGCGTCGCGCTGGCGAGGATGTAACCGAGGGTCGTCGCGACGATCGTCAGGATCACGTAGTTGACGATCCGCTTCGCGAGGAAAGCAAGCATGTACGGGGACCTCTTGGGTGCGGCCGTCCGTCCGGACGGCGTTGTTCGGTCCGGACAGGCTAACGGGTCCGGACCGCGGAGGGTGATCGACAGCGACGCTATGCGGCCCGCGTTACGAGCATGTTTCGATCTCGTACGAACGCCCGCTTCGACGGTGGACGTGTGCCAGGGTTCTTCACCAACAGGCGTGTCAGCCGGGGGCTGCCGCGCGTCTGCGCCTCGGCGCGAACCACACGGAAAGGGAATCCTCGCCATGCGAATGAGGATCAAGACGACGGCCGTGCTCGCCACGGCAGCCGCAGCAGCACTCGTGCTCGCGGGCTGCTCGGGCGGCGGGAACGCCGGAGGAAGCAGCTCGGCCGTCGCCCAGTCGACGCTGAAGTCGACGGGCTGGACGACTGCCGACCGGAGCGACATCAAGGACGGCGGCTCACTCACGCTGCCGATCGACTCGGCTCCGGCGAACTTCCAGGTCAGCAACCTCGACTCCGGCACGGTCGACGACGCCACCATCTCGGGTGTCTACCTGCCTGGGTTCATCCAGTTCAAGGAGAACGGCGAGTGGGAGGTCAACAAGGACTTCGCCACCTCGGTCGAGCTGACGAAGGACTCCCCGCAGACCGTCGAGATCAAGATCAACCCGAAGGCCACCTGGTCCGACGGCACCCCGATCACCGAGAAGGACGTCGAGGCCAACTGGAAGGCCCTCAACGGGACCAACAAGGCCTTCGCGCCCCTCGCCACCAACGTGTGGGAGGACGTCGAGTCGGTCAAGCAGGGCTCGGACGAGCGTGACGTCGTCATGACGTTCTCGAAGACGAACGCCGACTGGCCGAGCGTCCTCGGGACGATCTACCCCTACTGGGCCGTCGACACCCCCGACCACTTCAACAAGGCGTGGGCCAAGGGCCCGTACGCGGCCGACGGCAAGACCTACGTCTCGGGCGGTCCGTACATCGTCAAGTCGTTCGACAGCAACGGTGGCGTCCTCACGTTCGAGAAGAACGCGAAGTGGTGGGGCGACGCGCCGAAGCTCGACACGATCGTCTTCAAGACGGTGTCGCGTGACGGTGTCGCCCAGGCGTACGCCAACAAGGAGTTCGACGCGTTCAACCTGAACGGCTCCGCCGACAACTTCAAGACCGCGAACACCCGCAGCGACTCGAAGATCGAGCGCTCGCTCGGCACGACGCAGCGGCAGATCACCCTGAACGGCACCTCCGACGTCTTCAAGGACAAGGAGGTCCGCCAGGCGTTCGCGCAGGCGATCAACCGACAGACCCTCGCCCAGGCGATCCTGTCGCCGGTGAAGAGCCCGGTCACGGTGCTCAACAACCTCATCTACCTGCCGGGTCAGAAGGGTTACACCGACCACGCCTCCAGCGTGTACGGCTACAGCGTCGATAAGGCCAAGCAGAAGCTCGAGGACGCCGGCTGGAAGATCGGCTCGGACGGCTACGCGGCGAAGGGCGGCAAGACGCTGTCGGTCCGCTTCGTGATCCCGTCCGACAACCAGAACTCGGCGAACATCGCGCAGCTCGTGCAGCAGCAGACCAAGGCCGCCGGCTTCAAGGTGACGATCGACACCGTGCCGACCGACGACTTCTTCACCAAGTACATCACCACGACGACGCGCGACTTCGACGCGACGTACTTCGCCTGGCAGGGCACGCCGTTCCCGGTGTCGTCCACCAAGTCGATCTACTACCCGGCGAACTCGGGCCAGAACTACATGGGCATCACCGACGACTCGCTCGGCGGCCTGTGGGACACCGCGAACGGTGAGCTCGACGCCGATGCCCGCATCAAGGACGCGAACGCGATCGACAAGGTGATCGTCTCGCTCGCCGGCACGATCCCGCTGTTCCCGGAGCCCTACGCGTGGGGCGTCCGCAAGGACCTCGTGAACTACGGTCCGGCGCAGTTCCAGCAGTCCTCGGTGAAGTGGCAGGACGTGGGCTACAAGAAGTAGTCCGCGGCACGCACCGCGAACGACGACACCCCCGGCGCCTCGGCGTCGGGGGTGTCGTCGTGTGCGGAGCGTCGAACGCGCTCAGAGCTGTGCGGCCGCCATCGCCCCGACGAGACCGAGCACGATCAGCGCGAGCACCGACCAGCCGTGCGCCCGGTGCGCGATCGGCGCGGCGGTGACGCTCGCCGGGGGCGGGCCGTCCTGCACGGCCGCCGCGGGGACCATCGCGCGCACCTCGTCGGCCGCACCGTCGACGGTGAGCCGCGCCGTGCCTCCCGGCCGGTGCGCCGCGAGGCGGGCCGTCGGCCGTGTCGCGATCCAGGTGCGGCGAACGCCCTCGCTGGTGACGACCTCGAGGCCGTACTTCGTCCGGACCTCGGTGACGCGCTTCCAGGCGTAGGTGCTGGTGCGGCGGACGTCGACGACGCGGAGTGCGTCGGGCGTGAGTTCGATGCGGGGGCGCCAGAGCACGGCCCAGGCGAGGAACGCGATGAAGACGCTCGGGATCGGGGCGAGCCAGGGCGATCCGTCACCGACGAGGGCGAGGGGGACGAGCGCGACGGAGGCGGCCCAGAGCACGAGGGCGAGCACGCGCATCCCGGGCGCGACGATGACGGTCACGCACACAGCGTAGGAGAGACCGATCGAGTGTTCCGAGAGTGCCTCCCCGGAGACATCCGGGGAGCGGGTGTGACACACCGGCGCGTATCTCCGGATGACCCGATTCTCCGGGGAGGCAAGTCCTACGTGGACCTCTCGTTCCACCAATGGTCCCCGGACCCCCGTTCGGGTGTCAATACCCCAGGCTGGGAGATTCCGGAGATCGACACGCCGTCAGGAGACGAGTTGCTCGATCTGCTCGCGGATGACCTCGGCCTTGGGGAACCGCAGCCCGACGAGACCGATGTGCCGCCAGCGTACGATGCCGTCCGGTCCGATGACGAAGACCGACCGACGGAGACCGATCCCCGGGGCGCGGACGCCGTAGGACCGGACGACCGCGCCGGACGGGTCGCTCAGGAGCGGGAAGGTCAGCGAGGAGCCGCGGGCGAAGGCCTCGTGCGAGTCGAGCGCCTGCGGGCTGATGCCCCACACGACCGCTCCGAGGTCGTCGAAGTCGTCGAGTTCCTCCTGGTAGCTGCACAGCTGCGCGCTGCACACCGGGGTGGCGTCGCCCGGGTAGAACGCGAGCACCACGGTGCGGCCGATCTGCGAGGAGAGGTCGTAGACGCCGTCGGTGCGCGTGCCGTCGCGGACGACGGTGCCGGCCAGGCTGAACGCCGGTGCGGGTTCGCCGACCTCGGGGATGCTCATGTGCTCACGGTACGGCCGGCGGCGACGCCGCTGTCCGCGGAGCGCTGTGGATCTGCTGTGCGTCCCCATGAATGGGGTGCACGGTGTCCGTGAGGTCGCTGACGCCCGGACAGGGGGTACGCGGTGCAGCGGAGCGTGCGCGCGAGTCAGCGCAGTGCGCCGCCGTCACCGGAACAGCTGGGGGAACGCGGCCGCCACCCACGGGTAGCCGACGAACACGACGGCGTCGAGCAGGCAGTGCGTGATGACCAGAGGGAGGAGCCTGCCCCACTTCGTGTAGATCCACCCGAACACGACGCCCATCACCGCGTTCCCGACGAAGGCGCCGAAGCCCTGGTACAGGTGGTAGCTCCCGCGGAGGACCGCAGTGGAGAGGATGACCTGCCACCGGCCCCACCCGAGTCCGCCGAGTCGCTCGTAGAGGTAGCCGATGACGATGACCTCTTCCTGCAGCCCCGACCGGACCGCCGAGAGCAGCAGAACGGGGATCGTCCACCAGTACGAGTCGAGCGCCGCGGGGTCGACGTTCACCGTGAAGCCGAGGGCCCTGCCCGTGAAGTACAGCGCGAGCCCCGGGATGCCGATGCACAGTGCGATGAGCGCCGCGCCGCCGAGGTCCGGACGCACCCGGAAGCGGTCGATGCCGAGCCGGGACAGGTGCGGGCGCGTGGTGCTCCACAGGAGGTAGCAGACGAGCGCGACCGGGGCGAGGTCCACGGCGATGCCGACGAGCTGCCGCGCGAGGTCGACGTACTGCACGGTCGTCGTCGACTGGTTGAGCGCGGTGGACTGCTGCCCGAGCGGCGTCGTCTGGGACAGGTCGTCGATGATCTGGAGGATCGAGTACAGCGCGCTGCCGCCGAGCGACAGCAACAGGACGATCGTGATCTCGGTCCACGTTCGCCGTCGGCTCATGGTCTGTACTCCTGCTGGTTGCGAACTACCGGTAGACTGGCGTGTCGGGCGTTCTGCCCACGGGTGCCATGTGTCCACGACGACCGGCTGCCCGATCTTCTCCGAACACTTGAAGGATGTCCTGTATGGCGCTCGCCACCCGGTCCGACCTGCGCAACGTCGCCATCGTGGCACACGTCGACCACGGCAAGACCACCCTCGTCGACGCGATGCTCACGCAGACCAACTCGTTCGACGCCCACTTCGAGGGCGAGGACCGGATGATGGACTCGAACGACCTCGAGCGCGAGAAGGGCATCACCATCCTCGCGAAGAACACCTCGGTGCTCTACAACGGGAAGCACGCCGAGGAGTTCAACCCGGGTGGTCGCATCACGATCAACGTGATCGACACCCCCGGCCACGCCGACTTCGGCGGTGAGGTCGAGCGCGGCCTCTCCATGGTCGACGGTGTCGTGCTGCTCGTCGACGCGTCCGAGGGTCCGCTGCCCCAGACCCGCTTCGTGCTCCGCAAGGCCCTCGCCGCGAAGCTCCCGGTGATCCTGCTCGTCAACAAGACGGACCGCCCGGACTCCCGCATCGACGAGGTCGTCTCCGAGTCGCAGGACCTCCTGCTCGGCCTGGCCTCCGACCTCTCGGACGAGGTCGACGACCTCGACCTCGACGCCATCCTCGACGTCCCCGTGGTGTACGCCTCGGGTCGCGCCGGTGCCGCGTCGCGCAACAAGCCGGAGGACGGCAGCCTGCCGGACAACGAGGACCTCGAGCCGCTGTTCGAAGCGATCCTCCAGCACGTGCCGGCCCCGACGTACGACGACGAGCACCCGCTGCAGGCGCACGTCACGAACCTCGACGCGTCGCCGTTCCTCGGTCGCCTCGCGCTGCTCCGCATCTTCCACGGCACGATGAAGAAGGGCCAGACCGTGGCCTGGGTGAAGCACGACGGCAGCGTCGTCAACGCCCGCATCACCGAGCTCCTCATCACGAAGGCGCTCGACCGCTACCCGGCCGAGTCGGCGGGCCCCGGCGACATCGTCGCCGTCGCCGGTTTCGAGGACATCACCATCGGTGAGACCCTGACCGACCCCGAGGACGTCCGTCCGCTGCCGACCATCACGGTCGACGACCCGGCGATCTCGATGACGATCGGCACGAACACCAGCCCGCTCGTCGGCAAGGTCAAGGGCCACAAGCTCACCGCCCGCATGGTCAAGGACCGCCTCGACCGCGAACTCGTCGGCAACGTCTCGCTCAAGGTCCAGGACATCGGCCGCCCCGACGCGTGGGAGGTCCAGGGCCGCGGCGAGCTCGCGCTGGCGATCCTCGTCGAGCAGATGCGCCGCGAGGGCTACGAGCTCACGGTCGGCAAGCCGCAGGTCGTCACCAAGCGTGACGAGAACGGCAAGCTCCTCGAGCCGTACGAGCACATGACGATCGACACGCCGGAGGAGCACCTCGGCGCCATCACCCAGCTCATGGCCGCCCGCAAGGGCCGCATGGAGAACATGGTGAACCACGGCACCGGGTGGATCCGCATGGAGTTCATCGTGCCGTCGCGCGGCCTGATCGGCTTCCGCACGTCGTTCCTCACCGAGACCCGCGGCACCGGCATCGCCAACGCGATCTCGCACGGCTACGGCGAGTGGGCCGGTTCGATCCAGACCCGCATCAACGGCTCGATCGTGTCCGACCGCTCCGGTGTCGTCACGCCGTTCGCCATCACGAACCTCCAGGAGCGGATGACGTTCTTCGTCAACCCGACGGAGGAGGTCTACGAGGGCATGGTCATCGGCGAGAACTCGCGCGCCGACGACATGGACGTGAACATCACGAAGGAGAAGAAGCTGACGAACATGCGTTCGTCGACGGCCGACACCTTCGAGTCGATGACCCCGTCGCGGCAGCTGTCGCTCGAGGAGTGCCTCGAGTTCGCGCGCGAGGACGAGTGCGTCGAGGTCACCCCCGACGCGGTCCGCATCCGCAAGGTGGAGCTGGACGCGCAGGCGCGCCAGCGTGCGTACGCCCGCCTCAAGCGCCAGGACGCCTGAGCAGCAGGACACGGCAGCAGCCGGGAGGCGCGCCCTCCGTCCGACGGCCCGGTCACCTCGTCGAGGTGGCCGGGCCGCGGTCGTGTCACGGCGCGGTTGTACGGTGGTCTGCGTGACGTTCGATCTGCTTGCCATCTACCAGGACCTCCACGCACACCCGGAGCTCGGCTTCCAGGAGCACCGGACCGCGGGGGTGATCGCCGAGCGGCTCGCGGAGCTGTCCGGTGTCGAGGTCACGACGGGCGTCGGCGGCACGGGCGTCGTCGCCGTGCTGCACAACGGCGAGGGTCCGACGATCTGGCTCCGCGCCGACATGGACGGACTGCCCGTGCAGGAGCGCACCGGCCTGCCGTACGCGAGCGAGCACACCGGGCAGGACGAGTCCGGCGCCACGGTCGCGACCATGCACGCCTGCGGGCACGACATCCACGTGACCTGGCTCCTCGGCACGCTCGAGCGGCTCGTGTCGACCACGGACGAGTGGCACGGCACCGTCGTCGGCGTGTTCCAGCCGGCGGAGGAGGTCATCTCCGGCGCCCGCGCGATGATCGACGACGGCCTCGTCGAGCGCTTCCCGGCGCCCGACGTCGTCCTCGGGCAGCACTCCGCGCCCGCCCCGGTCGGCACCGTCGCCGTGGGCTCCGGTCCGGTGATGGCGTCGAGCGACCGGCTGACGGTGACGTTCAACGGCCGCGGTGCCCACGGGTCGGCGCCGCAGGCCTCCCTCGACCCGGTCGTCACCGCGGCCTCGGCCGTGGTCCGGCTGCAGACCGTCGTGTCGCGCGAGGTCGCCCCGAGCGACGCCGGCGTGGTCACGGTCGGCTCGTTCCACGCGGGGACGCGGGCGAACATCATCCCCGACCAGGCGGTGATCGAGATCTCCACCCGCGCCCGCAACGAGGAGACCCGCGGCCGGATCATCGCGTCGATCGAGCGGATCGTCCGCGCCGAGAGCGAGGCGGGTGGGCTGCCCGAGCCGACGATCGAGCGCGCGCCGGGTGCCGACGTCCTCGTGAACGACCCGGAGCAGGCCGCGAAGGTCCTCGCCGCCGTCCGCGACGCCGTGCCGAACGCCATCGACCTCGAGTCGGGCCTGGCGATGGCGTCGGAGGACGTCGGACAGCTCGCCACCGCCGCGGGCGTGCCGATCGTGTACTGGTTCACCGGCATCACCGACCCGGAGCTCTTCCGCACCGGGCAGGAGATCCCGAGCAACCACTCGCCCTTCTACGCACCGCAGGCCGAGACGTCGATCCCGGTCGGCGTGGACGCGGCCGTGGCCGCGGCGCGCGCGTACCTGGCCTGACCGTCGCCGGACGGGAGGTTCACAGCGAACGTCCGCCGGGCCTCCCGTCGGACCATCTAGGGTGCTGCGCATGCGCACCCCGACCCGCACCCTGATCGCCGCCGTCGCTGCCGGCATCGCCCTCGCCGGGCTGAGCGGCTGCTCCTCCGACACCGTCCGTCAGGCGACCGACCTCGGTTCGTCGGTCGCGTCGGACGTGTCGAGCGCGGTGCAGGGCATCGACGGCAAGGCGATCCAGGACGGCATGGCCTCGGTCGCCGGCGGCATCGACGGGGCGCTCGACACGGCGCTCAAGGGTGCGAAGGTGACCTCGGACGGGCAGCTGCCGGACGGGTTCCCGACGAAGGACGTGCCGCTCGTCGACGGAACGGTCCTCGGCGGGGGATCGGGCCCGGACGGTTCCGGCTGGGTCGCACAGGTCCGGGTCGGGTCGGTCGACGAGTTCCAGGCCGCGGCCGACGCCCTGACCGGTGCCGGGTACACCGAGTCGGTGAAGCGGGCGGACTCGACGAGCGCGTTCGGCCTGTTCCGGAGCGACGGGTACCGCGTCGTCCTGACGTTCGCGAAGACCGACGCCGGGGTCACCGCGACCTACATCGTGACCCCGCGGTAGGGGCCGTCCCGTACGCTGGGCACCGATGTCCGAGGCCCCCGTCACCCGCCCAGAGCGCGTCCTGTTCGTGCATGCCCACCCCGACGACGAGACCCTCGTGTCGGGCGGGACGATCGCCACCCTGCTCGAGCTCGGCGCCGAGGTCACCGTCCTCACGGCGACCCGCGGCGGGCGGGGCGCGATGCTGACCGCCGAGCTCGCGCCGCTCGAGGGCGACGGCCCCCGTGTCGCCGCCCACCGCGAGGGAGAGATCGCCGCGGCGCTGGCCGCACTCGGTGGCCCGGCGCACCTCTGGCTCGGGGGAGCGGGAGCGCGCCCGACCGACCTGCCCGAGCGTCGGTACGCCGACTCGGGGATGCAGTGGGGACCGGACGGACGCGCGACGGCCGCCGACGACGCCCCGGCGGACTCGCTCACGATGGCCGACCTCGGCGAGGTCGTGGACGACGTCCGTGCCGCGATCCGGTCGACGATGGCGGACGCCGTCGTGAGCTACGCCGACGACGGCGGCTACGGACACCCCGACCACGTGCGGGTGCACCACGCGGCCCGGTACGCGGCGCGCGCCGAGGAGGTCCCCTTCTCGATGATCGTCACGCCGGAGTCCGGGCAGGCCGACCTGACCGTCGACGTCCTCCCGGTGCGGGCGAAGGTCCGTGCGGCGCTCGAGCAGTACCGCTCACAGCTGACGGTGGACCCGGTCGACCCGTCCGACCCGATCGCGCTCTCGTGGATGATGCCGCACGGCGAACGGCAGCACGCCCCCGCCGTCGAGGCCTTCCGCCACGACGCCGACCCGTTGCCACCGGCACCGCAGACCTTCGCCGAGTTCTCGCCGCAGGGCAAGGCCACCGCGGTCGTCGTGTCGTTCGTGCTCGGACTCGTCGCGGGTGGCCTGGGCTCCGTCACCCACCAGCAGACGATCGGCACGTTCCCGATCGGCGTCTTCCTGCCGACGCTCGTCGTGGTCGGGCTGCTCGCGGGCATCCGACTGCTGTACCGCTCGCGGGTGCTCGTCGTGGCGGTCTGGCTCGGCATCGCGCTCGCGACGACCTTCCTGCTCCAGCTCGTGCTCGCGAACGCCGCGGGCTACACGTGGATGATCGCGCCGACGGCCGTCGCGTTCGTCGTGCTCGTCTGGCCGGACTTCGGCGACACCCGTCGTCCGGGGCGCGCGGCCGCCGTGCCAGCGGAGTCCACCCCCGGGGCGGCGGGGTCGGCTGCCGGCCTGTCCGGATCCGCCCAGGGCCGCGAGTAGGATCGACCCGTGACGTACGTGATCGCTCAGCCCTGTGTGGACGTCAAGGACCGCGCCTGCATCGACGAGTGCCCGGTCGACTGCATCTACGAGGGCGACCGCTCGCTGTACATCCACCCCGACGAGTGCGTCGACTGCGGAGCCTGCGAGCCGGTCTGCCCGGTGGAGGCGATCTACTACGAGGACGACCTCCCCGAGGAGTGGGCCGACTACTACAAGGCCAACGTCGAGTTCTTCGAAGAGGTGGGCTCGCCCGGCGGCGCCGCGAAGGTCGGAGTGATCCACAAGGACCACCCGGTCGTCCTCGCCGAGCCCCCGCGCGGCTGACCCGGACCCGCCCGTGGCGCTCGACCTCCCCGACTTCCCCTGGGACCAGCTCGTCCCGTTCAAGCAGCGCGCAGCAGCCGTCGAGGGCGGCATCGTCGACCTCAGTGTCGGCTCGCCCGTCGACCCGACGCCCGAGCTCGTCCGCCGCGCCCTCGCCGAGGCCACCGACGCGCACGCCTACCCGCAGGTCGCCGGCACCCCGGCCCTGCGCGAGGCGATCGCCGACTGGTACGGCCGCCGGCAGGGCGTGACGCTCACGGCCGAGCAGGTCCTCCCGACGATCGGCTCGAAGGAGTTCATCGCCGGACTCGCGCTCTGGCTCGGCATCGGCCGCGGTGACACCGTCGTCTTCCCGGAGGCCGCCTACCCCACGTACGAGCTCGGTGCTGCCCTCGTCGGCGCAACCGCACTCGCCTCGGACGACCCCGCTGCGTGGCCGGCGACGACGAAGCTCGTGTGGCTGAACTCCCCGGGGAACCCCGACGGTCGCGTTCTGTCGATCGAGCAGCTACGGGCCGCGGTCGAACGTGCCCGCGAGCTCGGCGCCGTGATCGTCGGCGACGAGTGCTACGCCGAACTCGGGTGGGAGCCGCCGTACGACACCGCGCCGACGCCGACCATCCTCGACCCGCGCGTCGTCGGCGACTCGGTCTCGGGCGCCCTCAGCGTGTACTCGCTCTCGAAGCAGTCGAACCTCGCCGGGTACCGCGCCGCGTTCGTGGCCGGCGACGCCGAGTTGCTCGCCGAGGTCCTCGCGGTCCGCAAGCACACCGGGATGATGCCGCCGCTGCCGGTGCAGCAGGCGATGATCGTCGCGCTCGAGGACGAGACGCACGTGCAGCAGCAGAAGGCGCGGTACCGGGCGCGCCGGAACATGCTCCGACGGGCACTCGACGGCGCCGGCTTCCGTGTCGACCACAGCGAGGCCGGACTCTACCTCTGGGCGACCCGCGGTGAGCCCGCGCTCGACACCGTCGCGTGGCTCGCCGACCGCGGGATCCTCGTCGCCCCCGGGACGTTCTACGGTCCCGCCGGGGCCGAGCACGTCCGTGTGGCCCTCACCGCGACCGACGAGCGCATCGCCGCGGCCGCGCAGCGGCTCGCGAGTGCGCGACGCACCAGCCGGGTGGACGCGGACTGAACGGTGCCCGTCGGGCGGGTGTCGTGCCTCCCGGCAGTCGCCACCACGCAGTGCGCTACCAGCGCAATCCGTGGTTCCCACCAATCCCGGAGCACCTGGGTGTGCACGACCGACAGTGGGCGCGATTAGGCTGTCACCGTGACTGACACTGCCAACGACGCTCAGAAGACGGCCACACCGCCCACCACGCCCGTCCCCGTGAGCCCGGCTGCGGAACAGCAGACCGAGACCGCGACGCTGACGTTCCCGGGCGGCTCGGCGGAGTTTCCGATCCTGCCGAGCGTCGACGGCGCGTCCACCGTGGACATCTCGACCTTCAAGAAGCAGACGGGGATGAACACCCTCGACTACGGCTTCGTGAACACCGGCTCGACGAAGAGCGCGATCACGTACATCGACGGCGACCAGGGGATCCTGCGCTACCGCGGCTACCCGATCGACCAGGTCGCGTCGAACTGCACCTTCCTCGAGGTCGCCTGGCTCCTCATCTACGGCGAGCTGCCGACAGCCGCCGAGCTCGAGTCCTTCGACGCCCGCATCCGCCGCCACACGCTGCTGCACGAGGACCTCCGTCGTCTGTTCGACGCCCTCCCGCACTCGGCGCACCCGATGTCGGTCCTGTCGAGCGCCGTCAGCGCCCTGTCGACCTACTACGAGGACGACATGAGCGTCGACGATCCGGAGAAGGTCGAGCTGCAGACCGTGCGGCTGCTCGCGAAGCTCCCGGTGATCGCCGCGTACGCGCACAAGAAGTCGATCGGGCAGGCGTTCCTGTACCCGGACAACTCGCTGTCGTTCGTCGACAACTTCCTCCGGCTGAACTTCGGCACCATGGCCGAGACGTACGAGCCGAACCCGGTGCTCTCCAAGGCGCTCGAGCGGCTGCTCATCCTGCACGAGGACCACGAGCAGAACGCCTCGACCGCGACCGTGCGGCTCGTCGGCTCCACGAAGGCGAACATGTTCGCGTCGATCTCCGCGGGCATCAACGCGCTCTACGGTCCGCTGCACGGCGGAGCGAACGAGGCCGTGCTCGAGATGCTCCAGCAGATCAAGGACTCCGGCGAGCCGGTGTCGCGCTTCGTCGAGCGGGTGAAGAACAAGGAGCGCGGGGTGAAGCTCATGGGCTTCGGGCACCGCGTCTACAAGAACTACGACCCGCGTGCCAAGCTCGTGAAGGAGTCCGCGCACGAGGTGCTCGAGGCGCTCGGCGTGCAGGACGATCTACTCGACATCGCGATGGAGCTCGAGGGCATCGCACTCGAGGACGAGTACTTCGTCAGCCGCAAGCTCTACCCGAACGTCGACTTCTACACGGGCATCATCTACAAGGCGATGGGTTTCCCGCCGCGGATGTTCACCGTCCTGTTCGCGATCGGGCGGCTTCCGGGCTGGATCGCCCAGTGGCGGGAGCTCAACAACGACCCGCTGAACAAGATCGGGCGCCCGCAGCAGCTGTACGTGGGGTACCCCGAGCGGGACCTGCCGGCGCGCTGAGCCGCGGGGCATCTCGTCGTCTTCGAACCGCGAAAGCGACATCGAACCGGCAACGCGAGTCGGTTCGATGTCGCTTTTCTGGTTCGACTCCACAAGCAGGCCGGCGGCTCGGACGCGGCGGACACGCCGGACGCGAGGCGCCGTGACCCGCGGCTAGCGGGTGGGCTGCGTCAGCGCCCAGGCGGTCACGAGGTCGAGGGCGGTGTCCGAGTCCGGCGTGCCCGGACGGTTGAGGAATGCGTGCCGGGCACCCGACAGCACGTGTCGTTCGACGTCGACACCGGCGGTCCGCAGTTCCGTCACGAACCGATCCCCGGACGGACGCATTGAGTCGTGTTCGGCGTCCACCATCAGGACGGGCGGGAACCCCGTCAGGTCCTGCCCTCCGGGGAACGCGGTCTCCGTCGGGGCCCCGCGCCCCACGAAGTTGCGGTTCGCCCGGTCGAGCAGCGCGGGGTGGTGGGTCACGCGACGATGGCCGCGGACGGAGCGGGTGACGGCGGGGTCGCGCGGGGTCACTGCGTGGAAGAAGCCGTAGGCCAGGAACAGGCCGTCGGGTCGGGACTCCGCAGGCAGCGTCCGGGTGACGGCCGCGGCGAGGCACGCTCCGGCGCTCGCTCCGCCGAGGAGCAGCGGTCGTTCGTCCAGGGTTCGGAAGGCCGTCAGCACGGCGCGGACGTCGTCAGCGGCGACCGGGTGACGCTGCCGGCCGCGGGGCCCACGGCGCCCGACGAACGGCAGGCCGGGCAACGGTGCGAGACGGTAGTCGACCGTGACCGCGTCGATCCCGCGGTCCGCCAGGGTCGTCGCCACCGCGTGTGACTCGGGGAGGTCGAGGTCGCCGCGGAAGAACCCGCCGCCGTGCAGCCACACGAGGGTGACCGCAGATCCCGACCCGTGGCGCCGGACCGGGACCGGACCGTGTGGGCCCTCGATCGTCGCCCCCACGGGCATCGGCTAGGCGTGCAGGGCGGTGTTCAGCTGGATGCCCTGGCCCTGCCGCTGGAGGGCCTCGACCGCACCGGTGACCGAGTTGCGGCGGAACAGCACGTTCGGGGTGCCCGAGAGCTCCGCGGCCTTGACGGTCTTCGGGGTGCCGTCCGGGTTCGGGGCGGCACCGACGAGGACGACCTTGGTGCCTGCGGTCACGTAGAGGCCGGCCTCGACCACGGAGTCGTCGCCGAGGGAGATCCCGAGACCCGCGTTGGCGCCGAGGAGCGCCCGTGCGCCGAGCGACACCCGGTGCGTCCCGCCGCCGGAGAGCGTGCCCATGATGGAGGCTCCGCCACCGATGTCCGTGCCGTCGCCGACGACGACGCCCTGGGACACGCGCCCCTCGATCATCGCGTCGCCGAGGGTGCCGGCGTTGAAGTTCACGAAGCCCTCGTGCATGACCGTGGTGCCGGGGGCGAGGTGCGCGCCGAGACGGACCCGGTTCGCGTCGCCGATGCGCACACGGTCGGGCACGACGTAGTCGACCAGGCGCGGGAACTTGTCGATCGCGTGCACCGCGATGCCCGCACGCTGGAGGGACGGACGCAGGCGCGTGAGGTCGGTTGGGGAGACGGGGCCGGCGTTCGTCCACGCGACGATCGGCAGGTGCGCGAAGACACCGTCGAGGTTGACCTCGTTCGGGCGGACGTGCAGGTGACTGAGCAGGTGCAGCCGGAGGTAGGCGTCCGGGGTGCTCGTCGGGGCCGCGTCGATCGTGACCTCGGTGGTGACCGCCTCGATCCGGACGGCGCGACGCGGGTCGTCGCCGACGTGTGCCAGCAGTTCCTCGGGGAAGGCGGCGTCGGACGGCCGCGCGCCGAGGTGCGTCTGCGGGTACCAGGTGTCGAGCGTCGTGCCGTCGGCGGCGATCGTCGCGAGGCCGTGGCCCCAGGCGGTGGTCGGGCGGGCGGAGGCGGTCGTGTCGGTCACGTGGACAAGGGTAGCGAGGTGCGAGCGGCGACCACCGTCCGGCCGGACGGCCTGTGGAGAACGCGCCACGGGCCTCCCGTCCGGCACGCGCGGAACGGGATCCGCGCCTCCGCACCGGCCTGGAGGCACGCCCCTGTGAACGGATCCCTCGCCGTCCACGGGGCGGCCGGCTCGGCGGCGACCGGCAAGGGTCGGCCGGTAGGCTGCCCGCATGCCGGAGCAGCTCGACCTCACCGCCTCGTCCATCGACATCACGCGCGCCATCTGCGACATCGAGTCGGTGTCGGGCAACGAGGGCGCGCTCGCCGACGCCGTCGAGGCGGCGCTCACGCCGCTGCCGCACCTCGAGGTCGTCCGGGACGGCGACGCGATCGTGGCGCGGACGAACCTCGGCCGTGACCGCCGCGTCGTCATCGCCGGGCACATCGACACCGTGCCGCTGAACGACAACCTGCCCACCGAGTTCCGCACGACGGAGGACGGCACCGAGATCCTCTGGGGCCGCGGCACGGTGGACATGAAGGCCGGCGTCGCCGTGCAGCTCAAGCTCGCGTACGACCTCGCCGAGCCGACCAACGACGTGACCTGGGTCTTCTACGACCACGAAGAGGTCAGCGACTCGCTGAACGGTCTCGGCCGACTCGCGCGGACCCGACCGGAGCTCCTGGCCGGTGACTTCGCGATCCTCGGCGAACCGTCCGGTGCGCAGATCGAGGGCGGGTGCAACGGCAACCTCCGTGCGGAGATCCGTACGTTCGGCAAGCGGTCGCACAGCGCCCGGAGCTGGATCGGCGACAACGCGATCCACAAGACAGCGCCGATCCTCGCGACACTCGCCGCGTACGAGCCGCGTACGGTGACGGTCGACGGACTCGACTACCGCGAGGGGCTGAACGCTGTGGGCATCTCCGGCGGGATCGCGGGCAACGTCATCCCGGACGAAGCCATGGTCCACGTGAACTACCGGTTCGCGCCCTCCCGCAGTGCGGACGAGGCCGTCGCGCACATCCGCGAACTCTTCGACGGGTACGACGTGCAGATCGTCGACCTCGCCGCCGGAGCTCGCCCTGGCCTCGACGCGCCGCTCGCGCAGGAGTTCGTCGCCGCGGTCGGCGGTCCGGCGCCCCGGCCGAAGTACGGCTGGACCGACGTCGCGCGCTTCTCGGCGCTCGGCGTGCCCGCGGTCAACTACGGCCCGGGCGAGCCCGTCTTCGCGCACCACGACGACGAGCAGGTGCCGCTCGCGCAGATCATCTCGGTCGAGGACGGCCTCCGTCGGTGGCTGACCGCCTGACCACCGGCGGGACCCTCCGCTCCCGGTCCGACGCAGCCGTCCGGTGGCGAGCCCGCTACCGAGCGGTGCCGTGGTGGGCCCGGATCACCGTCGTCTACGTCCTCGCGCGGATCGTGACCGGCGCGATGATGCAGGGCTTCGCGGCCGTGCAGTCGGCGAACTCCTTCACGTCGGACCACCCGTCGTACCTGTCGTTCGCCGCGATCTGGGACGGTGCCTGGTACCGCGTCATCGCCACCGGCGGGTACCCGTCGGCGCTGCCGGTGGACGCCGCCGGACACGTCACCGAGAACGCGTGGGCGTTCATGCCCGCCTACCCGTTCCTCGTGCGCGGTCTCATGCTGCTCACGGGGGCGTCGTTCGAGGCCGTGGCGGTCTCGGTGTCCCTCGTAGCGGGCCTCGGCGCCGCGCTGGTCTTCCGGCGGCTCGTCGGACGCTTCCTCGATGCGCCGCGGGCGACGTTCGCCACGGTGCTGCTCTGCGTCGCGCCGACCTCGGTCATGTTCCAGGTCGCCTACGCCGAGTCGATGGGGCTGTTCCTCCTCTTCGTCGCACTGCTGCTCGCGGTGGACCGTCGCTGGTGGACGATGCTGCCGGTGGTGCTCCTGCTCGGCATGACGCGGCCGACGGGGTTGGCGTTCGCGTTCTTCCTCGCGCTGTTCCTGGCCGTGTGGTGGTTCCGTCCCGCCTGGGTCCGCGAGGGCGCTCGACCCACGCTCCGCACCGGTCTGCCCCCGCTCGTGGTCGCCGTCGTGTCCGGGCTCGTCGGGCTGGCGTGGCCGGCGATCGCCTGGGCCGTCACCGGCGTGCCGAAGGCCTACACCGACACCGAGCTCGCCTGGCGGTCATCGTACGTCGGCTGGGGGGAACTCCTGCCGTTCTCGCCCTGGGTCGAGGGGTTCTCGTGGTGGCTGCGCTACCCCGGCGGCTGGCCGGCAGCGCTCGCGATCCCGCTCGGCCTCGCCGCGATCGCGTTCCTCGTGTGGGTGCCCGCGGCACGTCGGGTGGGGCTCGAGCTACGCCTGTGGGTCGTGGCGTACGTCGTCTACCTCCTCGCGGTGTTCTTCCCGCAGTCGAGCACCTGGCGCATCCTCATGCCGATCGCGCCGCTGCTCGCGGTCGTGGCGCTGCCGCGGTCCCGGGTGTACCGGGTGGTGCTGGTCGTCGTCGCCCTCGTGCTGCAGTGGGTGTGGCTGTACGCGAACTGGTGGGTGGACGGCTACGACTGGACGCCGCCGTGATCGGTGCCGTCCGGCGGTGCTCACGACCTGATGATCGGGACCCGAGCCGTCGCACACCCGCCTGGCTGTGGGTCCTGTTCGCGTTCGGCCTTGCCCTGTTCGCGGCGGGGTCCTTCCTGGCACGACTCGAGGGCCACCTCTCCGGCGTCCTCATCCTGGCCGTTGGTCTGGCGATCGTCGTGACCTTCGTCGTGCTCCGGGGCCGTCACACCGGCAAGCGGTAGGAGGGTCGACCGACAGCTGGCTCCGAAGGCGGCAGAAGCCGATCGGTCACCGGACGCCCGGCTCGTCGCGCCTCAACGGGTGCCCCGGAGACGGACGAGTCCTCGAATACCGAGCGCGATGCAGACGATCCCTGCGACGGCTGCGACGGCCGCCAGGACGACCCCTGGAAGCTGACTTCGCCCGGCGGGTGCGTAGGGGTGGTTCGTGATCACGAACAGCAGAGCGACACCGAGCGAGACGATGCCCAACACCAACATGGTCGCTGCGCCCGAACGACTCGGCTCGTCCCGCGGCTCTGCCGGGCCTGGCTTCGTCATGGTCCGAACCTAGACCAGTGCGCCTTGCCGCCTCGGAGGCGGGTTGCGAACGCGGAGCTTGGTGCGACGCCCGACGGCTGAGCGCGAGCTACCATCTCGTCGTGACTGAAGCGGTCCTCCTTGCGGCGAGCATCGTGATCCTCGTGGGGACCGTCGCGCTCCTCCTGTGGCGTGTGCGGGATCCGACGTGGGTACGGGACACGCGGCTCACGCAGAACGCCAGTCCAGTGATCAGCCTGGTGACGCTCGTACTCGGCGCGATCCTGGTCGCGCTCATCTCCGCCTTCGGGATCGTCTTCATCGCCACTGGACGCAGCATCATCGGATGGGCGCTCATCTGCGCTGCTGGCAGTGGTCTCGCTCACGTGTGGGTCGCCGTCTGGACACGAAGGCAGCCGCTTCCGTAGGAGAACTCTGCGCCGCGAGTCCGGAAGGGAAGCGTCGAGCGACCGGCAGGGGGCACGCGGATACGCTGTCGTCACCGCACGGGAGGGAAGTTGCAGGAGTGATCAAGAGCATCCGCGTGGAGTTGAGCATCCACGGACAGCGTGGCTCGTCGACGCACGTGACGCAGCTCCTGGGTGTCACTCCCGATGAGCAGTACGAGATCGGCGATGTCAAGGGTGAGGGTCCTCGAGTCTTCGACGTCTCCATCTGGAACCTGTTCAGCAACCACCACATCGACGAGATCAGCGCAGAGCACGGGCAAGACCCTTGGGGGCGAGTGCAGTGGATCCTCCGGCTGCTCCCTCGGAACGCGGCGGATGGCTTCACGCGTCTGCGAGGCGAGGGCTACGAGATCACCCTGTCCGTGTCGCTCATCACCGACCACAGGGAGAACACCTTCACCGTGCCGGTGGAGACCTTGCGACAGGTGGCTGCTGCGGGGCTCGATCTCGAACTGACGGCCGTCTCGACCGAACACATGAACATCATCTCCGACGACGCCTGGTGAACTCCGACGGCCCGTGCTGCGCGTCGACGAGTCAGGCGTGGCGAATCCTCGACCATGCGCCAGGAATTCGCTCGACGCGGAGCAGCCGGGAGCGCATACTGGACCCGGCTCCGGTGGCCTGCCTCCTGCGACGAACGGTGAACACCGGCGACGTACCGTCACGACCTTGCTGATCACCCTCAGGTCCGCGACGCCCGGCAACGCAGGACCCGGTGACGATCGCTGGAGAGGTCTGTCGTGATCACCATCGAAGAAGCCAAGCGGCTCGCCCGCGAACTCTCGTCCGTGTCGGACGTCGGACACTCGCGCGTCCTGGAGGCAGCGGCGCACGCGTCGGGGTTCCGTGACTGGAACACGATGGCAGCGGCCGCACCGGGCGCGGTGCCGGCGCCGGCGGCCGGGCCCGACGCGCCCCTCGTGGTCCCGGTGCTGCGGGTGTTCGACCACGCCATCGCGCGGTCGTTCTACTGCGACCACCTCGGCTTCACGTGGCAGTGGGAGCACCGCTTCGAGCCGGACCTCCCGGTGTACGCCGAGGTCTCCCTCGACGGTCGCGTGCTGCACCTCAGCGAGCACCACGGCGACGCGACCCCCGGTGCCGGGGTCATGATCACCGTGCCGGACCTCCAGGCCTACCGCTCCGGGCTGCTCGCCCAGGCGCACCCGAACTCCCGCCCGGGCATCGAGGGGAACGCCTGGGGCCTGACGATGCTCGTCACGGATCCGTTCGGCAACCGTCTGACCTTCCGGGAGCGCTCGGCCCCGGACCGGACCTAGTCCGCTTCCGGAGCCGTCTCGTGCCGCTCTTCGCGCTCGATGTCGGAGAGCGGCACACCGTCCTCCGGGCGCCACGCGGCGGCGGCGTTCACCATCGCGTTGACGGTGGCGATGAACGGTACCGCGAAGAACGCCCCGACGACACCGGCGATCGTCGTGCCCGCGGTGACGCCGAGCACCACACCGAGCGGGTGCACCTTGACGGCGCTGCCGGTGAGGAACGGGTGCAGGACGTGGCTCTCGAGCTGCTGCACGAGGACGATGATGCCGAGCATGATGAGCGCCGGCACCCAGCCGTTGAACACGAGGGCGATCACCACCGCGACGATGCCCGCGACGATCGCTCCGACCACGGGGACGAACGCGCCGAAGAACACGATGACGCCGATCGGGATCGCCAGCGGGATCTGGAGGATGAGCGCGCCGATGACGACGCCGAGCGCGTCCGTGACCGCGACGACGAGCTGCACGCGGATGAAGCTCGTGAGGGTCTTCCAACCGGCGTGCCCGGCGACGTCGAGCCGAGCTCGCGCACGTCGGGGGAAGATGCGGACGACCCACTGCCAGATGCGGGGGCCGTCGATGAGCACGAACAGGGTCGTGAAGACGATGATGAACAGACCCTCGAAGACGTGGATCGCGCCCGAGCCCGCCGCGAGGAACCCGGAGAAGATCGACGATGCGTGCGACTGCAGGTAGTCCGCGCCGTCCGAGATCCACTTGTTGACCTGCGTCGCCGTGATGCCGAACGGCTCCGAGGCGAGCAGTGACTGCAGCGAGGAGATGCTCGCGTGCAGGCGCTTCTCGAGCGAGGGCAGGTCGTAGCGGATCTGCGCCGTCACGATGAGGCCGAGGCCGCCGATCGCCACGACGACCGACACCAGGCTGGTGAGGATCGCGACCCACTTCGGCCAGCGGTGGCGGCGCAGGAACGACGACATCGGCACGAGCAGGGCGCACAGCAGCAGCGCGATGAGGAACGGCACGATGATGTCCTGCAGGAGGATCACGAGCAGGACCAGCACGGCCAGGGCCGCGCCGACGACGAGCAGACGCCACGAGAACGCCGCCGCGATCCGCATGCCCGCGGGCACCGCGTTGTCGGTGGGCGCGGGGTCGCTTCCGCGGAGCATGGAGCGGATGTTCGGCATCCGCATAGGTTAGGGAGCAGAACCGCGAGAACGTCGCGTTTCACGACCCCCAACCTGGGCGGTTTCGCAGTTGCCCCTCCGATACGGGATAATGGGCAGGCATGTACTGCACGAAAGGGGACATCTGATGGCAGCCATGAAGCCGAGGACCGGTGACGGGCCGATGGAGGCTGTTAAGGAGGGTCGACTCATCATCGTGCGGGTTCCGCTCGAGGGTGGAGGCCGCCTGGTCGTCTCGGTCAACGATGCCGAGGCCAAGGAACTCCACGACGCACTCGCCGAGGTCGTCTCGGCCTAGTCCGTCGAAGCACTGAACGACGAAGCCCGGAGCGCGTACGCTCCGGGCTTCGTCGCGTCCCGGCGCGGACGCGGGCGGCGCCGACCGACGGCTCCGCATCCCCGCGCGCACGAGGCCGACGGCAGCCGACGGCTCTGCGTCCGGTCGGTGGTACCGGGCAGGATGTTCCCGTGCGCAGGTCCCACATGCCGATCACCCGGGTCGAGGAGTTCAACGACCCGGGCCCGATGCCCCGTGACGTCTGGCCCGCGACGTTGCCGCCCGTCCGGCAGCTGCTCGACGAGGGCCTCGACCTCGACCCCGTGACCGTGTTCGTCGGCGACAACGGCGTCGGCAAGTCCACGATCGTCGAAGCGATCGCGCTCCAGTTCGGCATGGGGCCGGAGGGTGGTGGGACCGGGTCGCAGCACTCGACCCGCCCGTCCGAGTCGACGCTGTGCGAGCACATCCGCCTCCGTCGCGACTTCGGTGCACCGAGGGGCGGGTTCTTCCTGCGTGCCGAGACCATGCACGGCTTCTTCACCTACCTCGAGGAGCACCCGAACCTCAGCCGCCCCGAGCCGGTGTTCCACGAGCGCAGCCACGGCGAGTCCTTCCTCGACTTCGTGATCGACCGTGCGCGGTGGCCCGGGCTCTGGATCCTCGACGAGCCCGAGTCGGCGCTGTCGTTCTCCGGGTGCCTCGCGCTCATCGGGCTGCTGCAGTCGATCGTCGAGAGCGGCGTCGGGCAGGTGATCCTCTCGACGCACTCACCCGTGCTTGCGGCGTTCCCGGGAGCGACCATCCACGAGGTGGGGGAGTGGGGCCTCCGTCGGACGGCGTGGGAGGACCTCGACCTGGTGCGGCACCAGCGGTCGTTCCTCGAATCGCCGGAGCGCTACCTGCGTCACCTCAGCGACGACGACTGACCGGACCCGGGCGCCCGACGGCAGAGCCGCCCGGCGAACGCAGACGCGCCGCTACGCCGTGAGCTTCGTCAGCTGCAGCAACCCGTCGCCCGCGGGCGACAAGGCACTCCGCACCGCCCCCGAGGTCGACACCTCGGTCAGCAGCAGCCGGAAGTCGGTCGTCGCACGGTCCCGCTTCACGGGGTCCGCGACACGTCCCCGCCACAGCGCGTGCGGCACGAGCACGGTCCCGCCGAGCCGCGCGAGCCGCAGCCCGTGCTCGACGTACTCGATCACGTGCTCCGGGTCGGCGTCGACGAGCACGACGTCGTAGGAGGCCTCGTTCATCCGCGGGAGCACCTGGTTCGCCCGGCCGGGGATGAGCCGGATGCGCGCGGGGGCGGTGCCGGCCGCGATGAACGCGTCACGCGCGGCCTGCTGGTGGTCCACCTCGACGTCGATCGTGGTGAGCGTGGCCTCGGGCGCACCGGCGAGCAGGTACAGCCCGGAGACGCCGAGTCCGGTGCCGATCTCGATCATGCTCGTCGCCCGTGAGGCCGCGGCGATCACGCTGACCTGCGCGCCGATGGCAGGGGAGATCGCCTCGACCCCGAGCTCCAACGAGTGTTCACGCGCGCGGGCGATCGTCTCGGGCTCGGCGACGATGTCCTCGGCGAACTTCCAGTTCGACTCTTTCTCTGACACGCACACTCCGTTCGGGTGCCAACTCTACGGGTGTTGCGCGGGGAGGACGGGTTACGCTCGTACCGTGTTCGACGGCTTCGAGAAGTTCCTGGTCATCGGGATCATCGGTGTCCTGATCGTCGGGCCGCAACGCTTGCCCACGTACGCCGCGAAGCTCGCCGAGTTCGTGAAGGCCGTCCGCCGGTTCGCCGACACCGCGAAGGAGCGGATGCGCGACGAGATGGGCCCGGAGTTCGACGACATCGAGTGGCAGAAGCTCGATCCGCGGCAGTACGACCCGCGGCGCATCATCCGCGACGCCCTCCTCGACAGCGGGGGCAGCGTGGCCGCGGTCGAGACCGCGCAGGTCACCGCGTCGAAGGTGCGGGCGACGGCGCCCGTGGTGCCGCTCGCCGCGGGCGAGGCCGCGCCCTTCGACGACGAAGCCACCTGATCGCGCGGGCTGACGGCCCGTCAGGTGACCGGAAGACGGACCGGAGGCGCGGTGCCAGCTGGCACCGCGCCTCCAGTCCGTTGACGGGTCGCGTCTACTTCAGGTCCGCGAGGAACCGGTCGGTCCACGCCAGTGCCGGTGCGCTCGGGACCGAACTGCACGTCGCCATCGCCGTGGTCGAGGAGCACGGGGTGTCCCGGTCGAGCGACCACACGTGGACGCCGGCGAGGCCGTTCGCCTTCGCGTAGGACGTCAGCGTGTCGACGTCGGCGAGGGTGAAGACCTCGTCGGAGGCGTCGTTCACGCCGAGCATCGGGGTGACCTCGATCTTCGACGGGGCGATGCCGTAGGTGTGCTCGAGGTTGGTGACGGCCTGGATCGCCGACTGCCCCATCTCGCAGGTCGAACCCGAGAGCACGCAGTTCGCAGCGGTCGCGCGGCCGAAGTCCATCGTCATGAGGTTGACCGTGTAGTGCGTCAGGCTCGACGCCTTGATGGCCTTGACCACGGCGTCACCGGTGCTGTTCAGGCCGCCGTACGACCCGTCGGACGCGGCGAGGGTCGCGAGGGTGAACGAGAACCGCATGCCCGGGTACTTCGACTGCGCGAGCGCCGCGGCGTCCACGAGGTTCTGCACGTCGGCGACGGACTGCCCGCTCTCGATGTCGAAGTCGACGCCGATCATGTGGGAGGTCGCGTACCGGGCGATGAACGACTGCAGTGCCGTCCCCGAGCACGTGAACGAGCCCGCAGCCCCGCCGGTGCTCACGATGTAGTTCACCCCCGCGGCGTCGAGCTTCGGGATGTTGGCGCTCGCGAACGCATCCGCGGCGACCCCGCCCCAGTTCTCGCTGCCGCAGGTGCCGGTGGCGAAGGCGAGGGTGATCGCCTTCAGGCCCGGTTCGCGGGTGGAGACGAAGCTGTTCGACGAGCCGACGACGGGGATGCGCGTCCCGGTGACCGCCGTGTTCATGACGTTCGTGTTCCAGTCGAGGTTCACCGTGACGTCCTTGTACGGGCTGAACACGAGGCCGCTCGCGGTCCCGGTGCTGCCGCCGGTCCCGGTGCTGCCGCCGGTCCCGGTGCCGCCGCCGGTCCCGGTGCCGCCACCGGTCCCGCCGCCCGTGCTCGTGCCGCTGCACGCGCCCGTCGACGTCCACGGCTGCCCGCTGCCCGTCGCGCCCGAGTGGGTCGCCGGCTCGTCGCCCTGCGTCCACCAGTTCGCGGTGTAGTTCGCGCCGTTCTCACTGACGGTGGCGCCGCCCGAGTACGCGGTGCCCGCGCTCCACGCGGTCGCGCACGTCGGCGTGGCCGCCGTGGCCGGAGCCGCGGCGACGGCCCCGCCCGCCAACGCGGCCGCGACCGCCGCGACGATCCCGATCCTGGTCCTGGTCATGTTGATCACACGGTTCTCCTGTCCTCGGCCCGGCGACGTTGCCGAGCGGGGTGGAGCTCCTGCGGACCCGATTCCGCAGGAGCATTGTGGAATACCCCTGCACAATGCACCCGTGTGGAACGACCTGTCCATGAAAGGACGTACAGCCGGAGGTTCAGTCCTTCGTCGCGACGATCGTGAAGGTCGCGGGGATGCGGTCCCGATCCGCGCCCGGCCACGCGAAGTTCCCGTCCCCGGTCTCCTCCATGCGCGCGCTGAACCGCCACGGGAGTGTCCGGCCCTCGTCCAGGAAGCGCAGTCGGAGTCCGGTTCCGAGGAGCGCGTTCACGATCTCGGACAGCGGGTGCGGCCACTCGTACGTGCGGGTGTTCGCGACCGTCCCGTCGCCCGCGTACGTTCCGGCGTCGTCCCACTGCTGGGCCGTCCCGTCGGCGAAGTACCGGTGCCGTGAGACGAGCTCGTCGGCGTCCTCGTCCAGGGCGTACAGCGCCGGGTGGCCGTCGCGGATGAAGAACACCCCTCCCGGACGGAGGAGCGCCGCGACCTGGGCGGCCCAGCGGTCGAGGTCGTCGAGCCAGCAGATCGTCCCGATGCTCGTGTACACGACGTCGAAGTCGCCGGTGACCGCGGCCCGGGCGTCGAGGACGTCCGTCTCGACCCAGGTGGCCTCGACGCCGAGGCGGTCGGCCAGGGCACGGGCGGAGGCCAGGGCGGCAGGGGAGAAGTCGACGCCGGTGACCCGAGCACCCTCGCGCGCCAGCGACACCGTGTCCGTACCGATGTGGCATTGCAGGTGGCAGAGGTCGAGCCCGTCGAGGGAGTCCCCGGGGAGCCAACGGGCGAGGACGGGCAGGTCCTCGCGGACGACGCCGGAACGGTGGTCGGGGTCGCTCAGCGCGTCGATGTCGTAGGCGCCCTCGTGGATCGGGACACGGTCGTCCCAGTTCGCGCGGTTCGTGTCGCGGGCCTGGTCCCAGTCGACGCTGACGTGATCAGTGCTCATGGACTCGACCCTACCGAGCGGACGGTCCGACCCTCGGCGACCGTCAGCCGACGGACAGCCCGAGCTTCCGCCCCGCGAGGCCACGGCCCATCGTCGTCACCCGGTCCGCGATGGCTCCGAGGGCCACCGCTGCCGGATCGTCCGGCGCGCCGGTCACGACCGGCACCCCGGCGTCCCCGCCCTCCCGGAGCGGCACCGACAGCGGCACGCTGCCGAGGACCGGCACCGGGGTGTCCTGCCCGCGCGACAGCCGAGCGGCGGTCTCGGCGCCGCCGCCCTCGCCGAAGAGGTGCAGGACCGAGCCATCGGGCTGGACGAGCCCAGCCATGTTCTCGACGACGCCGATCACCCGCTGCCCGGTCTGCCGTGCCACGACCCCGCTGCGCTCGGCCACGTCCGCGGCAGCCGCCTGGGGCGTGGTCACGACCAGGACCTCGGCGTGGGGGAGCAGCTGGCCGACCGAGATCGCCACGTCGCCGGTGCCGGGCGGGAGGTCGAGGAGCAGCACATCGAGGTCGCCGAAGAAGACGTCGGTGAGGAACTGCGACACCGTCCGGTGCAGCATCGGCCCCCGCCAGGACACCGCGGTGGAGACGTCGTCGACGAACATGCCGATCGAGACGACCTTCACGTCGTGGGCGACCGGCGGCAGGATCATGCTGTCGACCCGGGTCGGTCTCGGGGCCACGCCAGCGGCGTCGGTGAGGCCCATGAGTCCGGGGATGCTGAAGCCGTGCACGTCGACGTCGACGATGCCCACCCGCTGTCCGCGGGCTGCGAGCGCGACGGCGAGGTTCGCCGTGACGGTGGACTTGCCGACGCCGCCCTTCCCGCTCGTCACCGCGATCACCCGCGTCAACGAGTCCGGCGTGAACTGCACGCCGCGCGGGCGACCGGCACGGAGCCGCTCGGAGAGGGCGGCCCGGGTCGCCGGGGACATGACGGAGACGTCCACGTCGACCGCGGTCACGCCGTCCACGGAACCGGCGGCCGCACGGACGTCGCGCTCGATCGTGTCGGCGGCCGGGCACCCCGTGATCGTGAGCTGCAGGTCGACGCGCACCGTGCCTCCCGGCTGGACGTCGACACCACGGATCATGTCGAGCTCCGTGACGGGCCGGCGGATCTCGGGGTCCACGACGCGGGCGAGCGCCGCGAGGACCGCGCCGCCCAGCTGCTCGTCGGATCGGCCGGGGTCAGCCACGGGCCGCGGTGCCGGGCTCGTCGGCGAAGCCGGCGGAGTCCGCGTCTCGCCGGTCGAGCTCCTCGAGCAGCGACCGGATCTCGGCGCGGATGAAGTCCTTCGACGCCATGTCCCGCATCGCGAGGCGCAGCGCGACGACCTCGCGGGCGAGGTACTCGGTGTCGGCGAGGTTCCGCTCCGCGCGCTGTCGGTCCTGCTCGAACTGCACGCGGTCACGGTCGTCCTGCCGGTTCTGCGCGAGCAGGATGAGCGGAGCCGCGTACGAGGCCTGCAGCGAGAGCACGAGGGTGAGAGCGGTGAAGCCGATCGCCGCCGAGTCGAACTGCCACGGCTTCGGCGCCACCGTGTTGTAGATCATCCAGACCGCACAGAAGAGGGTCAGGCCGACGAGGAACCACGGCGTGCCCATGGCCCGTGCGATGCCCTCGGTGGCGCGACCGAACGTGTCGCCCCGACCGCGACGGCGGGTCGGGAGCACACGGGTGCGCATGCCCTTCGGGGAGTCGAGGCGCTCCTGGCGGGTGTCATCCGTTCGGGCCACTGGTGGTCCTCCTTCCCGTGGTCACGGGCGTCTTGCGCGAGCGTTGGCGAGGCAGGGGTGAGGGTTCTCCCTCACCCTGACTTCGCCAGTCGTCGGGCAGGACGTGGTCGAGGACGTCGTCGATCGTCACCACCCCGACGAGACGGTGGGCGTCGTCGACCACGGGGACGGACAGCAGGTTGTAGGTCGCCATGATCCGCGTGACCTCCGCGGCGCTGGCGTCGACCCGGACCGGTTCGGTCTGCTGGTCGATGAGCGTGCCGAGCCGCTCGTTCGGCGGGTAGCGGAGCATCCGCTGGAAGTGCACGAGCCCGAGGAAGCGACCGGTCGGCGGCTCGTACGGCGGGAGCACGACACAGACGCTCGCGCCGAGGGCCGGTGCGAGCTCGTGGCGTCGGACGAGCGCGAGCCCCTCGGCCACCGTCGCGTCGGCCGAGACGATCACGGGCTCGGTCGTCATGAGACCACCGGCCGTGTCGGGCTCGTACTCGAGGAGCATGCGGACGTCCTGCGCCTCCTCCGGCTCCATGAGCTGGAGGAGGGCCTCGGAGCGGTCGTCCGGGAACTGCGCGAGCACGTCGGCGGCGTCGTCCGGCTGCATCTGGTCGAGCACGTCGGCGGCGCGGGCGTCCTCGAGGCGGCTCAGGATCTCGATGCGCTCCTGGTCGGGCATCTCCTCGAGGACGTCGGCGAGCCGGTCGTCCGGGAGTTCCTCGGCGACCTCGAACCGGCGCTCCTCGGGCAGGTCGAGCAGCGTCGACGCGAGGTCGGCCGGCAGCAGGTCGGAGTAGGCGGCGATGACGTGCTCGGCGGACTGTGCCTCGCCGGGGAGTTCGTCCTCGGTGACCTCGTTCCAGGTCGCGAACGTCGTCGGGCCCTTGCCGAACGGGGACGGCGTCGTCTTCGGCTTGCGGAGGAAGAGCTGCGACACCTCCCAGTCGCCCTGCCCGCGGTCCTCGATCGCGACGTCCTCGATCGTCGCCCGGATGCGTTGGTTCTTGATGAGCACCTTGCGGCCGAGCATCTCCGCGATCACGCGGACCTCGCCGCCGCGCTGCTCGAAGCGGCGCATGTTCACGAGGCCGGTGGTGATGACCTGGCCGGCACCGATCGACGTGATGCGGCCGACGGACACGAAGATGCGGCGCTTGCCGGGGACCTCGACGATCAGCCCCACGACGCGCGGGGAGTCGACGCGTCTGTAGACGACCAGGACGTCCCGGACGCGGCCCACGCGGTCGCCCGCGGGGTCGAAGACGGAGCACCCGGCGAGGCGGGCGACGAAGACCTTCGTGGCGCTCACCCGACCAGCGTAGCCGTTCGGTCCTGCGCCGACGCCGCCGCACCTGTGCGGGCTCACCGATCGGACCGGCCGCCCCCGGGTACGAGCCCGGTCGGCGGCTTCCCTGGGAGCGCACGTGCGATTGCAAGGTGTCCGGTGGATGATGGCTGAGTGAGCAATCAGAGCCCCTTCGGCGGCCGGACGGCCCAGGCATTCCCGACGCTGCCGCGTGGCGACGTCCTCGGCACCTACGACAGCTACCCGGAGGCGCAGCGCGTCGTCGCGAAGCTCGCCGAGTCGGACTTCCCGGTCGCCAAGATCGCGATCGTCGGCAACGACCTCAAGACCGTCGAGCGCGTCACCGGCAAGATGACCTACGGCCGCGCCGCCATCGCGGGCGCGCTGTCCGGCCTCTGGCTCGGCATCTTCTTCGGCATCGTCCTCACCCTCTTCTCGCCGACCGCCGGCGGCCTCATCATCGCCGCGGCCATCATCGGCGCCGCGTTCGGCATGCTCTACGGCATCGTCTCGTTCGCGATCACGAAGCGGCAGCGGGACTTCACGAGCGTGCACCAGGTGCTCGCGACGAACTACCAGATCGTGGTGGACCCGCAGCTGACCGGGCAGGCGCAGAAGATCCTCGGGCAGTTCGGTGCGACGCAGTCCACCCACTGGGACTCGCCGTCGTCCTCGTCCTCGCAGGGTGCGCCGGTGAACCGGCAGGAGCCCTGGCGGCCCGAGCCGCGCCAGCAGCAGGAACCGTGGCGGCCTGACCCGCGCCAGCAGCAGGCGCCCTACGGCGGGCACGCGACGCCCCACCAGCAGCCTGGAGGCACGCAGCAGTCCGGTACGTCGGCCCCCGGCGCGCAGACGGGAGCGCCGCGGTACGGCACGAACGACGGCCCGCGGTACGGCGAGGTGCCGTCCGGCGCTCCGGTCGGTCCTGCCGCCGGGCAGCCCGGGGCCTCGTCGAGTGCTCCGGCCGGCCCCCCGCGCTACGGCACGAACGACGGTCCCCGGTACCAGCCGCCGGCAGCCGGGGCCGACCGCCCCGCCGAAGCGGCACGTCCCGACGAGCAGCCCCAGTTCGGCGAACGGGTGACTCCCACGTCCGCGCCCTCATCGGCGCCGGAGCAGGGCCGTGGCGACGGGGAGCGACGTCCGGGTGACGAGGAGTCTCCGCGCTCCTGACGGGTGCCCCGCCGCTGGGACGACCCGCCGCTGGTCGCACGACGTGCCGTGCGCCGAACGGCGCTGGGACGACGCGCCGCTGGTCGCACGACGTGCCGTGCGCCGAACGGCGCTGGGACGACGCCGCTGGTCGCACGACGTGCCGTGCGCCGAACATGTCGGTCGCGCGATGTGTCGGCCCGCCCGGAGTCGAGCCGCATGTCGTGCGACCAGCCGCGGGGCGCGGGCGCGGGCCTGCGCTGGGTCGGCGTCCCGCTGTTGGCACGGAGCTGGTCGCACGGCGTGCCGCGCGCCGGACGTGTCGGTCGCGCGAAGTGTCGGCCCGCGCGGAGTCGAGCGGCATGTCGTGCGACCAACCGAGGACGCGGTCGCGGACGCGGCGCCAGTCAGCCCGACGCGGCCCGGGGTCAGAGGACCTTCGAGTAGCAGACGGAGGTCGGCACGCCCGCGTACGGGCCGAAGTTCGCGATCCGCGTGAAGCCCTCGCGTTCGTAGAACCCGATCGACCGCTTCTGCTCCGTGCCCGTCTCGAGCACGAGCGCCGGTGAACCGAGGTCGAGCGCTGCCTCTTCCAGGCGACGGAGGAGCGCGGTCGACACCCCGGCGCCGCGCGACTCCGGCCGCACGTACATCCGCTTGATCTCCGTGATGCCGTCCTGCACGACCCGCAGCCCACCGCAGCCGAGCGGCGTGCCCGAGGCGTCCCGCGCGACGAAGAACACCGCGATCGACTCGGCCGTGGGCTTCTCACCCGGCTCGGTGTCCTGCCCGTAGGCGCGGTCGATCTCCAGGCGCTGCGCGGCACGGAGGCGCTGGGCGTCCGGGGAGTCGAAGTGCTCGACCTCGATGTCGAGGTCGTCCGTCGTCGGCGTGTGCTCGGGCGTGGTCACCCGCTCAGGCTAGCGGCCGGAGCGGGCGATCCACCCCTCCACTTCCGAGGGGGTCCGGGGGATCCCGATCGACAGGTTCTCGGCGCCGTCCTCGGTCACGAGGATGTCGTCCTCGATGCGCACACCGATGCCGCGGAACTCCTCCGGCACCGTCAGGTCGTCCTGCTGGAAGTACAGGCCGGGCTCGATCGTGAACACCATGCCGGGCTGCACGACGCCGTCGATGTACATCTCACGGCGGGCCTTCGCGCAGTCGTGCACGTCGAGTCCGAGGTGGTGGCTCGTCCCGTGCACCATGTACCGGCGGTGGAACTGGTTCTCGGGCTGCAACGACTCGTCCGCAGTGCCGGGCAGGAAGCCCCACTCGGCGGTCTTCCGGGCGATGACCTCCATCGCGGTGGCGTGCACCTGGCGGAAGGTGATGCCCGGCTTGACGATCGCGAACGCCGCGTCCGCCGCTTCGAGCACGGCTTCGTAGACCATCCGCTGCACCTCGGTGAAGGTGCCGCTCACCGGCAGGGTCCGGGTGATGTCGGCGGTGTAGAACGAGTCGACCTCGACCCCCGCGTCGATGAGGATCAGGTCGCCCGGCTGCACGGCGCCGTCGTTCCGGGTCCAGTGCAGGATGCAGGCGTGGTGCCCGGACGCCGCGATCGTGTCGTACCCGACGGTGTTGCCGTCCGCGCGGGCACGGCGGTTGAAGGTGCCCTCGACGATGCGCTCGCCGCGGGGGTGCGCCAGCACGGCGTCGAAGTCGGCGATGACGTCGTCGAACCCGGCCTTCGTCGCCGCCACGGCCTGGCGGAGCTCGTGCACCTCGTACGCGTCCTTCACCAGGCGGAGCTCCGAGAGGTCGCGGGCGAGGACGTCGTCCGTCGCCGGGGCGCCGTCCTGCTCGGGGGCGCCGCCGACCGCGCTGCCGAGGCGCTCGTCGAAGGAGCGGGTCAGGTCGGTGTCGGCGTCGCGGACCACGAGCACGGTGGCGTCGAGGCCGTCGACGACCGCGTCGAGGTCGCCCAGGTCGGCGGTGGCGACGCCGAGGTCGGCTGCGACCTCGGCCAGGGACGGACGCGGCCCGACCCAGAACTCGCCGATCTCCGGGTTGGCGTAGAACTCTTCGGAGTCGCGGCCCGCCGTCGCCCGGAAGTACAGGGTGGTGTCGTGCCCGGAGCCGTTCGGCGTCATCACGAGCACGGAGCCGACGACCGTGTCGGAGCCCCAGCCGGTGAGGTGCGCGAACGCGGAGTGCGGTCGGAACGGGTAGTCGCAGTCGTTCGAGCGGACCTTCGCCTGGCCGGCCGGCACGACGATCGTGCGGCCGGGGTGCAGCTCGGAGATGCGTGCCCGACGTGCGGCGGCGTGCGCGGCCTGCTCGCGGGGTTCGGGGAGCGGGCGCTCGCGCTCGGCCCACTGCGACCCGATGTAGTCCTTGAAGGTCGAGGAGCCGGGGGTCGTGGAACGGTTGCTCGTCGCGCGGGGAGTGGTGTCGGCCATGCACCCATCCTCGCACCGTCCCGACCACCGCGGCCTGTGCGCGTGCTCACCTGTGGATACCATTGGCGACGTGCCCGATCCGTTCATCGACCTGCACACGCACTCGAGCGTGTCCGACGGCACCGAGCGCCCCGCCGAGCTCGTCCGGGCCGCCGCAGCCGCCGGGTTGGACGGCGTCGCACTGACGGACCACGACACCACCGCCGGCTGGGACGAGGCGATCGCGACCGCCCGCGAGCTCCCGGTCACGCTCCTGCCCGGCCTCGAGCTCAGCACCCGCATCGGGTACCGCAGTGTGCACGTGCTCGGGTACCTCGTCGACCCGACCGACCCCGCGCTCGTCGCCGAGACCACCCGCATCCGCGACGGCCGCCTGGCCCGCGCACGCCGCATGGTGGAGCGCATCGGCGCCGACCACCCGCTGACCTGGGACGACGTGCTCGCGCAGGCCAGTGAGGGCGCGACGATCGGACGCCCGCACATCGCGGACGCCCTGGTCGCCCGCGGCCTCGAACCCGACCGGAGCGCGGCGTTCCGCGGCATCCTGCACCCGGCCTCCGGGTACTACGAACCGCACGAGGCTCCGTCGCCCCTGCGTGGTGTCGAGCTCATCCGCGGTGCTGGCGGCGTCCCGGTCATCGCGCACCCGGCAGCGTCGTCGCGAGGCATCGTCATCGACGAGGAGATGCTGCGCGCGCTCGTCGGCGCGGGGCTCGGCGGCCTCGAGGTCGACCACCGCGAGAACGTCTCCCACGGCAAGCGCACCCTGCTCGACTGGGCGGTGCGCTTCGACCTGTTCGTCACCGGGTCGAGCGACTACCACGGCACCGGCAAGCCGAACCGACTCGGTGAGCACCGCACGTCCCGCGCTGCGTTCGACGCGATCGTCGCCGAGGCCTCCGGTTCCGCACCCGTCTCCGGTCCGGGCGCCCGCCTGGCCTGACCCGGCGACCCGGTCCCTTCCCGACCCCGGTGGGCGGGGACGACGAAGGGCCCGTCGCGTCAGCGACGGACCCTTCGGCCTGGAGGCGCTACTCGCCCTCGCCGGCGGCCTGCGGTGCCGAGGCGGTCGCCTCGGACGAGCCGGCACCGCTGCGGCGACGACGCCGACGGCGGCGCTTGGCGGCCCCGTCACCGGAACCGGCCTCGACGGTCGCGCCGTCCGCGGAGGGAGCGGTGGGCGCCTGCGCGTCGGACGGCTCCGTCGTGGCCGGTGCCGAGCCTCCCGAACGGGTGCGACTGCGCGAACGCGACCGCGAGCCGCCGGAACGCCCCTCGCCCTGCTGACCGCCGCGCTGGCGGTCGCCACCCTTGCCCTCGCCGGTGCCGGCCGACGCGGCGTGCGCCGACGAACCGGGGAGGCGGCCCTTGGTGCCGGCGGGGATGTCGAGGTCGGCGAAGAGGTGCGGGGACGACGAGTAGGTCTCGACGGGCTCCGGGATGCCGAACTGGAGCGCCTTGTCGATGAGCGTCCACTTGTGCAGGTCGTCCCAGTCGACGAACGTGACCGCGATGCCGGTCTTGCCGGCGCGACCCGTGCGGCCGGCACGGTGCAGGTAGGTGTCGGGGTCGTCCGGGATCGTGTGGTTGATGACGTGCGTCACGTCGTCGACGTCGATGCCGCGGGCCGCGACGTCGGTCGCGATGAGGACGTCGCGCTTGCCGGCCTTGAAGGCGGCCATGGCACGCTCGCGCTGCTCCTGGTTGAGGTCGCCGTGGACGGCAGCGGCGTTGAAGCCGCGGTCCTTCAGCTCTTCGACGAGCTTCGCGGCGGCACGCTTCGTCCGCGTGAAGATCACGGTCTTGCCGCGACCCTCGGCCTGCAGGATGCGGGCGATGACCTCGTCCTTGTCGAGCGAGTGCGCGCGGTAGATGACGTGCTTGATGTTCGCCTGCGTCAGGCCCTCGTCCGGGTCGGTCGCGCGGATGTGCACCGGGCGCGACATGAAGCGACGGGCGAGTGCGACGATCGGGGCGGGCATCGTCGCCGAGAACAGCATCGTGTGCCGCACGGCCGGGACGGCCTGGAAGATGCGCTCGATGTCCGAGAGGAACCCGAGGTCGAGCATCCGGTCGGCCTCGTCGAGGACCACCTCCTGCACGTGGGAGAGGTCGAGGAGGCGCTGGCGCTGCAGGTCGATGAGGCGGCCCGGGGTGCCGACGACGATCTGCGCGCCGGCCTTGAGCTGCTCGATCTGGCCCTCGTACGCCTTGCCGCCGTAGATCGACACGATGGTCGTCGGGCGGTTCGAGGTGGCCAGCTCGAGGTCCTCGGTCACCTGGACCGCGAGCTCGCGGGTCGGGACGACGACGAGGGCCTTCACGCCCGGCTCCGGAGCGGCTCCGAGGCGCTGGATGAGCGGCAGGCCGAAGCCGAAGGTCTTGCCGGTGCCCGTCTTGGCCTGACCGATGATGTCCTGCCCGGTCAGGGCGAGCGGGATCGTCTGCTGCTGGATCGGGAAGGGCTCGATGATGCCCTTCGTCGCGAGCGCGTCGACGATGTCCTGCTCGATGTTGAGGTCTGCGAAAGTCAAAGAATCACCTTAGTCCTGGTGGAAGTCCCGACCAGTCTACCGACGCGGACCGGGGTCCCGGGTCCGGACCCCTATGCTGCTGGCGTGGTCTCTTGGTGGAACCGGAAACGTGCTGCGCGGCTGGCTGCCGCCTGGCTCGCCTCGCGCAACCCGAAGAAGGCGTCCGGTGAGCGGCTCCGGCTGGACGACGTCAGCCCCGAGCTCGACGTCTACCTCGGTCAGGCCGCGTACCTGCAGCTGTCGATGTACGAGACGATGGGCCGCGCAGGCGCAGCGGCGCCGACGCTCTCCGGACGGCTGGTCACGGGCGTGCTCGCGACGACCGCGCTCGAGCGACACCGGACCATCGTCGCCGAGATCGAGCGGAACGGGCAGGACCCGGCCGAGCTCATGGCGCCGCACCGCGAGGCGATCGACCGCTTCCTCGAGCGGACCAGCGGTGCCGACTGGTACGAGTCGATGCTCACCGGCTACGTCACCGCCGGCATCCTCAACGACCTGTTCGACGACCTGCTGCGCTCGCTCCCGATCGACGTCCGGCAGCGGCTCCGCACGGTGTTCGACGCACGTGAGGCGGCGGCGGTCGTGGAGGAGCTGACCGCGCACATCGAGGCCGATCCCCGCGTGGGGTCGCGACTGGCGATGTGGGGCCGGCGACTCGTCGGGGACACCCTGCTCGTGGCGCGGTCGGCGCTCGCGTCGCACGCCCGGGAGGACCAGTCGCGGCTCGAGCCGGTCTGGACGGAGCTCATCGCGGCGCACAGTCGGCGGATGGACGCGCTCGGCCTCACCGCCTGAGTCGCACAAGAGCGCCGGCGGCTCTGCTGAGTTCGCCGGCGGAGCGGTCGGCTGCGGCGCGGCTCAGCGGTTCAGGCGCCGTTCGCCCGGACGCGCTCGTAGTACGCGTCGTCGGCTGCCCGGCGACGGCTGCCGAGCGCCCACGCGACCACGGCCGCCGCGACGGCCGCGCCGACGAGTGCCGCGACCCAGATCCAGCCGCCGTCGTACGGCCACCCGGCCCAGGTCAGGGCCTCCCAGAGCACGGCCGAGGCGACGCCGCCGACGACCGGACCCACCAGGACGCCCCGGCTCGCGCGCCACGGCAGCACGACGTGCGCGACGGCCCCGACGAGCAGGCCGCCGAGCACGGCGAAGAGCAGCTCCACGTCAGGCGACGAAGCCGATGCGACGAGCCTCTTCCGCGCCGACCTCGACGTACGCGAGCGACGCGACCGGCACGATGAAGCGACGGCCCTTCTCGTCCTGCAGGGAGACGTGCGTGGCCTTCGCCGTGAGGGCCTCCGACACCGCCTGCTCGATCTGGTCAGCGGTCTGCGCGCTCTCGAACGCGATCTCGCGCGGGCTGTTCATGATGCCGATCTTGATGTCCACGACCACAGCGTAGCGGGGCGGTCCCCGGCTGCTCCGGCCGTTCGCCGCGGGCGCACACCACCCGCGCGGAACGGTCCACGGCGCCGTGTCGGGCGTCGGCGGTGTCGGCCGTCGTGGGTACCGTACGAGCGTGCCCCGGACCACCCTCACGCCCACCCCCGACGACACGGGCGTCGCGCGTGCGCTGGCCCCCGACGCGGCCCAGGACGCCGTGCTCGCGCTGCCCCCGGACCGGCACGCCGCGGTCATCGGCGCCCCGGGCACCGGCAAGACCACGACCCTGGCCCGGTTCGTCGCCCAGCGCCTCCGGGCAGCGGACGCGATCTCCTCGGACGGGTACGCCACGGTCCTCGCGCTCACCTCGGCGCGCACCGCCGCGACGGCCCTGCGCGACCGCCTGGCGACCGCGGTGGACCGCGTGGTCCCCGGGGCCCTCGCCCGCACGGTGAACTCCCTCGCGTTCCAGGTCGTCACGCACGCCGCCGTCGCACAGGGGCAGGAGGTCCCGACGCTCCTCACCGGCGGCGAGCAGGACCGGATCATCGCCGACCTCCTCGCCGGGCACGAGTCCGACGGCACGGGCCCGGACTGGCCGGAGCCGATCACGGCCGTGGTCCGCGAACGCGTCGGGTTCCGCACGGCACTGCGCGACGTGATGATGCGCGCCGTCGCCGCGGGGATCGAGCCGGACGAGATGCGCGAACTCGGCGACGAGACCGGCCACCCGGAGTGGCGCGCGGTCGGGGACTTCGTCGACGGGTACCGCGCCGCGCTCTCGGCCTTCCGCGCGACCAGCCTCGACGCCGCCGAGCTCGTCGCGTACGCCACCGCCGCCGTCCTCCGCGGGCAGGTCCCGCCGGCGGTCGCCGCACTCCGGACCGTCGTGGTCGACGACACGCAGGAGCTCGTCGAGGGCGAGATCGCGCTGCTCGGAGCGCTGGCCCGCTCGGGCGTGCAGGTCGTGGCCTTCGGCGACCCGGACATCGCGGCGTCCGCGTTCCGCGGCGCCGTGCCGGACGTGCTCGGTCGGCTCGGCGCACGGCTCGGCGTCGCCGACGTCGAGCAGGTCGTCCTCGGGACGGTCCACCGGCACGCCGCACCGGTCCGGGCCCTCGTCACCGGCATCACCGCACGGATCGGCGCGGCGGCGGCCGGTCGGCAGCGCTCCGCGGTCGCCACGGTCGCCGACGCCCGGTCCGACGCGGTCGTGCACGTGCAGGGCGCGAGCCGTGCGGCGCTCGTCGTCGCGATCGCCCGGCGACTCCGCGAGCACCGGCTCCTCGACGGCGTGCCCTGGCACCGGATGGTCGTCGTGACCCGCAGCGGCGCCGCGATCCCCGAGCTCGTCCGGGCCCTGTCCGTGGCCGAGGTGCCCGCGACCGCGGGGGCAGCGCCCGTGCGGGTCCGCGACGACTCGGCAGCGCGGTCACTCCTCGACGCGGCGGCCGTCGCCCTCGGGGTGCTCCCGCTCGACGCGGACCTCGCCACCGCGTTCGCGACCGGGCCGCTCGGCGGCCTCGACACCCTCGCGATGCGGCGGCTGCGGCTCGCCCTCCGCCGCGAGGAACTGGCGGGTGACGGCACGCGCACCGCCGACGAGCTCCTCGTCGAGGCGCTCGGCGCTCCGGAACGCCTCGCGACGATCGACGCCGGGTTCGCGCGGCGGGCCACCCGGCTGGCGAAGAGCCTCGTGCAGGCCCGCGCCGACGCCGAGGCGGACGCCAGCATCGAGGAGATCCTCTGGGGGCTCTGGGAGCGCAGCGGTCTCGCGGAGGTCTGGCGGTCGCAGTCCGAGGCCGGCGGCGTGGGCGCGGGGGAGGCCGACCGGCACCTCGACGCCGTGGTCGGGCTCTTCACCGCAGCGAAGCGGTTCGTCGAGCGCACGCCGGACGCGCCAGCGCGGGTGTTCGTCGACGACCTGCTCGACGCGGACCTCCCGGAGGACTCCATCGGACCCGACCGGACCGCCGGCCGGGTGCGCGTGCTCACCCCGTCGGCGACCGTCGGCCTCGAGTGCGACGTGGTGGTGGTCCTCGGGCTGCAGGACGGCGTGTGGCCGAACACCCGGGTGCGCGGCAGCCTGCTCGACCCCGACGGCATGGTCCGCGCGGCCGAGGGCACCGAGCGCTCGGCCGTGGACGACCGCGCCGCGGTGATCGCCGACGAGCTCCGCCTCTTCGCCCGCGCGGTGTCCCGGGCGACGACCCAGGTGGTGATCGGCACGGTCGCGAACGACGACGAGTCCCCGTCGCCGTTCGTCCGCCTCGTCCCGGAGCCGCCGGACCGCGCCGCGACCGTGCACCCGCTGTCGCTGCGCGGTCTCGCCGGTTCGCTCCGACGACGGGTCGTGGCCTCTGGTGACCCGGAAGCCGCGTCCGCGCTCGCCCGTCTGGCCGAGGCCGAGGTCCCCGGCGCCGACCCGGACGACTGGTACGGCACGGCGGAACCGACGACCGACGCACCGCTCGTCGACCTCGACGCCGAGCCGGCGCCGGAGTACGAGGGCGGACCGGTGGTCGCGCCGACCGTGAGCGTCTCGCCGTCGCGCATCGGCACGTTCGAGGAGTGCCCGGTGCACTGGTTCGTGCAGACGTTCGGCGGCGGCGCCCCGAGCCCGGCGATGGGCATCGGCACGATCGTCCACGACGCCATGGAGCACGCCACGAGCGTCGACGTCGAGTCCCTCTGGGCGCACGTCGAGTCCCGCTGGGGCGAGCTCACCTTCGAGTCCCCGTGGATCGCCGACCGCGAGCGCGCCCGCACCCGCCGGATGATCGAGGGGCTGAGCGACTACCTCCGCACCTTCGCCGCGGCCGGCCGGCGCCTCCTCGGTGCCGAGACCGCGTTCTCCCTCGTGACCGGCCCGGCACGGATGCGCGGCAGCATCGACCGCATCGAGGTCGACGCCGACGGACGCATCAGCGTGGTCGACCTCAAGACCGGTCGGTCGATGCCCAGCGAGAAGAACGACATGCCGGAGCACCCGCAGCTCGGCGCGTACCAGCTCGCGGTCGAGGACGGCGCCGTCGAGGGCGTCCCGGCGGGTGCGCCGATGGCGGACGCCCGGCTGGTGTTCGTGCAGAACGCCCGGAGCACCCACGCGTACTCGGAGCGGACGCAGCACGCGTTCGACCCCGACGCGCGTGAGGCCTACCGGGAGCGCCTGCACGGGGTCGCCCGCGGGATGGCCGGTCGGACGTTCCTCGCGAACGTGGACGACCACTGCGAGCAGTCCCGGACCGGCGCCGAGTGCCGGATCCACGTGGTCGGGGAGGTCACCTGGTGAGCACGGAACAGGTCGCCGTCGCTGTCGCACGCAGCGCCGACGAGATCGCCGACGCCCTCGGCCGTCCCCGTCCCACCGCCCAGCAGCGCGCCGTCATCGAGTCGCCGCTCGCCCCCGCCCTCGTCGTCGCCGGGGCCGGCAGCGGCAAGACCGAGACCATGGCGTCCCGGGTCGTGTGGCTCCTCGCCAACGGGCTGGTCCGCCCCGACGAGGTCCTCGGCCTGACCTTCACCCGCAAGGCCGCGGGCGAGCTCTCGGTACGCATCAACGACCGCATCCGGGCCCTCGAGGACGTCGGCCTGATCACCCCTGGTGACGCGTTCGAGGCCCCGACCGTGTCGACCTACAACGCCTTCGCCAACTCGGTGTTCCGCGAGAACGCACTCCTGGTCGGCCGGGACGGCGAGTCGCAGGTCCTCACCGAGCCCTCCGCCTGGCAGCTCGCCCGCCGGGTCGTGGTCGACGCCCGGGACGACCGGCTCGCCGGCCTGGACCGCGACGTCGACACCGTCACGGCGGCCGTCGTCGCCCTCGCCGGAGCAGCGTCCGAGCACCTCGTCGAACCCGAGCAGCTGCGGCGGTTCGCGATCGAGTTCGCGGAGGTCCTGGAACTGCCGGGCAACCGTGGCAAGCCCTACGCCGACGTCGCGAAGGCCGTGGCGGCGGTCGGCGGTCTGGAGCCCCTCGCCGACCTCGTCGAGCGGTTCCGTCGGCAGAAGGTCGACCGGGGGTTCGTCGAGTTCTCCGACCAGATCGCCCTGGCGCTCGCCGCGGCCGAGTCGGCGCCCCGCGTGGTCGACGACCTCAGGAGCCGGTTCGGCGTGGTGCTCCTCGACGAGTACCAGGACACGTCCGTCGTCCAGACCCGGTTCCTCGCACGACTGTTCCGGGGGCACCCGGTGATGGCGGTCGGTGACCCGCACCAGTCGATCTACGGCTTCCGGGGCGCGAGCGCGGCGAACCTCGGCCGGTTCCCGCGTGACTTCGGCGGTGACGACCAGCCGACCCCGGTGACCTTCCCGCTGTCGACGAGCTGGCGCAACCCGGTCGACGTCCTCGCGGCCGCGAACGCCGTCGTGTCGCCGCTGTCCGAGGCCTCGGACGTCGCGGTCGAGCGGCTCTCCCCGCGACCCGGTGCCGACGACGGTTCGGTCGAGGTCGTCTTCGCCGAGACCCTGCCGGAGGAAGCCGCGTCGGTGGCGCAGTGGTTCCGTGCTCATCGGCGGCGGGATCCCCGTGCGTCGATGGCGCTGCTGCTCCGGGCCCGGAAGGACCTCGCGGCCTTCACCGGGGCGCTCGACGAGCTCGGGGTGCCGTTCCACGTGCTCGGCACCGGCGGGCTGCTGCAGCGTCCGGAGATCGTGGACCTCGTCGCGTGTCTCCGGGTGCTGCACGACCCGGCGGCCGGCAACGACCTCATCCGGTTGCTCGCGGGTGCTCGGTGGCGGGTCGGCGCCGCGGACATCGCCGCACTGCACGACCTCGCGAAGTGGCTGTTCGGACGCGACCACACCCAGCAGCGGCTCGACGACGACCTGACCGCGGCGTTCCGGGCGTCGGTCGCCGCGGGGGAGCACGGCTCGGTCGTCGACGCGCTCGACTTCGTGGCGACCGTGCCCGACGAGCACGGGGCCCTCGACCGGATCTCGCCGGCCGGACGGTCACGCATGCGCGCGCTCGGTCAGCAGCTCCAGGCCCTGCGGCAGCGTGCTCGTGGGGACCTCGTCGACTTCGTGACCCTCGTCGTGCAGGAGATGCGGCTCGACGTCGAGGTCGCCGCCCACGAGCAGGGCAGCCAGGCGTTCCTCGACGCCTTCCTCGACGAGCTCGCCGGCTTCGTCACCACCGACGACCGTGCCGACCTCGGTGCGTTCCTCGGCTGGATCGACGCCGCCGCCCGACGGGACGACATGGGACCGCGGTCGGAGGAACCCGAGGCCGGGACGGTCCAGATCCTGACGATCCACGGGTCGAAGGGCCTCGAGTGGGACGCCGTCGCGGTGCCGCGCATGGTCGAGGGGGGCCTCCCCGCGCGGCCGCAGGAGGGCTCCTCGGGTTGGATCGGCTTCGGCCGGCTGCCGTACGAGTTCCGCGGTGACGCCGACGAGCTGCCCCGGTTGGCGTGGCGCGGGCGGGAGACCCAGAAGGACGTCCGCGACGCGATCGAGGCGTTCAAGGCCGAGATGCAGGTCCGCAACGAGGACGAAGAGCGACGCCTCACCTACGTGGCGCTCACCCGGGCGAAGCACGACCTGCTCGTGTCCGGCTCGTTCTGGTCCGGCGGTGTGAAGCCGACCGCGCCGAGCCGGTACCTCGTCGACCTCCGGGACGCCGGGGTGATCGCGGCCGATGCCGTTCCGGAGCAGTCGCACCACGAACACGACCCGCTGGGCGAGTCCGGTGCGACCCAGTCGTGGCCGCACGTGCCGTTCGGCCAGCGGGCGGCGCGGGTGCACGCCGCGGCCGACCGTGTCCGGAACGCGAACCCCGGTGCCGCCGGCCGGTTCGCCGCGGACATCGACCTGCTGCTCGCCGAGCGGGCCGCGGTCCGCAGCGCCCGGCACGCCGTGGTGGTGCCGCACCGCGTGCCCGCCTCCGGGTTCAAGGACTACCTGTCCGAGCCGGACCGGGTCGCCGAGCGGCTCCGACGCCCCATGCCGGAGCGGCCCTACCGCGCGACCCGGCTCGGCACGCTGTTCCACCAGTGGGTCGAGCAGCGTGCGCGCGCGGGCGGCTCGCTGGAGACGCTCGACCTGTGGGAAGGCGAGGCGGATCTCGACACGGACGACCTACCGGACGCCTCGGCGACGGCACCCGTCACCGACGACGACGCCCGGCGGCTCGCGGCGTTCCAGGAGACCTTCGCGCGCTCGCGGTGGGCTGAGCTGACGCCGGTCGAGGTCGAGCGCGAGATCCACATCCCGTTCCTCGGGCACAGCGTGATCTGCAAGCTCGACGCCGTGTACGAGATCGACGGGCGGGCGGAGGTCGTCGACTGGAAGACCGGCAAGGCGCCGAGCGGACGCGACGACCTCGCGAAGCGGCAGTTGCAGCTCGCGCTGTACCGCGTCGCCTACGCGGAGTTCACGGGGCGGCCGCTCGCCGAGGTCGATGCGGTGTTCTACTTCGTGGCCGACGACCTCGAGGTGCGACCGACCGGACTCCTCGACCGCGCCGGTCTCGAGCGGGCGTGGCAGGACGCGATCGGCTGACCCCGCCCCTCGGCGCAGGCCGACCCGAACCGGCGCACGGGTCGGTACCCCGGCGTCTGTCAGCACCGCCTGGAGGCCCGGTGCCCGTCTCGCAGACCGGCACCGGGCCTCCAGGCGGTCGCGTCGACCACCCGGCGGAAGCCGGGCACCCGCGCCAGCCCCGGTCATGACACCCCGCGTGCAGAGTGGCGAGTGGTCACGACCCGTCGGTTCCGGGCGTCCGCGGCGACGGTTCGTGACCGCCCGGCGGAGTTGAGCGGGGAGTCGCGACCGGTGGCGTCAGCCGTGTCGACGCTCGGTCGACGACAGCAGCTGCTCGACCTCGCCGATCTCCATCGTCTCCGGCGAGACCGACTGCAGCGGTGCCGCGCTCGGTGCGTGCACCGCGTCGACCAGCCGATGCATCATCGCGACCGCGTCGTCGACGACCTCGGTGCTCTTGACCTGCACGCCGTGCAGCAGCCACTGCGCAGTCTCGAGCTCGTGGTGCACGCGAGCGCGCTGCGCGAGCTGGCGGTCCCGGCCGCCACCGTTCGCCTCGTACGCGCTGAGGACGGTGTCGAACGCCTCCGCGCGACCGGCGAGCACCCACGCGAGGTCCTTCGCCGGGTCGCCGAGCCGCAGCTCGCCCCACCCGAGGACACCCGACACGGCGTCGCCCTCGACGAGCACCGACTCGGTGCCGAACGAGCCGTGCACGACGGTCGGCGTGAACTGCCAGAGCTGCTGGTCGCGGGCCGCGCCCTCCCAGCGCTCCTTGAGCGCCGCCGGGACGAGCTTCGTGGCGACCGCACGGTCCATCACCGAGACCGCGGAGCGCAGCACCTCGAAGGGGGTGAGCGACGGCAGGCCGGCGTCGGTGACGAAGCTCGTGGGGAGCTGGTGGACGGCGGCGACGGCGCGGCCGACGGAGGTGGCGAGGTCGGGCCGGTCCGCGAGCGACCGCAGCGTCGGGTGCGTGCCGGGCACGTAGGTGGTCACGATGGCGCGGGTCGACCCGATCGGCGCCTGGCCGCGGTACTCGGCCACCGCGAACGGGAGGCGCGTGCGGATCCCGGCGCTCAGCGCACGGATCGCGACGAGGTCGGCGGACTGCCGCGCCTCGGCGCGCTGGTTGCGTGGTCGGCGGATCGCGAGCGCGGTGCCGTCGGCGTCGCGGAGGACCGCCGACTCGTAGTCCCCGGACGCCGCCGAGCCGAGCGTGCGCGTGCCCGTGACGACGAGCCCGGGCACGGCCGTCGTCGCCAACGCGGCTAGAGTGAACTGGGATCCCGCCATGCCCATCAGGGTAGGTCCGTGTCGTCGCCATCCGGGCGCGCCACGCTGACCCGGGCGCTCCCGGCCGAAGCCGCTGATCTGAGGAGCCCTCCGCCGTGACCGTCGAGTTCGCCGCCAGACTGCCGCTGTCCCGGAACGAACTCGACCGCGATGCCGAGTTCCGCACCACGCCCGACCTCGACCGTGTCCTGCGCGAGGACCCCTCGACCCGGTACCTGCCGCTGCGTGGAGCCGAGATGCTCCGGAACGCCGACGGCACGCTGCGCTTCGTGTCCGCGGCGGACGTCCCCGCGGACACCGTGACCCTCTACCTCGGGCGTGCGATCACCGACGCGGCCGATGCCCCGGCCGGCACCCGGTTCGTCGCGGCCTTCGTCGACGCGGACACCGCACGGACGATCGAGCCGGACGAGGACGCCTGGGAGAGCCTGCGCATGTTCGGCACCGAGCTGTCCGCGCGGGACCAGGGCCTCGCGGTCGAGGCGGTCGCGATGGCGAACTGGCACGCCGTGCACGGCTTCTCACCCCGCACCGGGTCCCCGTCGGAGGTCACCACGGGCGGCTGGGTCCGCCGCGACCCGGAGGGGCACGAACTCTTCCCGCGGACCGACGCGGCGATCATCGTGGGTGTGACGGACGCGGACGACCGCATCCTGCTCGGCTCGAACGCCGCCTGGGACGCCGACCGCTACTCGCTGCTCGCGGGTTTCGTCGAACCGGGGGAGTCCCTCGAGGACGCCGTGCGCCGCGAGGTCTGGGAGGAGTCCGGCGTCCGCGTCGAGGAGCCCGAGTACCTCGGGTCGCAGCCGTGGCCGTTCCCCGCGTCCCTCATGCTCGGGTTCCGCGCCCGTGCGGTCGACGGCGACCCGACCACGGCGCGTCCGGACGGCGTGGAGATCCTCGACGTGCGGTGGTTCTCGCGCGACGAGATCCGCGAGCGCGCCGGTGACACCCTGCTGCTGCCCGGTCGGACCTCCATCGCCCGCGCCATCATCGAGGAGTGGTACGGCGGGCCGCTGGACCTGCCGTGAGCGGAGTCGGCGCGGACCGGGCTCCGAACGCCCCAGCCGTCGGTCCGGCGTCGCCGTCGCCGGACGAGCTGCTCGCCGCCCTCGACCCGGAGCAGCGCACCGTCGCCCGGACGCTGCTCGGCCCCGTCGCGGTGCTCGCCGGTGCCGGTACCGGCAAGACGCGGGCGATCACGCACCGGATCGCGTACGGCGTCGCGACCGGCACCTACTCGCCGAACCACGTCCTCGCCCTGACCTTCACCACCCGGGCCGCCGGCGAGCTCCGGTCGCGACTCCGAGCGCTCGGCGCCGGGACGGTACAGGCACGCACGTTCCACTCGGCGGCGATGGCCCAGCTCAGCTACTTCTGGCCGGACACCGTCGGCGGCCACGCCCCGCGGCTCGTCGACAAGAAGGGGCGGGTGATCGCGCACGCCGCGGACACCGTCGGACTGCACGTCGACACCCCCGTGCTGCGGGACCTCGCCGCCGAGGTCGAGTGGCGCAAGGTCCAGATGCTCACGCTCGACGAGTACGAGGCCGCCGCTGCCGAGCGCACCATGCCGCGGGACACCACCCCGCGGCGGGTGGTCGACCTCATGCGCGCCTACGAGCAGCTCAAGGACGACCGTCGGCAGCTCGACTTCGAGGACGTGCTGCTCGCGACGCTCGGCATGGTCGAGTCGGAGCCCCGGGTCGCGTCCTACGTGCGGCAGCAGTACCGCTTCTTCGTGGTCGACGAGTACCAGGACGTCTCGCCCGTGCAGCACGCACTGCTCCGCGCCTGGCTCGGCGGCCGGGACGACGTGTGCGTGGTCGGCGACGCGAGCCAGACGATCTACTCGTTCGCGGGGGCGTCGAGCGGGTTCCTGCTCGGGTTCGGGTCGGAGTTCCCGCGTGGTTCCGTCCTGCGGCTCGAGCGGAACTACCGCTCGACACGCGAGGTCGTGCACGCCGCCAACACGCTCATGCGCGGGCAGCCGGGTGCGCTCGACCTCGTCGCCCAGAGCACGTCCCCCGGGCCGGAGCCGGCCGTCGTCGCCTGCGTCCACGACGGTGACGAGGCGCAGACCGTCGCGCGGACGATCGGTGACGTCGTCGCCGGTGGTGCGGCCTTCGGTGACGTCGCGGTGCTCTTCCGGGTCGGCGCGCAGTCGGCGGCACTCGAGTCGGCGCTCGGCCGTGCGGGCATCCCGTACCGGGTCCAGGGCGGCACCCGCTTCTTCGACCGACCCGAGGTGAAGCTCGCGGTGCACCACATGCGGGGCGAGGCCGTCCGGCAGACCGACGACGAGCTGACACGTCGTGTGGGTCTCGTGCTGCAGGTCAGCGGTTGGACGCCGACACCGCCGGAGGGGACCGGCGCGGTGCGCGAGCAGTGGGAGGCGCTGCAGGCGATCATGGGTCTGGCCGAGGACGCCCCCGCCGGCACGACGATGCAGCAGTTCACCCAGGACCTCGTCGACCGCGCGGCCACGCACCACGAGCCGGAGCTCGACGCCGTGACGCTCGCGACCCTGCACTCCTCGAAGGGGCTGGAGTGGCCGCACGTGGTGATCGTCGGCGCCGCCGAGGGGCTCCTGCCGATCTCGCACGCCACCACCGACACCGAGGTCGACGAGGAACGACGCCTGTTCTACGTGGGCCTCACCCGAGCGCGTCGCTCGGTGACGGTGACGTGGTCGCGGCAGGGTTCGGTGCGCGGGGGCAGCCGGGCGCCGAGTCGGTTCCTGGCAGCGCTCGACACGCACAGCGTGGATGGGGCGGCACCGAGCGGCGTGTGACCGCCAGGTCGGACCGGTCGAGGACGAGCTGGTCCCGGCGGTCCGCGTCCCCGGGACGACCGCGGGCGACGGTCGTACTCGGCAGCCGTCCGAGCACGACCCGCACCGCGGCGACCGCGACCGCCGCCGTGCGCCAGGGGCCGAGGGCGGCAGCAGGACGCCCCCACACCTGCGCGGCGACGGCGGGCCACGCAGGGTCCTCGTCCGAACGGGCGTACTCGAGGCACTGCAGGCACGGACCGCCGTCGTCCGACACCACCGGACCGATCCGGACCGTGCCGTCGCCCACCACCACCGCCAGGTGCGGGACGTCGCGCCGCGTCCACGACGCCCGGAGCGCGGGGTCGACCACGTGGTCGGCGACGACGACGGCGAACGCCAGCGGAACGTCGTCGGGCTCCGTGACCGCGGTCGGCCGGTCGCGCGCGGTCGGGGAGGGCTCCGTCCGGACCACCTCCGTGCCCTCGCCGGCGAGTTGTGCGGCGATCACGTCGGCCAGCGACCCCTTCCCGTGCACCTGCACGCGGGGCGAGGGCGGCGGCAGGACCTCGACGACGGCGGGGGAGGCGGCCGCGAGCACGGACGCCGCGACCTCCGGTCGGCAGCCGAGCGTGTCGGCGAGCGCGGTCAGCGCGTCGCGGCCGGTCTCACGGCGCAGCGCGCAGAGGAAGCGCTCCTCGGCCGTCGTGGGCACGGGGACGACGGCCCGTGGCGGGTCGACCCCGAGCTGCACGGTCGCCGGATCACGCCACACGAACTCGAGCGTCGGGTCGATGCGGATGCCCATGCACCCACCGTCGCGCACCCGGGCCGTGCTCGGGGCGGGCGGTGGCGATCTGTGGAGAACCCGCGCCGCTAGGCCTTCGGCCCCGCGCTGCCCTCGTCGCCGTCGGCGTCCGCGCCGCCCTCGTTCCCGTCGGCTTCCCCGCTGCCGTCGGTGTCCGCGACCCGGCCCTGCTCGTCCTCGTGCGGACGGCTGCCGGTGCTGTCGTCGAGGAGGTCCTGCAACGCCTTGTCGAACTCGTCGTCCTCCGCGGAGAAGCCCGGGTTCTTCAGGCGGAGCACGAGCGCGTCCGGGGCGTCGATGTCCTCGGACGTCGGCACCGCGTCGAAGTGCGACCACAGGGCGTCCCGGCCCTCGGCGCCGAGTTCGTCGGTGACCCGCTGCCACATCGCCGCGGCCTCGCGGAGACGGCGCGGCCGGAGCTCGAGCCCCACCAGCGTGGCGAACGCCGACTCGGCCGGACCGCCGGCCGCTCGACGCCGCCGGACCATCTCGGCGATCGCGTCCGCGCGGGGGAGCCGGGCGGTGGCTGCCGCGGTGACGGTGTCGACCCAGCCCTCGACGAGCGCGAGCATCGTCTCGAGGCGGGCGAGTGCGGCGTCCTGCTCGGGCGTCCGCGGGGGGATCAGCGCGCCGGACGCGAGGGCGTCGCGGAGCTGCTCCTGGTCGGTCGGGTCGATGTCGGCGGCGAGCTCCTCGACGCGGTCGAAGGGGATGTGGATGCCCTTCGCGTAGTCGGTGATCGAGGAGATGATGTGCAGTCGCAGCCACCGGGCCGAGCGGAAGAGCCGGGCGTGCGCGAGTTCGCGGACGGCCAACCAGATGCGGACCTCGTCCTCGGGGACGTCGAGCCCCTCGGCGAACTCCGCGACGTTCTGGGGGAGGAGCGCCGCGACCTGCTCGTCGAGCAGCGGGACGCCGACGTCGCCGCCGGAGACGACCTCCTTCGAGAGCTGTCCGACGACCTGCCCGAGCTGGATCGCGAACAGGGCACCGCCGACGCCGCGCATCGCCTTCGAGACGTCGCCGAGCATGGCCTTGAGCTCCTCGGGCGCGCGCTGGTCGATCGCCTCGGTGAGGGCGTTCGCGATGCTCGAGGCGACCGGCTCCGCGATCTGCGTCCACACCGGAGCGGTGGCCTTCGCCCACTGCTCGCGGGTGTAGAGGCTCGGGGTGGCCGTGAGCTCGGCGACGGTCGTGACCTCGTCGAGCCACAGCGCCGCGACCTGGAACGCCTGGTCCGACGCCTGCGAGGTCGCGGGGTCGACCGCGTGGCCGCCCTCCCGCGCGATCGCCGTCGCACGCTCGGCGGTGACCGAGAAGTCGATGCCGTCGCCACCCGACTGCGCGGCCCGCTGGAGCTGGCTCATCAGGTTGGCCACGAACGCCGGGTCGTCGGGGAGCCCGGCCGCACCGGCGAGCTGCGACGGGTCGATCTGGCCCTCCCCGGACAGCAGCTTGCGCAGCATCTCCTGGAAGTCGTCGTCCGGCCCCGGCTGCGGTTCATCAGGCATGCCGACTACGCTAACCGCTGCTCACGGGCACCGACCTGGGACGCTCCCGTGGGAACGCCCGAACCGCTGCGCCGAGGGCGAACACCCCCGTGGAAGGACCCTGCGTGACGCTCTTCGCCCCCGAGCCCCGTCGTCGATCGCGTGCCCGGACGCTCGGTTGGGCGTTCGTCATCGGCGCCGTCGTGCTCGGCCTCCTCGCCAGCTTCCTGCCGAGCCCGTACCTCATCGAGGTGCCCGGTCCGGTCTACAACACCATCGGCACGCAGGAGCAGGGCCAGGGCAAGGACGCGAAGGAGGTCGAGCTCATCCAGATCTCCGGGCGGAAGACCTACCCGACGTCCGGTGCGCTCGACATGCTGACCGTCGGCGTCCAGGGCGACGCCACGCACCGGCCGAGCTGGACGAGCGTCATCCGCGCGCTGTTCACGAAGTCCCAGGCCGTGGTCCCCGCGTCGCAGATCTACCCGCCCGGCACCACGAACGAGCAGATCAGCCAGCAGGACACCGCCGACATGCAGCAGTCGCAGCAGTCCGCCGTCGCCGCAGCCCTCGTCCAGCAGGACATCCCGGTGCCGACCGAACTCGAGGTCGGGACCGTCCAGAAGGGGTCGGCGGCCGACGGCACGATCGAGAAGGGCGACGTCATCCGCGCCTTCGACGGCACGCAGCTCACCGAGGACGTCGACGCGTCGAGCCTCCGTGCCGCCGTGGCGAAGCACGGGACGAGCAGCCCGGCGACGGTCACCATCGAACGCGACGGGACGGAACGCCAGGTCCGGGTCACGCCGCGCGAGCAGGACGGCACCGCGCTCCTGGGCGTCGGCGTCGTCGAGCGCTACGACTTCCCGTTCGACGTGAAGATCACCCTGCAGGACGTCGGCGGCCCCTCGGCCGGCATGATGTTCGCGCTCGGGATCATCGACGAGATCACCCCCGGCAAGCTCAACGGCGGCAAGCACGTCGCCGGTACCGGAACGATCACGGCGCAGGGGCAGGTCGGGCCGATCGGCGGCATCCGCCAGAAGATGTACGGCGCGAAGGACGCGGGCGCGACGATCTTCCTCGCTCCGGCGGACAACTGCGACGAGGTCGTGGGGCACGTGCCGGACGGGCTCGACGTCTACAAGGTCGGCACGCTCGACCAGGCGGTCACCGACCTGCAGACCATCGCGGCGGGGAAGAGCACCGCGGGGCTCGCGCGCTGCACGTCCTAGACCGGCCACACCGTCCACGCGACGTGCGCGCACGTCGCGATCCGCGCCTCCAGGCGGTCTGCCGGGAGGCGCGGGTCGCCTTCCTGAGTCCCCGTACAGTTTCACTGTCGGTCGCGACCAATAGGATCGACGCACTGACGGCCCGCCGCGCCGGGCCCGCCGGTCCGACACGTCTGGAGCACATCAAGTGACGACCACCTCGTCCACCTCGGGTCCATCCTCCTCTGGGCGGCGCTCGCCGCGGGTCCCCATCGTGGTCACGATCATCGTGCTGGCGGCACTGGTGATCGCCTTCTTCATCTTCGCCAGCCTCTACACCGACTACGCGTGGTTCGCGCAGCTCGGGTTCCAGCAGGTCCTCACCACACGGTGGATCGCCGGCACGCTGATGTTCGTCGCCGGGTTCCTCGGCATGGCGGTCCCGGTGTACCTCAGCATCGCGCTCGCGTTCCGGTTCCGGCCGGTCTACGCGAAGCTCAACTCGCAGCTCGACCGCTACCAGCAGGTCATCGAGCCGCTCCGGCGCGCGGTCATGATCGGCATCCCGGTCGTCCTCGGCGTCTTCGCGGGGCTCTCGACGTCCGGGCGCTGGAGCATGGTGCTCGAGTACTTCAACCGGACCCCGTTCGGCAAGAAGGACCCGCAGTTCGGCCTCGACATCGGGTTCTACGTCTTCGAGCTGCCGTTCTGGCGGTCGATCGTGGCCTACTCCTCGGCGGTCGTGCTCATCGCCGGGCTCGCGGCGCTCGCTGCCCTCTACCTCTACGGCGCCATGCGCTTCGGCGGGCGTGAGGTCCGCATCTCCCGCGCCGCCCGCGTCCAGCTGGCGGTCACGGCCGCCGTGTACATCGCGCTCCAGGCGGTCAGTCTCTGGCTCGACCAGTACGCGACCCTCGCGAAGAACAACTCGCTCATCACCGGTGCGCAGTACACCGACGTCAACGCGGTCATCCCCGGCCGCGAGATCATGGCGGGCATCGCGGCGATCGTCGCGGTCCTCTTCATCGTGACCGCGGTCATCGGGCGCTGGCGCATCTCGATCGTCGGGACCGGGCTGCTCCTGGTCGCCGCGATCGTGGTCGGCGGCATCTACCCCTGGATCGTCCAGCGTCTGCAGGTGAAGCCGTCCGAGGGCTCGTACGAGTCGTCGTACATCCAGCGGAACATCGACGCGACGCGGGACGCCTACGGGGTCGCCACCACGCAGGAGCAGAACTACGACGCGAAGACGAGCGCGTCCTCGGGCGCGCTGGCCTCCGACGCCCAGACGACGGCGAACATCCGTCTGATCGACCCGAAGATCGTCTCGGACACCTTCAGCCAGCTCCAGCAGTACCGGCAGTACTACAAGTTCCCCGACACCCTCGACGTCGACCGTTACGACATCAAGGGCCAGACCGAGGACACCGTGATCGCCGTGCGCGACATCAACCTCGACGGGCTCAGCGCCAAGACGAACACGCAGTACAACCGCACCTTCGTGTACACGCACGGCTACGGTGTGGCTGCGGCGTACGGCAACCAGCGTGCGAGCGACGGCAAGCCGGTGTTCCTCGAGTCGGGGATCCCCTCGAGCGGAGCGCTCGGCGACTTCCAGCAGCGCGTCTACTTCGGTGAGAACTCGCCGCAGTACTCGATCGTCGGTGCGCCGAAGGGCTCCAAGAACATCGAGCTCGACTACCCGTCCGGGTCCGAGGAGAGCGACGACGCGAACAGTGGCGGCAACGCCACGACGACGTACGCCGCGAACGGCGGACCGAGCATCGGCAACTTCTTCAACCGCCTCGTCTACGCGGCGAAGTTCCAGTCCGAGCAGATCCTGCTGTCCCAGCGGGTGAACGCCGACTCGCAGATCCTGTACGACCGGAACCCCGTGCAGCGCGTCCAGAAGGTCGCGCCGTACCTGCAGACCGACCAGGACGCGTACCCGGCCATCGTCGACCACCGCATCGTGTGGATCGTCGACGGCTACACCACCACGAACGCGTACCCGTACTCGCAGAGCGCGAGCCTGCAGGCGAGCATCAGCGGGGCCGAGTCGTCGGCCTACAGCACCGACCAGGTCAACTACATCCGGAACTCGGTGAAGGCGACGGTCGACGCGTACACCGGCAAGGTGACGCTCTACGCGTGGGACACCTCGGACCCGCTGCTCAAGACGTGGCAGAAGATCTTCCCGACGTCGCTCGAGCCCGTGTCGTCCATGAGCGCCGAACTGCTCGACCACGTGCGCTACCCGACCGACCTGTTCAAGGTCCAGCGGTCGATCCTCGCGACCTACCACGTCACGGACGCGAACTCGTTCTACTCGGGTGACGACGCCTGGCAGACGCCGCAGGAGCCCACCAAGGAGGCGAACAGCGACTCGTCGTCCTCCGACTCGTCGGCGATCACGAACACGACGACGAACGGTCTCGGTGTGCAGAGCACGACGACGACCAACGCCGACGACCTGCAGGACCCGTACTACCTGACGATGAAGGTGCCCGGGTCCGAGACGAAGTACTCGCTCTACACCACGTACATCCCGCAGCAGTCGGGTCGTGGTGCGGACAGCCGGAACGTCCTGACCGGGTACCTCGCGGTCGACTCGGACGCCGGCGGAGCGGGCAAGGGCAAGAAGGCGTCCGGGTACGGCAAGCTCACGCTGCTGACCATGCCGAAGACCGACAACATCCCCGGTCCGCTGCAGGTGCAGAACCTCTTCAACTCGGACACGAACGTGTCGCAGGAGCTGAACATCCTGAAGCGGGGCAACTCGACCGTGAAGCAGGGCAACCTGCTGACGCTCCCGGTCGGCGGCGGCTTCCTCTACGTCCAGCCCGTGTACGTCCAGTCGACGTCGAGCGGTTCGTACCCGCTGCTGCAGAAGGTCCTCGTGGCCTTCGGTGACAAGATCGCGTTCGAGGACACCCTCGACCAGGCGCTCGACACGCTCTTCGGTGGCAACTCCGGAGCGAATGCGGGTGACCAGGGTGTCTCGGACGGCTCGTCGGACTCGGGTTCTGGGTCCGGTTCGTCCGACTCGGGGTCCTCGGACTCCGGTTCGTCCGACTCCGGATCGACCGGTTCGGGCTCGACGGACTCCGGTTCGTCCGGGTCGGGCAGCACGGACAACGCGGCGCTGCAGAAGGCCCTCGACGAGGCGAAGCAGGCGCTGTCCGACCGTCAAGAGGCGTACGCGAACAACGACCTCGTGGCCGCTGCCGAGGCGGACCAGCGACTGCAGGACGCGATCGAGGCCGCGACGAAGGCCGAGGGCGGCAACTGACACGCCGTGGCGGGGCGCTCGATTTGCACCCCGCCACGGGCCCCGCTAGGCTATTGGATGTGCCGCGGGGTGGAGCAGTTCGGTAGCTCGCTGGGCTCATAACCCAGAGGTCGTAGGTTCAAATCCTGCCCCCGCAACCAAGCGTCACACGAAGGCCCCGGTCCGATGGACCGGGGCCTTCGGCGTTCCTGGCTGACGGTTTGGATCGCCATCAACTAGCCTGGGGTCTCTCGCGGGATGACGGAAGTGGGCAAGTGGCAATGGTGGGGGACCTCGTTGGCGTGGCGGTAGATGGCTTCAGGAGTTTCGGCTCCGGTCTGCAGTACGTGGGCCCGATGGCGAAAGTTCACTTGCTAGCCGGAAAGAATAACGTCGGCAAATCGAATTTTCTTCGCTTCGTACGCCTGCTCATAAATGAGTCATTCCGTGGTCGCCACTTCGAGCCGAGCGCTGGTGGGGTGTTCACACCGCAAGACATACCCGCGGAGTCGGGCTCCGATTATCGCTTCGATTTTAGCATCGCGTTCCGACGTGGCGCGCTCGATAACATTCTGCATATAGAAGACGACCTGTCGAGAAAGGCGTTTGACGGTCTATTTGACACCCCGGCATATTCGCGTGATGACAAAGATGTTGTCTGGTTCCAGATGCAAAGCGCGGTCGGTCCGGAAAGCTATCGATATCCTATCCGGCTGTCGACTGAACAGTTCCAGCTTGCCTTGAACCAGGGTGCCGATCCCGGAGTGCTTCAGCAACTCAACATGTCCCGCCGTTTGACGACCGGGGATCCGTGGCAAAACTATACAAACCTCGTCACCCCCGCGAGTCTCTGGACGCTTGTTCCTCCGTTCGAGTGGATCGAAGCTAAGCGTGAAGTGGGGACAAATGACGCAATTCGAAACGGCGATGAGGTCGGCACGGGCTGGCGTCATGGCCGCGGTGTGATATCGCTCCTGGCGGCCCTGCAAAGTCCCGAAACGGCGGATCGACGACGTGACCGACCGAAGTTTGACGCCCTTCAAGAGTTCGTTCGAGTGGTGCTCGATGACCCTACCGCGGAGATCTCCATTCCTTCGTCTCAGCGGGATTTACAAGTCGAGACGGGCGGTCGATTGGAGTCGTACCGTGACCTTGGTACAGGAATCACTGAGATTATTCACATTGCGGCGGTTGCGACCGCGCATTCGGAGCACGTGATCGGCATCGAGGAGCCCGAGGTGCACCTTCATCCGAGTCTCCAGCGGCAGTTGATCGCATATCTGACGACACAGACCGACAATCAGTACATCATCACAACGCATTCGTCATCTTTTCTTGACGCCGAGCGGGCTAGCGTGACGCATATTCGGCTTGACGAGGATGGCTGGAGCAAAACTCGGAACGTGATTGTGCGAGACGACAGGGCCCGGCTTGTCGCCGATCTAGGTAGCCGCGCCTCAGACATCGTGCAGAGTAACTATCTCATTTGGGTGGAGGGGCCGTCCGACCGGATCTACGTTTCCGCATGGCTCCGATCGATAGATCCCGATCTGATTGAGGGTGCGCACTTCTCTATCATGTTTTATGGTGGGGCCTTGCTGAGTCACCTCACTGCTTCCGACGACCCGGAGCTGAGTGACTTTATTGACTTGCTGCAAATCAATCGTCAGATGGCAATGCTGATTGACTCAGATGCCTCGGTCGATGGACAGTCCGTTAATGCCACGAAGGCGCGAGTTATCGGCGAGATTCGTTCCACGGGAGGATTGGCGTGGGTGACTAGTGGGTACACAATCGAGAACTATATCCCGACCGAAGTGATACGGAGCGCGATTGATAGGTTGTATCCAGGGAAGCAATATCGCTTGCCGGATGATGACTTCGCTTCGCCTCTCGGTAACAGCTTCGAAGGGTCTGGGGCAAGGCCGAATAAAGTGGCGGTCGCGCGTGAGGTAACGAGAGCGCTGTGCTCAGCTGCTGACTGGGCTCCCCATTTGCGCGAAATGGTCACGGATGTCGCCAACCGGATAAGAATTGCAAATGGTCTCCCCTTGGCGGTTCGCGGCCGGCGGTAGCTGGAGCTTCGTAACCGCCTGATAAGGAACGACCCTTCGTCAACGCAGTACGCTCGCGTCATGGGCACCCTCACGATCGCCGCCGCGCAGTTCGCGCCCGGAGACGACCCGGCGGCCAACCTCGACACGATCCGGACATTCGCGGAGCAGGCGGCCGAGCGGGGCGCACAGCTCCTCGTGACACCGGAGTACAGCTCGTACTGCACGGCGGACATCGACGACCGGTTCGTCGCCGCCGCGCAGCCGCTCGACGGGTCGTTCGTCACCGGCCTGCAGCGGATCGCACGGGACGCGGGGCTCGCGCTCGTCGTCGGTGTCGCCGAGACCTCCGATGATCCGGCACGCTTCCGGAACACCCTCGTCGTCGTCCGGTCCGACGGGACGCTCGACTCGACGTACCGCAAGGTGCACCTCTACGACGCGTTCGGGGCCCGCGAGTCCGACCGCATTGACGCCGGCGACCCGGAGCAGGTGGCCGTGTTCGAGCTCGACGGCGTCCGCGTGGGGCTCGAGACCTGCTACGACCTCCGCTTCCCGGAGGTCACGCGGCGGCTCGCGGCGCCGGAGCACGGTGCGGCCGACGTCGTCGTGCTCCCGGCCGAATGGGTCCGCGGTCCGGGCAAAGAGCACCACTGGCGCACGCTGCTCACGGCACGCGCGATCGAGAACACCGTCTGGGTCGTCGGGGCCGGGCAGACGCCGCCGATCGGCGTCGGCGGCTCGGTCGTGCTCGACCCGTCCGGCGTCGCGGTGGCCGCAGTCGGGGCGACGCCGGGGCTGCTCGTCGCGACGATCGACACCGACACGACGGCCGCGGTGAGGTCCGTGAACCCGTCGCTGTCCCTGCGGCGCTACGCGGTCGTGCCCGCGACTGACCCGGTGACGTGAGCGGTCCGTCGGTGGCGAGCCGTGCCTCCAGGCCGGGCCTGCCGCGACCGCCCCGAGGACCGTGTCCAGCGCGATCGCCGCGCCGGCGCTCAGCCGGTGGGGGCGAGGGCCGCGAGGCGGGACACGGCGTCCTCGAGCACGGAGCGCCGCTTGCAGAACGCGAACCGCACGAGGGAGCGGTAGCTCGCTGCGTGCTCGGGCCGGACGAACGCCGACACCGGGACGCCGACCACACCCGCGCGCTCGGGCAGGGCGATGCTGAACGCGCGGGCGTCCTCGAAGCCGAGTGGAGCTGCGTCGGCGATGACGAAGTAGCCACCGTCGGGGCGCATGACGTCGAAGCCGGCGCTCCGGAGCCCGGCGGCGAGGAGCTCGTGCTTCGCCGCCAGTGTCGACGCGATGCCCGTGAAGACCTCGGTCGGCAGTCGGAGCCCGGCCGCGACCGCCGGTTGGAACGGCGACCCGTTGACGAAGGTGAGGAACTGCTTGACCGACGTGATCGCGTCGACGAGCGCCGGGGGAGCGGTCAGCCAGCCGATCTTCCAGCCCGTCGTGCTGAAGGTCTTCCCAGCGCTCGAGATCGTGACGGTGCGGTCGCGGGCCCCGGGGAGCGTGGCGATCGGCACGTGCGGGGTGGCGAAGGTGAGGTGCTCGTAGACCTCGTCGGTGACGATCAGGGCGTCGTGGCGCTCGGCGAGTTCGACGACCGTCCGGAGGACCTCGGCGGGGAGGACGCGGCCGGTCGGGTTGTGCGGGGTGTTCACCAGCACGACGCGGGTGCGGTCCGTGAACGCCGCGCGGAGGGTCGCCTCGTCGGGCAGGAAGTCCGGTGCCGTGAGCGGGACGGTGACGTGGGTGCCGCCGGCGAGCCGGACCAGGGCGCCGTAGGCGTCGTAGAACGGCTCGAACGTGATGACCTCGTCGCCGGGCTCGACCAGGGCGAGGAGCGTCGCCGCGAGGGCCTCGGTCGCCCCGGCGGTGACGAGGACCTCGCGGTCGGGGTCGACCTCGAGGCCGTACCAGCGCGTCTGGTGCTCGGCGATCGCGAGCCTGAGGTCCGGGGTGCCGCGACCCGGCGGGTACTGGTTCGCGCCGTCCCGGATCGCCTGGACGGCGGCGTCGAGGACCTCCTGCGGACCGTCCTCGTCCGGGAAGCCCTGTCCGAGGTTGATCGCGCCGGTCGCGGCGGCGAGGGCGCTCATCTCCGCGAACACGGTGGGTGCGGGCACGCCGTCGGGGCCGAGGAGCATCGCTCCCTCCGCTGCACGCAGCCAGGGTCCGTCGAGTCGCATGGTGGTCCTCCGCCGTGGGTCGTCGTGCCGGTCGCCACCCAACCTAGCGGCGGGGCCGACGACTCCCCGGGAAGCGCCCACAGCGCACGCATACGATCGCCATAGGTCGCGTGCAGCCCGGCCAGGACCGGCGCTCAGGTGCGTGCGACAGACTGCACGAGCTTGAGAGGAGCACGTCCAGCATGAGCGACAACACGCCCCACGGGCAGGCCGACGACGACCGCCGCGCTGAGGAGACCACTTCTGCGGAGACGAACGGTGCCGAGCGCACCACGAACGGCTCCGCCCCCGACGAGCACGGCCAGGCGGACCACACCGACGTGATCGAGCCGGCGGCCGCGAACGAGACCGACGTGTTCCCGCGCGCGGACGACCAGCAGACCTCGCAGTACACGGCGCCCTACCCGTCGGTGGGCGACGGCCGTCAGGGCGCGTACGGGCAGGACGCAGGCCGGTACGGGCAGGGCGGCCAGTACGGGTCCGGCCAGTCGAGCCAGTACGGCCAGGCGAGCCAGTACGGGTCCGGCCAGTCGAGCCAGTACGGCCAGACGGGCCAGTACGGCTCGGGTCAGACGAGCCAGTACGGCTCGGGTCAGACGAGCCAGTACGGCTCAGGTCAGACGAGCCAGTACGGTCAGTCGAGCCAGTACGGCCAGACGAGCCAGTACGGCCAGACGAGCCAGTACGGCCAGCAGGGTCAGTACGGCTCGGGCCAGTACGGGTCCGGCCAACAGGGCCAGTACGGGCAGCAGAACCCCTACGGCACCCACGGCTCGGCGTACGGCCAGCAGACCGACCGGTCGCAGCAGAACGGCCAGGACCGCCCCCGCTACGGCGAGTACGCCCAGCAGACCGGTTCCGCCGCCGCTCCCGCCTCCGCCAGCGCGTACGCGTCGGCCCAGGCCCCCGGCTCCGCGACCGGCGCTCCCGCGTCCGCCTCGTCCTTCGGAGACGTCGACGGCTCGAACCAGCGCAACGGCCACTACTTCGCCGATTCCGCCACCGCAGCACCGGCGGGCACGAAGGCCGAGGGCCGCAACCGCCTCGTCCTGCCCCTCGTCGCCGGCATCGTCATCGCCGGTCTGGTCGGCGGCGGCGCCGGCTGGCTCGCGGGCTCGGCGACGGGCGGCAACGGCACCCCGACGAGCAGCGCCGCGCAGGGTGGCAACCTGACGGTCAACGACTACAACAACGCCACCGTGGTCACCGCCGTCGCCGCGCAGGCCACGCCGTCCGTGGTGACGATCAACGTCTCCGCGAGCAGCGAGGCCGGCACCGGCTCGGGCGTCGTGTTCAGCAAGGACGGCTACATCGTCACGAACACCCACGTGGTGACGCTCGACGGTGACAGCGGGAACGGCAAGATCACCGTCACGACCTCGGACGGCAAGATCTACGACGCCAAGCTCATCGGCACCGACCCGACGGTCGACCTCGCGGTGATCAAGATCGACGCGACGGACATGAAGCCGATCTCGTTCGCGGACTCGTCCGACCTCAACGTCGGTGACACCGCCGTCGCGATCGGTGCGCCGCTCGGCCTGTCGAACACCGTCACGGACGGCATCGTGTCCACGCTGAACCGGAGCATCCAGGTCACGTCGAGCGCCCCGAACCCCGGCGGCGACTCGAACGAGGGCGGCAACGGCAGCCAGGGCGGCCCGTTCGACTTCTGGGGCAACGGCGACAACGGGTCGAGCTCCTCGGCGAACTCGACGGTGTCGCTGCCGGTCATCCAGACCGACGCGTCGATCAACCCGGGCAACTCGGGTGGTGCGCTGCTCGACTCGAAGGGCAAGCTCATCGGCATCAACGTCGCGATCGCGTCCGCCGGCAGCTCCTCGTCCGAGTCGCAGTCCGGCAGCATCGGCGTCGGCTTCTCGATCCCGTCCAACCTCGTCAAGCGCGTGGCCAACGAGATCAAGGACAACGGCTCGGCGACGCACGGTCTGCTCGGCGCCGGGGTCGCGGACTCGACCGACGCCTCGAACGCCACGCAGATGGGCGCGCTGATCAAGTCGGTGACGTCCGGTGGAGCGGCCGCGAAGGCGGGCCTCAAGGCGGGCGACGTCGTCACCAAGATCGGCTCGGCCACCGTCTCCGACGCGACCGACCTGACGGCTCAGGTGCGCTTCTTCGCCGGCGGCACGAAGACCGAGATCACCTACCTCCGTGGCGGGAAGTCCTACACGGCGGACGTGACCCTGGGAACGTACGACAGCAAGGGCTGACGCGACCGACGGTCGGCCTGGAGGCCCGGTGCCAGCTGGCACCGGGCCTCCCGTCCGTCCTGGCGGTGCCCGGCTTGATAGGCTCATGGTCGCTCTGCGGGGCGGCACCGCTCGCGGTGCGCCCCGCGCACCAAGCCACCACCCCGAGGGACGCATGCAGCCAGACGGACAGCCCCTGCCGGGCGTCTCGTACGTGATGCCCGTGCTCAACGAGGTCACCGAGGTCCGTGCTGCCGTGCAGAGCCTGCTCGACCAGGACTACGCCGGTCCGTTCGAGGTCATCCTGGCGCTCGGGCCGTCGATCGACGGCACGAACGAGCTCGTCGCGGAGATGAGCGCGGCCGACCCGCGGATCCGGGCGATCGAGAACCCGGTGGGGTCGACCCCCGCCGGGCTGAACGTCGCGATCCGCGCGTCCGAGCACCCCGTCGTGGTCCGGGTCGATGCGCACTCGGTGCTGCCGCGTGACTACACCCGCATCGCCGTCCGTGTGCTGCAGGAGTCCGGCGCGGACAACGTCGGCGGGATCATGCACGCCGAGGGGCGCACTCCGTTCGAGCGGGCCGTCGCCCTCGCGTACGGCAGTCGGGTCGGGCTCGGGGGCACGCCGCACCACGTCGGCGGGCAGGCCGGACCGGCCGAGACCGCGTACCTCGGCGTCTTCCGTCGCGACCGGCTGTTCGAGGTCGGGCTCTTCGACGAGGGCATCAAACGTGGCCAGGACTGGGAGCTCAACCGGCGGCTGCGGCAGACCGGCGGCACCGTCTGGTTCACCCCGGAGCTCGTCGTCACCTACCGGCCGCGGCCGAGCCTGAAGCGGCTCGTGCGGCAGTTCGTCGCGACGGGGCTGTGGCGCGGGGAACTCGCCCGGCGGTTCCCGGCGAACAACGGGTTGCGCTACTTCGTCCCGCCGGCGATGGTCGCGGCGATGGCGGTCGGCATCGTCGCCGGGGTCGTCGGGATCGTCGGCGCCGCCACGGGCACCGGTGCGGCGTGGGCGCTGCTCGGGTTCGTGGTCCCCGCCGTGTACGTGCTCTTCGTCGTGGTCGGCGCCGTCGCCGTCGCTCGGCGATCAGGGGCGGCGACGCTCCTCTGGCTCCTCGTCGTCCTGCCGTGCATCCACGTCGGCTGGGGGATCGGGTTCATCATCGGCTTCCTGACCAGGACGTCCGAGCTCACGACGCACACGGGACGGTGACCGACATGACCGACGACGCCACCACGGGACGCGCCGCGCGGCCGACCTCGATCGCCGAACTCCGCGCGGTCGCACAGCCGGACGCCGTGCGGATGCGGGCGAACGCCGAGCACTGGACGGCCTCGCTGTACCTCCGGGACGTCTCGCCGTACCTGACCTGGGTGCTGCTGAAGACCCGGGTGAGCGCGAACCAGGTCACCGGACTGATGATCCTCGTCGGCTGGAGCGTCGCGGCCGCCCTGCTGATCCCGGGCATCTGGGGCGCGGCGCTCGCGCTCGTGCTCGGGCAGCTGCAGATGCTGGTGGACTGCAGCGACGGCGAGGTCGCCCGGTGGCGCGGGACGCACTCGCCCGCCGGGGTGTTCCTCGACAAGGTCGGGCACTACACGACCGAGGGGCTGATCCCGATCGCCCTCGGCATCCGCGCCGCCACGTGGCCGGTCCACGACGCGGACTGGATGTGGACGACGATCGGCTGCGCGCTCGGGCTCGTGATCGTCCTCAACAAGGCGCTGAACGACATGGTGCACGTGGCCCGCGCCAACGCCGGGCTCGAGAAGCTCGTCGACCGCCGCGACGCCTCGACCGCGCCGTCCGGCCGCCGACTCGCGACGCTCCGCAAGGCCGCTCGCTTCCTGCCGTTCCACCGCCTGTACCACTCGGTCGAGCTGAGCATCCTCGCGTTCGTGTTCGCGCTCCTCGGACTCGTCATCGGTGACACGACGGCGTCGCGGATCCTCGTCGGGGCGCTCCTGCCGCTCGCGGTCCTCGCGACCGCCGGGCACTTCCTCGCGATCATCGCCTCGAAGCGGGTCCGCGCGTGATGCCCGGGACCGTGCGTCGCCACGCGGTCCCGCACCGGGAACGACCCCGCGTGGCCGTGGTGAGCCTGTCGCAAGGCACGCGCCCCGACGACCTGCGGCGGGGCCTCGACAGCGTCCTCGCGCAGCAGGACGTCGAACTGGACGTCGTGTGCGTCGGCAACGGGTGGGAGCCGACCGGGCTGCCCGAGGGGGTCCGTGCGCTCGCGCTGCCCGAGAACGTCGGCATCCCGGCCGGGCGGAACGCCGGCGCCGAGGTCGTCCACGGCAACTACGTGTTCTTCCTCGACGACGACGCCTCGGTGCCGTCGCCGACCTTCCTGCGCGACGCGATCGCACTGTTCGAGCACGACCCGTCGCTGGGGCTCGTGCAGCCCCGCGTCGTCGACCCGACCGGTGCCGCGAACCCGACGCGTTGGATCCCGCGCATCCGAAAGGGCTCGCCGTCGGAGTCGTCCCCGGTGTTCTCCGTGTGGGAGGGCGCCGTCGTGCTCCCCACCGACGTCTACCGCACGGTCGGTGGCTGGGGAGCGCCGTACTTCTACGCGCACGAGGGCATCGAGCTCGCCTGGCGCGTGTGGGACGCGGGCCGCCGGACCTGGTACGCGGGGGACCTCGTCGCGCACCACCCTGCGATCGATCCCGCACGGCACCGTGAGTACTACCGGCTGAACGCCCGCAACCGGGTGTGGCTCGCCCGTCGGAACCTGCCCCCGGTGCTGCGGCCGCTGTACGTCGGCTCGTGGGCGGCGATCCAGGCCGCCCGCTGGTGGCGGCACCCCCGGCGTCTGGCGACGTGGTTCGGAGGCGTGCGCGAGGGCTGGACCACGGACTGCGGGCCGGCAGCGACCATGGGGTGGTTGACCATCGGGCGGATGACGCTCGCCGGCCGCCCCCCGATCATCTGAGGAGACCGATGTCGATCACCAGCGACGTGCGCACGGCCGTCCGGCTCGTGCAGCGACTCCTGAAGTCACGGCAGAACCGGAACACCCTCGCCCGACGGCTGCGGACAGAGCCGCCGCTCGCGCCGCGGTCCGCCGAGATCGCCGTCTACTTCGCCGACGGTCCCGTGAATCTGTACCAGGTCCGGCAGTGGTACGGCCCCCTGGCGGAACTGTACACCGAGCACCCGGTCGCGATCATCTCGCGGAGCCCCGGTGCCATGCTCGCCCTGCTCGAGGAGTCGCCGGTGCCGGTCGTGTACGCGCGACAGGTGGTGGATCTCGAACGGTTCGTGGACGAGCAGGCCCCGAAGATCGTCCTCTACGTCAACCAGAACGCCCGCAACTTCCAGATGATGCGGTACGGGCGGATGTGGCACGTCTTCGTGAACCACGGCGAGAGCGACAAGATGTACATGACGACGAACCAGTTCAAGGCGTACGACCACGCCCTGATCGCCGGTGACGCCGCTCGTGACCGCCTGGCCGCCGCGCTGTGGGACTACGACCTCGACGCCCGGACGACCGCGATCGGCCGCCCCCAGGCCGACCACTTCGCCGCGGAGGTCCCGTGGCCCGCGGACGGCCGCACCGTCGTGCTGTACGCCCCGACGTGGGAGGGCGACCGTGCCGCCGCGGCCTACGGCTCCATCGCGAGCCACGGCACGACGATCGCCGAGCGGGTGCTCGCGTCGCCGGCGCACCGGTTCGTCTACCGACCCCACCCGCGCTCGGGCGTGCTCGACGCGGAGTACAAGGCCGCCCACGAGCGCATCATCGCGGCGATCTCGGCCGCGAACGCCGCCGACCCCTCGGCCCACCACGTGTACGACGACGGCCCGACGCTCGGCTGGCAGCTCGCGGGTGCCGACGTGGCCATCACGGACATCTCGGCGATGATCTACGACCGGCTCGCGGTGGGGAAGCCGCTCATCGTGACGCGGCCGGTGTCACCGGAAGCCGACGTCGACGAACGTGGGTACCTGGGCGACGCGAACTGGCTGCAGGCGTCGGAGGCGGCGGACGTCGTCGAGCGGATCGACGCCGCCGCGAACGACGCCGAGGAGCTGGCACGCCTCCGGCACTGGGTCGAGCGGTACTTCGGCGACACGACGCCCGGGGCGGCCACCGCACGGTTCCACGCGGCCGTGGAGCAGCTGCTCGAGCGGTGGCGCACCGTCGCGGCCGAGCACGACGGGCGCTGACCCGGACGTCCGTCCGGGCCCGGCCGCCACGGCACGTCAGCGTCCGGTGGCGTGGGCGACGAGCGGCACCTGCCACAGGTACTCGGTCCGGTCGGGTCGCCGCCACCGGAGCACCACCGCGCCGGTGTCGTCCGGGGCCGCTCCGAACACGGCGATGGACAGTGCCCGACCCGGTTCGAGCCGACGGACGGCCATCGGTGGCGCGTAGCCGGTCCCCAGGTGGGTGAGCGTCAACCCGTCGACGGGCTCCGGCCCGGTGTTCACGAGGGTGTAGCGGCGCGGGGCGTCGGTGCGGTCGAGGTGGAACGGGACACGGTACGCGGTGGCGGTGGGGTGCATGCCACGAACGCTAGGTGGGGGTACCGACGTCGGTGCGGTCGGGGAGACCGTGGACCCCCGGCGTTGTGGAGGGAGGCCGTGGTGCGTGCCGTTGTGGAGGGGTGCCGGGCCCTGCTCAGGAGGCGTAGTCGGCGCTGTAGCGTGCGAGGGCCTCGTCGATCGGGCCGTCGAACTGCAGCTGCCCCTTGTCGAGGTAGAGCCCGCGGTCGCAGAACCGGCGCAGGTCCTTGTCGCTGTGGGAGACGAAGAACAGCGTCCGCCCTCCGGCCAGGAGCTCGTCGATCCGCTTGTAGCACTTCTCGCGGAACCCCTTGTCGCCGACGGCGAGGACCTCGTCCACGAGCAGCACCGGTTCGTCCAGGCGGGAGATGACCGAGAACGCGATCCGCACCTTCATGCCGCTCGACAGGTGCTTGTACGGGGTGTCGACGAAGTCGCCGATCTCCGCGAACGCGATGATCTCGTCGAAGGCGTCGCGGATCTCCGCTCGCGACATGCCGTGCAGGCCCGCCGTGAGGTAGACGTTGTCCCGCACCGTCAGGTCGCCGACGAACCCGCCGGTGATCTCGATGAGCGGTGCGACGCCGGCGCCGACCTGCACGCGGCCCTCGTCGGGGAGCATCACCTGTGCCACGAGCTTGAGCAGGGTGGACTTGCCCTGGCCGTTCCGACCGACGACGCCGATGGCCTCGCCGGGTCGGACGTCGAAGGAGACGTCGCGGAGCGCCCAGAATTCGTCACCGCGCTTCCGACGGCTGCGTCCGGCGAAGAGGTCCTTGAAGCTGCGGCTAGCCCGACGGTTCCGCTTGAACCGGATCCCGGCGCCGCGGACGGAGATCACGGGCGTCGTGGTGGTGCTGCGACGTGGCTGGTCGGTGGCGGTCATCAGAGCTCCTTCAGGACGCGGTGCTCGCTCCGCTTGAAGACGACGACGCCGACGACGAGGACGACCACGGTCACGACCGTCGACGAGGCCACCTCGAGCCAGTTCAGCTGGCTCGGGAAGAAGGCCGAGCGGTAGATCCCGATGATCCCGGAGAGCGGGTTCAGCGCCATCAGGTCACGGAACCGCTCGGGGAGTGCCGACGTGCCGTAGATGATCGGCGACGCGTAGAACAGGAAGCGCAGGACCAGCTTGACCGCGCGTTCGAGGTCGCGGAAGAAGACCACCAGCGGCGCGACGATGAGGCCCAGACCGTAGATGAGCGCGCACTGCAGCACGATCGCCAGGGGGTAGAGCAGGACCTCCCAGTGGAGGTGTGCACCCGTCGCGAGCACGAAGATCGCGAGGACCGGCAGGCTCAGCACGAACTCGATGCCCTTGGACGCGTCGATCCGGGCGACCCAGATGCTCCGGGGGATCGTCGTCGAACGGATGAGCTTGGCCTCGCTCGTGAACGCGCGGGTCGAGTCGGACACCGCGCCCGTGAACCACATCCACGGCAGGAGTGCCGAGAGCAGGAACACGATGTACGGCTCCTCGCCCACCTTGCCGCGGTGGAAGACCTGCGTGAAGACGAACCAGTAGATCGCCGACATCACGAGCGGGTCGAGGATCGACCAGAGGTAGCCGAGCGCCGACGTCGAGTAGCGGACCCGGAGGTCGCGGACGGTCAGCAGCCAGAGGGCATGGCGATAGCGCCGACCGGCACTCCGGCTGGCCATCGGGGCAGCAGCCGCGGGCACGGTCGGCGCACTCGCTGTGGTCACGGTTTCCCTCCGGGCGGAACCGCCGAGGGGACGGGGATCGTTCAGGCGAACAGGTTGTTCGCGCGCTCGAGGTCCTCGGCGAAGTCGATCTCGACCGCGTAGAGGTCCGAGATGTCGACCGGCGACCAGCGTAGCCCGTCCTCGGCGATGGCCGCCTCGATGCCGCCCTCGAAGTACTCCTGGTCGTCCACGCGGCCGAGCTGGCGGATGAGTGCCTGCTTGTCGGCGGCGGAGACGTAGTTGATGCCGACGGCTTCGCCGAGGCCACCGACGACCTGCTTCGAGAGCTTCTCGATGAAGCCCTCGGCGTCGACGGTGTACTTGACCTCTTCGTCGGAGACCTTGTCGGTGTTGACGCTGACGAACGAGCGGTCCTCGTCGATCATGTCCGCGGCACGGACGAGCGCGCGCGGGTCGAAGACGACGTCGCCGTTCATCCAGAGCACACCGCTCTTGCCGGTGGCCTTGAGCGCACGGAGGAGGCTCTTCGAGGTGTTCGTGGAGTCGTAGGACTCGTTGTAGACGAAGTTCGCCTGGGGGAAGGCCTCGACGATGTACTCCGACTTGTAGCCGACGACGATCGTCACGCGGGCGCTCGAGCCGAACGCGGCGCGGATGTTGTCGAACTGCTGCTGCATGATGGTGCGGCCGTCGGAGAGCTCCGTCAGCGGCTTCGGCAGGCTGCGCCCGAGGCGGCTGCCCATCCCCGCGGCGAGGATGACGATCTGCGTGGTCATGCTGGTCCCTTCTGGTGTCCGCCCGCGCGCCGATGGGCACGGGCGGGCCTGGTCGAGTCTGCTCCCGCAGGGTCCGGATCCGCCGTGAACCCTGCGCTTCTCGGATCAGACTCCCAGCGCGGGCTGCATCACGTTGGGCGGCCCGAGCGGGTTTCCAAGTGGTGAACACTTCGGCGTGTCCCGGTGAATGATACGGAACGACCGGGCCGGCGGGGTACACCCGGAGCCGCTTCGTTCTCGTTTCGTGACCCTCGCACGGGCGACGTCGGTGACGGTCCGGTCACGGTCTCCACCGGTCGTCGCACCGTTGGTACGGTGGGGCGATGGCCGCAGGAGCAGACGACGAGGACGTGTACGCGACGTCCGACGCTGCCTGGCTGACCGAGGCCGAGAGCGACATGGGGGACGGGGATGCGCGTGACGCGCCCGCTGGTGACGAGATGACCGACGACACGACCACGATCGAGGCCGACGGCGTCGAGACCCCGACGGTCGAGGACACGACCGGCACTGCAGCGGAGGACGCGACCGGCACGGCAGCGGACGACGCTCCCGACACGCGCGACGAGGCCGGCGACACGCGCGACGCCGCGCTCCCTGCGTCGGCGAAGACGACGTCGAAGCGGCCGTCGGGGTCTCGCGGCGCCAAGGGGCGGGTCAAACGTCCGGCCGGCGCCCCGGACGGCCCGCCGCAGCGCGACGGAGCGACGGCCCGCGCAACGTCGTCCCGGACGACGTCGAGCAGCACACCGCCGAGCGATGCCGCCCCGAGCAGCGACACCGCCGCAGGCAGCAGCGACGCCGGCCGGGGCAGCGACACCGCCGCGGGCAGCACGCCGTCGAAGAAGCGCGCGCCCCGGGCCACCGCCAAGCGCCCCGCGGCCGCCGCACCGAAGCAGCCCGTGGTCCTCCGCGCCGAGGGCCTCGTGAAGCGCTACGGCCAGACCCTCGCCGTGGACGAGGTCGACCTCGAGATCCGCCAGGGTTCGATCTTCGGCGTCGTCGGCCCGAACGGCGCCGGCAAGACCACGACGCTCTCCATGGTCACCGGCCTGCTCCGTCCGGACGCCGGCACCGTGACCGTGCTCGACCACGACGTCTGGGCCGACCCGACCGCCGCCAAGCGCAGCCTCGGCGTCCTGCCCGACCGGCTCCGGCTGTTCGACCGCCTCACCGGTGCACAGCTCCTCTACTACTCGGCGACGCTCCGGGGCCTCGACGGCGCCACGGCACGGGACCGCAGCGCCGACCTCGCCGAGGCGTTCGGTCTCGGTGAGGCCCTCGGTCGCCAGGTCGCGGACTACTCCGTCGGCATGGCGAAGAAGATCGCGCTCGCCGCGACGCTCATCCACTCGCCGCGGGTGCTCGTGCTCGACGAGCCGTTCGAGTCCGTCGACCCGGTGAGCGCCGCGACCATCACGGAGATCCTGCGTCGCTACACGGCGGGTGGCGGCACGGTCGTGCTCTCCAGCCACTCGATGGAACTCGTCCAGCGCACGTGCGACTCGGTCGCGATCATCGTCGGCGGCAAGGTCCTCGCCTCCGGCACGATGGCCCAGGTCCGCGGGCGCAAGAGCCTCGAGGACAAGTTCGTCGAACTCGCGGGCGGCCGCGTCGTGGCAGAGAGCATGGAATGGTTGCACAGCTTCTCCGCCTGAGGGCCGACCTGCTCGCGGGCGGCGTCCGGGGGAGCGCACGTCGCTCGGTCCTGGTCGTCCTCGGGAGCCTCGTCGGGCTCGTCGTCGCGGTGGCGATCGCCGTCGTGGCCGCCGGTCTGCGCACGGTCGACCCGGAGTCGGCACGCGCGGTCGTGGTCCCGGTCGGCACCCTCGTCACGTTCGGCTTCACGGTCGTCCCGCTCGTCGCGGGGCACGGCGACCAGTTCGACCCGCGCCGCTTCGCCGTGTTCGGTATCGGCCGGAAGGACCTCGCGGTCGGGTTGTTCGTCGCCGGCCTCGTCGGCGTGCCGGTGGTCGCGGTGGCGATCGTCGCCGTGGGCCAGTCCGTCACGTGGATGCGCGGCGGCGGCACGGCGGTGCTCGGGGTGGTCGGTGGTCTCCTCGCGATCGCGACGTGCGCCCTGCTCGTCCGGGTCGCGTCCACGGCGGGGTCCCGCCTGATCGGGCAGCACCGCACCCGTGACGCCGGCTGGCTCGTCGCGCTCGTCATCGCGGTCCTGGCCGTGCCCACCGTCTCGCTCCTGGTCGACAGCGGCTGGATCGACCCGGCGGGCGCCGAGACGCAGCGGGTCGCGAACGTCGCCGGCTGGACCCCGTGGGGTGCAGCGTGGGCCGTCCCCGCGGACGTCGCGGTCGGCGCGGTCGGCGTGGGCCTCCTCAAGATGCTCGTCGCCGTCGTCACGGTCGCCCTCCTCGCCTGGGCCTGGTGGGCACAGGTCGGCCACGCCCTCGAGACCGTCGAGTCCCGGACGCGCAGCCGTCGGTACCGCGGGCTGGGCTGGTTCGACCGGCTCGGCTCGACGCCGGTCGCCGCCGTCGCCGCACGAGCCCTGACCTACTGGGGACGCGACCCCCGCTACCGCACCTCGTACCTGGTGCTCGTCTTCGTGCCGATCGTCGTCATCCCGCTCGGGGTCGCCGGGGTGCCGTGGCACTGGACGGCGCTCGTGCCGCTGCCGCTCATGGCGCTCATCGCCGGGTTCCTGCCGCACAACGACGTCTCGTACGACAACACCGCCGTCTGGCTGCACGTCGCGTCCGGCGCACCCGGCTGGAGCGACCGGCTCGGTCGGGTCGTCCCCGTGCTCGTGGTCGGGATCCCGGCGCTCGTCGCGGGTGCAGCGGTGTCCGCGCGGCTCTTCGGTGACTGGGTGGCGTTCCCGGTGCTCATCGGTATCGGCGCATCGGCGCTCCTGGCTGGCCTCGGTCTGTCGAGCATCGTCTCCGTCCTGCTGCCCTACCCGACGGTGCGTCCGGGTGACCACCCGTTCCAGCAGCCGCAGGCCGCCGGCGTGACCGCGACGGTCGCGCAGTCGGTGATGGTCATCGGGACCGTGGTCTTCTCGATCCCGGCCGTGTGGCTCGCGGTGCTCGCCTTCCGCGACGGCGCGGGCCCGTGGGCGACCGCGACGCTGGTCGTCGGTGCGGTCGTCGGCGTGCTCGTGCTCGTCGCCGGGGTCGCGATCGGCGGCCGGGCGTTCGACCGGCACGGACCGGACCTCCTGGCGGCGGCCCAGCGCAACTGACCGGTCGCGCACCGCGCGCCGACCTGTGCGCCCCCACCACGCCGACCGTGCAGCGGGACCCAGCGGGTCGCCCCCGGCGCGTGGCGACCGACCGACGGCCGGGAGGCGCGTGGCGGGTCCGCCCCGCGCCTCCCGGCCGTCATCGGTCGAGTCCCGCACCCGGTGGCGGCCGCGCGCGACGCGACCGCATCGCACCGTCGCGCGCCGCGTCGTACCCTGGACCCATGAGCATGACGGAACCCGGTGGCGGCCTCGACGTGATGGACCGCGAGCTCGAGAAGCTCCTCGAGGACGAGGGGATCGAGCCCGGCGATCACGAGCGGTTCTCGCACTACGTGAAGAAGGACAAGATCCTCGAGTCGGCGCTCAGCGGCAAGCCCGTCAAGGCGCTGTGCGGCAAGAAGTGGATCCCCGGGCGCGACCCGGAGAAGTTCCCGGTCTGCCCCGACTGCAAGAAGATCTACGAGCGGATGAAGGCGGAGTAGCCCTCCGCGACCCACGACCGCCGGTCAGATGACGAGCGTGTGGATGGCCGGGTCGCCCCGACCGATGCGTGACGCGTCGGCGGGCAGCTCGGCCTTCGCCATCCTGTGGTGCTTCCGGGCCGCCTCGACGCCCTGGCTCCCGAGGAACGCCGGGTCGACCTCGCCGTCCGTCACGACCGGCACGAGCAGCGGTCGCTCGTCCGGCCCCACCGTTCCCTTGGTGAGCACGACCTCGGCGGTCGCGATGCCGTTGCGGAGTCGTCGCCCCGCCTCCTTGCGCCCACCCGTCGATGCCTTGTCAGCGGACTTCTTCGCCACCGGTACCCAGGCCTCGTCCGCGGCGTCGCGGTGGGCCACGAGCTTGAACACCATGCCGGCGGCCGGGTGACCGGAGCCGGACACGACGGACGTGCCGACGCCGTAGGAGTCCACCGGCGCCGCCCGGAGCGCCGCGATCGTGTACTCGTCGAGGTCGTTGGTCACGGTGATCTTCGTGCCGGTCGCGCCGAGCCGGTCGAGCTGCGCGCGGACCGCGGCCACGACTGACGGCAGGTCACCGGAGTCGATGCGCACGGCACCGAGCTTCCCGTCGGTGAGCCGGACGGCGGTCTCGACCGCGGCCTCGATGTCGTACGTGTCGACGAGCAGGGTCGTGCCGTTGCCGAGGGCGTCCAGCTGCGACCGGAACGCCGCTTCCTCGGAGTCGTGCAGCAGCGTGAACGCGTGCGCGGCGGTGCCCATCGTCGGGATGCCCCACGTGCGCCCGGCCTCGAGGTTGCTCGTCGCACCGAACCCGGCGATGTACGCGGCCCGGGCGGCGGCGACCGCGTTCCACTCGCCCGTGCGGCGGGACCCCATCTCGGCGAGCGGCCGGTGGTCCGCGGCGGACACCATGCGCGCGGCCGCGCTCGCGATCGCACTGTCGGCGTTGAAGATGCTCAGCGCGAGGGTCTCGAGGACGACGGCCTCGGCGAACGTGCCCTCGATCTGGAGGACCGGGGAGTTCGGGAAGAAGACCTCGCCCTCGCGGTAGGCCCGGACGTTCCCGGTGAACCGGTAGTCGGCGAGCCACCGCGCGGTGCCCTCGTCGATGACGCCGCGGTCGCGCAGGAAGCCGATCTCCTCGTCGCCGAAGCGGAAGTCGCCCAGCGCGGTGAGGAACCGTCCGAGGCCGGCCGCGACGCCGTACCGGCGGCCGTCCGGCAGGCGGCGGGTGAACACCTCGAAGACGCACCGACGGTCGGCGGTGCCGTCCTTCAGTGCGGCGTCCACCATGGTGAGTTCGTACTGGTCCGTGAGGAGCGCGCTGGTCACCTCCCCGACACTACGGCAGGGGTCGGCCGGGAGGCACGGGTTGCGTCGGGCGGTCGGCTCGCGTCGGTACGCTGGTCACCGTGACGGATGCACCGATCGGAGTCTTCGACAGCGGGGTCGGCGGGCTGACGGTGGCGCGGGCGATCATCGACCAGCTGCCGCGCGAGAGCATCCGGTACGTCGGGGACACCCTGCACTCGCCGTACGGGCCGAAGCGCATCGCCGACGTCCGCCGCTACGCCCTCGAGGTCATGGACGACCTCGTCGAGCAGGGCGTGAAGGCGCTCGTGATCGCGTGCAACACCGCCTCGTCCGCCGTGCTCCGTGACGCCCGGGAGCGCTACGAACAGGCGTACGGCATCCCCGTGGTCGAGGTCATCCAGCCCGCGGCCCGAGCCGCCGTGAAGCAGACCCGCACCGGCCGCGTCGGGGTGATCGGGACGGTGGGGACCATCGCCTCGCGCGCGTACGAGGACGCCTTCGCGGTCGCGGCCGACGTCTCCCTGTCGCTCGCCGCCTGCCCCCGTTTCGTCGAGTTCGTCGAGGCCGGGGACACCTCGTCGCCGGCGCTCCGCACGGTCGCCGAGCAGTACCTCGCCCCGGTCCGGGCCGCCGACGTCGACACGCTCGTGCTCGGCTGCACCCACTACCCGCTGATGTCCGCGGCGATCCAGTACGTCATGGGCCCCGACGTCACCCTCGTGTCGAGCGCCGAGGAGACCGCGAACGACGTCTACCGCCGACTCGTCGAGCACGGCCTCGAACGCACCGCACCCGAGCCGCCGACCTACGCGTTCGAGGCCACCGGCGACGACAAGAACGGCTTCATCCGGCTCGCCCGACGCTTCCTCGGACCCGAGGTCTCGAGCGTCGGCCACCTCCAGACCGGGGCCATCCTGCTGCCCCACACCGAAAGGACGCCATGAGCACCCGCATCGACGGCCGCGCCGCGACCGACCACCGTCCCGTCACGATCGAGCGGGGGTGGAGCACGCAGGCCGAGGGCAGCGCGCTCATCTCCTTCGGCGACACGAAGGTGCTGTGCACCGCGTCGTTCACCAACGGCGTGCCCCGCTGGCTCGCCGGCAAGGGCACCGGCTGGGTCACCGCCGAGTACTCCATGCTGCCGCGCTCCACGAACGAGCGCATGCAGCGGGAGTCGATCAAGGGCAAGGTCGGCGGCCGCACCCACGAGATCTCCCGACTCATCGGTCGCTCGCTGCGCGCGGTGGTCGACACGAAGGGCCTCGGCGAGAACACCCTCGTGATCGACTGCGACGTGCTGCAGGCCGACGGCGGTACCCGCACGGCGTCGATCACGGGCGCGTACGTGGCCATGGTGGACGCGATCGAGTGGGGCCGCGAGCGCGGCTTCGTCGGGAAGAAGGCGACCCCGCTGCTCGACAGCGTGCAGGCGATCTCGGTCGGGATCGTCAAGGGGGAGCCGATGCTCGACCTCGCGTACACCGAGGACTCCGCGGCCGACACCGACATGAACATCGTCACGACCGGCTCGGGCAAGTTCATCGAGGTCCAGGGCACCGCCGAGCACGCGCCGTTCGACCGCGACGAGCTGGACACGCTGCTCGACCTCGGTCTCGCGGGGAACGCGTCGCTCGCCGCGATCCAGCGCGAGGTGCTGGGGCAGGCCTCGTGACCGACCGTCGGGTCGTCCTCGCCAGCCACAACGCCGGCAAGCTCGTCGAACTCCGGGACATCCTCGGCGACGCGCTCGGCGCCGGTGTCGAGCTCGTCGGGTACGACGGCCCGGAACCCGTCGAGGACGGTGACTCCTACGCCGCGAACGCCCTGATCAAGGCCCGGGCGGCGGTCGCGCACACGGGGCTCCCGGCGCTCGCCGACGACTCCGGCATCGCCGTGGACGCGCTCGACGGTGCGCCCGGCATCCACTCGGCCCGGTACGCGGGGACCCGGGTGGACGCGGACAACATCGCGCTGCTGCTCCGGAACCTCGAGGGGGTCGTCGAGCGGACGGCCGCGTTCGTCTGCGCCGCGGCGTTCGTGACGCCGGACGGCACCGAGCACGTGTTCGAGGCGGTCTGGAACGGCGAGGTCACGACCGAGCCGATCGGCGACGGCGGACACGGGTACGACCCGGTGTTCCGGCCGGACGACGCGGACCGGACCTCGGCCGAGCTCACGCGCGACGAGAAGAACGCGCTGAGCCACCGCTCGAAGGCGTTCCGCGGCATCGCGCCGATCGTGCGCGAGTACTTCGGCGCGGAGTAGTCGCCCGGCGCGGATCGTCCCCGCACGACGGAAGTCGCCCCGAAATACGCGATCACGTGCTTCGGGGCGACTTCGGTTGTGCGAACGTGCCGCAGCCGAGCGCGCCGCAGCCGGACGCGCCGCAGCCGCGCGTTACTGCGGCTCGACCTCGGCGTGCTGCTCCGCCTGCTTCGCCTTGCGGGCGTTGCGGAAGTAGGTCAGCGCCATCGGGACGACGGTCACGACGACGGCTGCGAGCAGGATCACGTCGATGTAGGACCGGACGATGTGCGCCACGAACGGGATGTGGCCGATGAAGTAGCCGAGGAACGTCACGCCGACACCCCAGATGACCGCGCCGATCGCGTTGTACAGCGAGTACTTCTTGTAGTTCATCCGGCCGACACCGGCGGCGATCGGCAGGAACGTGCGCACGACGGGCACGAAGCGGGCGAGGATCACGGCGAGCGGCCCGAAGCGGTGGAAGAACGCGTTCGTGCGGTCGACGTTCGCCTTGGAGAACAGGCCGCTCTCCTTGCGTTCGAAGATCGGCGGCCCGGCCTTCTTCCCGATGTAGTAGCCGAGTTCACCGCCGATGAAGGCGGCCGCGGCGATCATCAGGGCCGCGACCCAGATCGGGATGCCGCCGATCGCGCCGCCCCGGTCGAAGGCGAACAGGCCGGTGATGACGAGGAGGCTGTCGCCCGGGAAGATGAAGCCGACGAGCAGGCCGGTCTCGGCGAAGATGATCGCGCAGACGACGAGCACGGCGACGGCCCCGAAGTGGTCGAGGATGTACTGCGGATCCAGCCAGGGGATCAGGGCGAGTGCGACGGAGTGCATGGTTCTTCCGGTCGGGCGGGCGGGGGCACGAGGACGACCCCGCAGGGGTCAGGGTACCGTCCCCACGTGTCCGGACCATCCGCCCTCGGTATGAGTCTGCGGACGTGGCCAGGAATCTGCGGACGTGGCCAGGAAGGTGCGGAGAACCGCCGTCGTGCGGAAGGAGGGACTCGAACCCTCACGCCGGGGCACAGGAACCTAAATCCTGCGTGTCTACCAATTCCACCACTCCCGCGAGCAGCGGCAGTCTACCGAGCGGGACCGGCGGGACGGACGCGCACCGTGCCTCCCGGCCGTCCCGACGCGCGCAGCGCCGTCGACGCCGTCACCGCGAGCGGCGGGGGAGGTACCGCGGCACGTACCGCAGGAGCACCCCGGCGCCGACCAGACCGAGGACGCCCATCACGCCGCTCGCCACCGCGATCGACGCGACGGCGGTGACCCCGGAGATGACCAGGGGCGCGGCGGCCGAACCGAAGTCCCCGGTGAAGCGCCAGGCGCCGAGGAACGGCGCTGGGTGGTCCCGCGGAGCGAGGTCCGCGCCGAGCGTCATGAGGATGCCGGAGCCGACGCCGTTCGCGAGCGACATCCCGATCGCGATCGCGACGAACCAGCCGACGCGCGCGTCGAGGTGGCCCGACCAGGCGAGCAGGAAGTAGCTGATGCTGAGTCCGAGCATGCAGGGGAGGGCGCTCGCGAGGCGTCCCCACCGGTCCATGATCTGCCCGCTCGTGTAGAACAGCGCGAAGTCGACGGCTCCGGCGATGCCGATGACGAGCGCGGCGGTGGAGTCGTCCAGGCCGACGCTCACGGCCCACAGGGGCAGGATGACCTGCCGTCCGGCGCGGAGCGCGCCGATGAGGCCGGCACCGCTGCCCAGACGGAGCAGGACCTTCCGGTGGGTGCGGATGGTGCGGAAGAGGCCGTGGGCCTCGTCCTGCACGAACTGCGCGCCGGTGTCGTTGGGCGGCTCCGCGACGGTCGTGGCGGTCGCGGGGACCGCGGTGTCCGGCCGGGAGGCGCGGGTCGGCTTCCGGAAGCCGCGTGCGCCCGTCGCCGGGTCGCGGATGACGAGGAGCACGACGGCCGCCAGCAGGCAGCAGGTGACGTGGATCCAGAACGCGCTCTGCGTCGCACCCGTGAGGTGGATCACGCCCGCCGAGACGAACGGGCCGACGAAGTAGCCGAAGCGGAACACGCCGCCGAGGCTCGACAGCGCGCGGGCCCGGACGTGCACCGGGATCGCGGTCGTCATGTACGCGTGCCGGGCGAGCGCGAACACGGCGGTCGAGACACCGACGAGGAACACCCCGACCGCGAGGACCCACGGGTTCGGCGACCAGACGCAGACGAGCAGCCCGACGACCGACACCGCGGCCGCGCCGATCATCGCGTTCCGCTCGCCGATCCGCCCGACGACGACCCCGGACGGCACGTCGCCGATGAGCTCGCCGACGAGGATGAGCGACGCGACGAAGCCCGCGAACGCCAGACCCGCGCCGAGGTTGTCGGCGGCGATGGGGATGATCGGGATGATCGCGCCCTCACCGATCGCGAACAGGGCTGCGGGGAGGAAGCCGGACAGGACGACCGCCCGGAGGTCGAAGGCGGGGGTCTCGGAGGGCATCGTTCGCACAACGCTACGCCGGTGCTTACCCTGGGTGCATGCGAGTACTGGCAGCGATGAGCGGTGGCGTCGACTCGGCGGTCGCGGCGGCACGGGCCGTCGACGCCGGACACGACGTGGTCGGGGTGCACCTGGCCCTCAGCCGGATGCCGGGCACGCTCCGGACCGGCAGCCGCGGGTGCTGCACGATCGAGGACTCGATGGACGCTCAGCGTGCGGCCTCGGTGCTCGGCATCCCGTACTACGTGTGGGACTTCTCGGCGCGGTTCAAGGAGGACGTCGTCGACGACTTCGTGGCCGAGTACCAGGCCGGCCGGACGCCGAACCCCTGCATGCGGTGCAACGAGCGGATCAAGTTCGCGGCGCTGCTCGAGAAGGCGCTCGCCCTCGGGTTCGACGCGGTCGCGACCGGGCACTACGCCTCGGTCGTCACCGGGCCGGACGGGTCGCGCGAGCTCCACCGGGCCGCGGCGTGGGCGAAGGACCAGTCCTACGTGCTCGGGGTGCTGACCGCCGAACAGCTCCAGCACGCGATGTTCCCGCTCGGTGCCACGCCCTCGAAGGACGAGGTCCGCGCCGAGGCCGCCGCCCGCGGGCTGACCGTGGCGCAGAAGCCCGACTCCTACGACATCTGCTTCATCGCCGACGGCGACACCCGTGGCTGGCTCGCAGACCGCGTCGGCACCGCCCCCGGCGACGTCGTGGAGCGCGACGGCACGGTCGTGGGGGAGCACCAGGGGGCGACGGGCTACACCGTCGGGCAGCGGCGGGGCCTGCACCTCGGCCGTCCCGCGCCCGACGGGAAGCCGCGGTTCGTGCTCGAGATCCGCCCGAAGGAGAACACCGTCGTGGTGGGCCCGAAGGAGGCGCTCGACGTGTCCTCGATGTCCGGCGAGCGCTTCACCTGGGCGGGTACGGCCCCGGCAGACCCGTCGGTGCCGTTCGCGTGCGACGTGCAGATCCGCGCGCACGCCGACCCGGTGCCCGCGACCGCACGCGTGTCCGACGGCCGGCTCGTCATCGACGTCGACGAGCCGCTCTCCGGTGTGGCTCCGGGGCAGACGGCCGTGGTGTACGTCGGCACGCGCGTGCTCGGGCAGTGCACGATCGACGCGACGGTGTCGGCGGTGCCGGTCGGCGCCTGACCGCGCCGCCGCCTCGCCGCTCCCGGGCCGGGTGCTCGCTGCGCGCTCGGTCGGTGGTTGCCGGTAGAACTGAGGGCATGAGCGAGAGCACGCCCGACGACGACACGACGTTCGAGACGACCGCCCCGTCCGACCTCGACGCCGCCCAGTCGGCGCGTGAGGTCGACCGGCTCCGCGCCCGCATCACCGAGCTCCGGCACGAGTACTACGAGGGCAACGCCTCCACCGCGTCGGACGCCGACTACGACGCGCTGCAGCACCGGCTCGCCGCGATCGAGGAGCTCCACCCCGAGCTCCTCACCGAGGACAGCCCGACGCAGACCGTCGGCGGCCAGGCGCAGACGACGCAGTTCGCCCCGGTCGAGCACGCCGAGCGCATGCTCAGCCTCGACAACGTGTTCAGCCCCGAGGAACTCACCGAGTGGGCGACCAAGGTCGAGCGCGACGCCGGTGCCGAACGCGTGCGGTGGCTCACCGAGCTGAAGATCGACGGGCTCGCGATCAACCTGCGGTACGAGGACGGCCGACTGGTCTCGGCCGCCACGCGCGGCGACGGCGTCGTCGGTGAGGACGTCACCGGCAACGTGCGGACCATGGGCACGATCCCGGACCGCCTGTCGGGCACCGGTCACCCGCCCATCGTCGAGGTCCGCGGCGAGATCTTCTTCCCCGTCGCCGAGTTCGACGAGCTCAACGCGAAGCAGCGCGAGGCGGGCGAGAAGGTCTTCGCCAACCCGCGCAACGCGGCCGCTGGGTCCCTCCGGCAGAAGGAGGAGGGCAAGTCCGAGGCGAAGCGTGCCCTCATGGTGGACCGTCTGCGCCGGCTCCGGATGCTCGTGCACGGCATCGGCGCGTGGCCCGTGCGCGAGCTCGAGCGCGCGACCGAGGCGCACTCGCAGTCCGAGGTCTACGAGCTGCTGCAGACCTGGGGGCTGCCGACGAGTTCGCACTACCGGGTGTTCGACACGGTGGACGAGGTCCTCGCCTTCGTGCGCGAGTACGGCGACCGTCGCGCATCGGTCGAGCACCAGATCGACGGCATCGTGATCAAGGTCGACGACCTCGCCCTGCACGAGGAACTCGGATCGACCTCGCGCGCGCCGCGGTGGGCGATCGCGTACAAGTACCCGCCGGAAGAGGTCCACACCAAGCTGCTCGACATCGTGGTGAGCGTCGGGCGCACCGGCCGTGCGACCCCGTTCGCCTCGATGGAGCCGGCCGAGGTCGCCGGGTCCGTCGTGCGGCAGGCGACGCTGCACAACCAGGACGTCGTCAAGGCGAAGGGCGTCCTCATCGGCGACACGGTGGTGCTCCGCAAGGCCGGCGACGTCATCCCGGAGGTGCTCGGCCCGGTCGTCGAGCTCCGCGACGGCACCGAGCGCGAGTTCGTCATGCCCGCGGCGTGCCCGGAGTGCGGGACGCCCCTCGCCCCGGCGAAGGAGGGCGACAAGGACCTGCGGTGCCCGAACGCGAAGAGCTGCCCCGCGCAGGTCCGGGGCCGGGTGGAGCACATCGCCTCGCGCGGCTCGCTCGACATCGAGGGCCTCGGCGAGGTCGCCGCGGCCGCACTGACCCAGCCGTCGCACCCGGAGACCCCGCCGCTCGTGACCGAGGCCGGGCTGTTCGACCTGACGATGGAGGACATCGTCCCGATCGAGGTGATCGTCCGCGACGCCGAGACCGGCATGCAGAAGACCGACGACGCCGGTTCGCCGAAGCGCGTGACGCCGTTCAGCCGCGCGCGCAAGAAGACCGACCCGCCGTTCGACCCCGGAGCCCGCGGCGCGGACTACACGGGCGAGCCGAGCCGCTACCCGTCCAAGAACGCGTTCGAGATGCTCGCGAACATCGACGCCGCGAAGACGAAGGACCTCTGGCGCCAGCTCGTGGCGCTGAACATCCGGCACGTCGGACCGGTCGCGGCGCGTGCACTCGCCACGCACTTCGGCTCCCTCGAAGCGATCCGTGCGGCGACCCGCGACGACCTCGCGGCGGTGGACGGGGTCGGTGGGATCATCGCCGACGCCCTGCTCGCCTGGTTCGACGTCGACTGGCACCGCGACATCGTCGACCGGTGGACCGCGGCAGGGGTGCGGTTCGCGATCCCGGGCCACCCCGGGCCGGGTGCGGCCGCTGCCGAGGGCGGGGTCCTGACCGGGGTCACGGTCGTCGCCACGGGCACGCTCGAGGGGTACACGCGCGAAGGTGCGCAGGAGGCGATCCTCGCCGCGGGCGGCAAGGCGGCGTCGAGCGTCAGCAAGAAGACCGACTTCGTCGCGGCCGGTCCGGGGGCCGGGTCGAAGCTGACGAAGGCGGAGCAGCTCGGGGTGCGGATCATCGATGCCGAGCAGTTCCGGGTGCTCGTGACCGAGGGCCCGGACGCGCTCGGGGACGCACTGGAGACGCCCGCAGAAGACTGAGCAGCACTCAGGAGCACGCCGTACTCGTGTCCGCTCAGAGCGGCACACCCCTCGGTGCACCCAGTTGGGGGGCCAAGTTGCAACAGGCATGTTCCCAGAGGGGCCGGTTTCCGTAGACTCGACGGAGCATCACCCGTCGTCTGCAGGGGGACGACGGGACGGCCTTCCCGGGGGAGACCCGATTGCTGCTCATCGCCGCGGCTCTGCTCACCGCCTCGATGCACTCGTTCGGAGTGGTCGAGGCCCCCGCCGTGCCCGCTCCCACCCCGGTGGCCGTCGTGCACACCGCGCAGCGCGTCCTCGAGGACGCCTCAGTACCCCAGAGTGCGTCGATCGGGGTACAGATCGACGCCGACGCCGTCGCGCACGCCCCGGGCAACGAGTTCCTCGACGACCTGGTGTCGATGCCGACCGCCGACCTCCGGCGCGTGGCCGTCGACCCGGCCGTCGTGGCCACCGTGCAGGACGACCCGCCGACGGCGCGGCAGGTCGCGTCGTGGTGGGCGGGTCTCGGCGACGACGAGCACCAGGTCCTGGAGACCCTCGCGCCGGGGGTCGTCGGCAACCTCGAGGGCGTTCCGTACGCCGTCCGGGACCGCGCGAACCGCATCACGCTCACCGCGGCCCTCGAGGACCCCGCCACCCCGTCCGCCGAGACCGCGATGCTCGGCCAGGTCCGCCGCTCACTCGAGTCCGCTCCCGGAGACCCCCGGCGGACGCTCGTCACGCTCGACACCCGCGGTGCCGGACGGGCAGCGATCGCGATCGGCGACCTCACGACCGCGGCCGACGTGACCGTCGTCGTCCCCGGCATGTTCTTCACCGTCACCGGCCAGATGCGGGACTTCACCGACACCGCGAACGACCTCGCCACGGAGCAGGCGACGCTCGCGCCCCTGGCCGCTGCGGGGCACGGACACGGCGTGGCCGTCGTGGCGTGGATGGGGTACCGCACGCCGGACCTGTCGAACATCCTGTCGCTCTCGCTCGCGCAGACCGGGGCCGAACGGCTCGAGCGTGCGGTGACCGGGCTGCGGGAGGTCCGCGGCACCGAACAGCCGCGCCTGAACATCGTCGCGCACTCGTACGGCTCGACGACGGCGCTCATCGCCCTGGCCTCGGGGCGGATGCACGCGGACAGCCTCACCGTGCTCGGGTCGCCCGGCAGCTCCGTCCGGACGGCATCGCAGCTCGCGGTGACCCGGGGCGAGGTGTTCGTCGGGGGTGCACACAGCGACCCGATCGCCGGGTCCGGGTACTTCGGCACCGACCCCGGCTCGGCGTCCTTCGGCTCGACCCTGCTCGACCTCGCCGGGAGCGCGGACACCAGTGCGGCGGGTGACGTGTTCCGTCGTCCGTCGGGACACAACGACTACCTCAAGCCCGGCACCGCATCGCTGCACGACGTGGCCCTCATCGCCGTCGGCCGGGGCGACCTGGTGCGCGAGCAGCTCCGACGGGGCGAAGGCACCGGCGGTGGTGGTGTGCCGGGCACGCCGGACATGTACCTCGTCCGGCCCCAGGACGTCCAGCAGCGCGACTGACGCGACCGTGCCGGGGTGCACCGTGACCCGATCGTGACCGCCGGCCGGTCCGTCGGGGGTTCGCCGTGCCTCCAGGCCGGATCCGCAGCCCCGCGCGGGAGCCGAGCGGGTACGTCGTCAGCCTGAGCGGCAACCTGAGCGACGGTGCAGTCTGCGGTGGTTCCGCGGCAGAACCAACCCAGGGCGCCCACCTAGCGTGCTCGCCATGCGTGTGATCCGGTGGCCGGCGGCCCTCCTGACCTTCCTCGGCATGTCCGTCCTCGCGGGGATGCTCGTGACCGTCGCCGTCACGCCCGCCGTGGCGGTCGTCGGCGAGGGGGCGTCCGGGGCGGCCTCGTTCTTCGAGGACCTGCCCGACTACCTCGACATCCAGACGCCGCAGCAGGTGTCCGCCGTCTACGCGACGAAGGGCGGCAAGCAGGTCAAGATCGCGTCGTTCTACGCCGAGAACCGGACGAACGTGACGAGCGCGCAGATGGCGGACTCCCTCAAGGAGGCCGCCATCGACACCGAGGACCCCCGCTTCTACGACGAGGGCGGCATCGACGTCATCGGCACCCTCCGGGGCGCGGCGGCGACCGCGGTCGGCGGCGACGTCCAGGGCGGGTCGAGCATCACGCAGCAGTACGTCAAGAACGTCCTCGTGCAGCAGTGCGAGTCGCTGACCGGCAAGGACGCGGCCGCCACGAAGGCGAAGGTCGACGCCTGCTACGCGGACGCGGCCGGCGTCACCCCGCAGCGCAAGCTGCAGGAGATGCGGTACGCGATCGCCGTGAACAAGAAGTACTCGAAGGACCAGATCCTCACCGGGTACCTCAACATCGTCGGGCTCGGCGGCCGGGTCTACGGTGCCGAGGCCGGCGCCGAGTACTACTTCGGCGTGCACGCGAAGGACCTCTCCCTCGTGCAGTCCGCGACCCTCGTGGCGATCCTCAACAACCCGTCGAACCTGCGCATCGACCAGCCGAGCGACAAGGCGAACGGCAAGGCGAACGGCTACGCCCTCACGAAGGAGCGTCGCGACTACGTCCTCCGGCGGATGGAGGCGCACCACTCGATCACGAAGGCGCAGATGACCGCGGCCATCGCGACGCCGGTCCAGCCGAAGATCACCGCGACGGCGAACGGCTGCTCGACCGCGGCATCCGGCTTCGACGCGGGCTACTTCTGCGACTACGTGCGCGACGAGGTGCTGCAGGACCCGGCGTTCGGCAAGACCGCGGCCGAGCGCATCGCGACGCTCGACACGAAGGGTCTGCAGATCCACACCTCGCTCGACCTCGACCTGCAGGCGCAGGGGCAGTCGGCTCTGTCCGCCTACGTCCCCGCGACGATGGCCGGTGTCGACGTCGGCGGCTCGAACGTCACGGTGGAACCGGGGACCGGCCGCATCCTGTCGATGGTGCAGAACACCGCCTACACGCAGGGCGACAGCAGTGCGCCGGGCACGACCGCGGTGAACTACAGCGCGGACACGGCGTACGGCAACTCGGGCGGGTTCCAGACCGGTTCGACGTTCAAGGTGTTCACGCTCGCGGAGTGGCTCGCCACCGGACACACGCTCAGCGACTCGGTCAGCACGACCGAGCACTCGTACCCGACGTCCGAGTTCACGAACTCCTGTGCGAACATCGCCGGACCGAACTGGAACGTCGCGAACGCCGAGGCGGTCCCGGCCTCGATGAGCGTCCAGGACGCCACCAGCGAGTCGATCAACACCGCGTTCGCCGCGATGGGCAAGCAGCTCGACCTGTGCAACATCGCGAACCTGGCGCAGAAGATGGGCATCCACCTCGCGAACGGCGGCAAGATCAGCTCGGTCCCGTCGATGATCCTCGGCACGAACAACCTGTCTCCCATCGACCTCGCCGAGGCGTACGCGGGCTTCGCGAACGACGGCATCGTCTGCACCCCGACCGCGATCGACTCCGTCACCGAGGCCGACGGCACGAAGATCACGCCCACGAAGTCGTCGTGCACCCAGGGCGTGGACCCGGCCGTCGCCGGCACGGTCGACTACGCGCTCCAGGGCGTGCTGAAGGGCAACGGCACGGCCGTCAAAGCGAACCCGAACGACGGGGTCCCGAAGTTCGCGAAGACGGGCACGACCGACAGCGACGTGCAGAACTGGCTCGTCGCGTCGACGACGAAGTACACGAACGCGACCTGGATCGGCAACGTGCAGGGCAACGTCGGGCTCGCGAACACGCCGTTCCTGCAGAACACGACCGGGTACAGCGCGAAGTTCGGGGTCGGCAAGCAGATGATGACCTACCTCGACGGGCACTACGGCGGCGATGCGCTGCCGACGCCGGACCCGGCGATGATCGGACACGCGTCGTCGTCCTCGTCCGCGTCGTCCTCGTCGTCGGGCTCGGCGGGCTCGGCGGGCTCGCAGTCCGGCGACGGGTCGGGTTCGCCCGCGACGCCGGGGGACCAGCCGTCCTCCGGGACGCAGCAGCCCGGTCAGCAGCAGACGGGCGCGCCGGCTGCACCCGCGGGTGCCGGTGGCACCGGCTCCGCCGGCGGAGCCGGGGCGGGCGGTGCCGGCGGGAAGAGCGGCGGGGCGGGCAAGGGCGGTACGACCGGCGGGTGACGGCCGGGAGGCACGGCTCGGCCCCGTCTCCCCGTCGCCGACGTGCGGACGGCCGGGTCGCGACGCCGCGCCCGGCTGGGGCACGCCGGCGCGGCTCGCCACCGCACGGGCGAGTGCGGCTCGTTCCTGCACCGGCGGTGGTGCGACGCGCTCCGTCCACGGCGTCTCGTCCGGCGGGCAGGCCCGCCGGACGTCGGCAATAGACTGGTGCGCATCCCACGAACGCAATCGACGGAGCACCATGCCTGACATCACGAGCGAGCAGGTCGCCCACCTGGCGAGCCTCGCGCGTATCGCACTCACGCCCGACGAGATCGAGAAGATGACCGGGGAGCTCGCGCACATCGTCGAGAGCGTCGCCAAGGTCACCGAGGTAGCGACGCCCGACGTCCCGGCGACGAGCCACCCGGTCCCGCTCGAGAACGTCACCCGCCCGGACGAGGTCGGGACGACCCTCACGCAGGAGCAGGCGCTCTCCGGTGCGCCCGACTCCGACGGTGAGCGTTTCCGGGTCACCGCCATCCTCGGCGAAGAGCAGTAAGGGGCCACGACCGTGACCGACATCACCAAGCTGAGCGCCGCTGCGCTCGCCGATGCCCTCGTCGCCCGCGACGTCTCAAGCGTCGAGGCCACGCAGGCCCACCTCGACCGCATCGCTGCCGTCGACGGGGACGTGCACGCGTTCCTCCACGTCAACGAGAACGCCCTCGCCGTCGCGAAGTCGGTGGACTCCCGCCGCGCGGCCGGTGACGAGCTCGGGGCGCTCGCCGGCGTGCCCGTGGCCGTGAAGGACGTCCTGTGCACGCAGGACATGCCGACGACCTCCGGCTCGAAGATCCTCGAGGGTTGGCGGCCCCCGTACGACGCCACTCCGGTCGCCAAACTGCGTGCCGCCGGCCTGGTGCCGATCGGCAAGACCAACATGGACGAGTTCGCCATGGGGTCGACCACGCAGTTCTCGGCCTACGGCCCGACCCACAACCCGTGGGACCTCGACCGCGTCCCCGGCGGCTCCGGTGGTGGCTCGGCGGCTGCGGTCGCCGCGTACGAGGCGCCCTTCGCGCTCGGCTCCGACACCGGTGGCTCGATCCGGCAGCCCGGCGCGTTCACCGGCACCGTCGGCGTGAAGCCCACCTACGGCGGCGTGAGCCGGTACGGCGCGATCGCCCTCGCGTCGTCGCTCGACCAGATCGGCCCGGTGTCGCGAACGGTGCTCGACGCCGCCCTGCTGCACGACGTCATCGGCGGGCACGACCCGCGCGACTCGACCTCGATCCCGGCTGAGTGGCCCTCGATGGCGGACGCCGCCCGTGCGGGGCTCCAGGCCGACACGCTGCGCGGACTCACGGTCGGTGTCGTCAAGGAGCTCGCGGGTGGCGAGGGCTTCCAGGCCGGTGTGACCCAGCGTTTCCAGGAGACCGTCGCGCTCCTCGAGTCGGCAGGTGCCGAGGTCGTCGAGATCGACGCCCCCTCGTTCGCCTACGCGATCAGCGCGTACTACCTGATCCTGCCGGCCGAGGCGTCGTCGAACCTCGCGAAGTTCGACTCCGTGCGCTTCGGCCTCCGTGTCACGCCCGAGAACGGTGCGACCGTCGAGGACGTCATGGCCGCCACGCGTGAGGTCGGCTTCGGCCCCGAGGTCAAGCGACGCATCATCCTCGGCACCTACGCGCTGAGCGCCGGCTACTACGACGCGTACTACGGCTCCGCGCAGAAGGTGCGCACGCTCGTGCAGCGCGACTTCGCGGCGGCCTTCGACAAGGTCGACCTGCTCCTCAGCCCCTCCGCGCCGACGACGGCCCTGCCGTTCGGCGACCGCATGGACGACCCGCTGGCGATGTACCTCAACGACCTCACCACGATCCCGGCGAACCTCGCGGGTGTGCCCGGCATGAGCATCCCGAACGGCCTCGCGCCCGAGGACGGCCTGCCGACCGGTGTGCAGCTCATGGCGCCGCAGCGTGAGGACGCCCGTCTCTACCGGTACGGCGCCGCGCTCGAGCGACTGCTCGAGCAGCAGTGGGGCGCCCCGCTCATCGACCGAATCCCCGACCTGGACGCCTCCCAGCAGTCGGCAGCGCAGGAAGGCGTGATCTGATGGCGCAGAAGGAAGCCCTGATGGACTTCGACGAGGCACTCGAACGCTACGAGCCGGTGCTCGGGTTCGAGGTGCACGTCGAGCTCGGCACGAAGACCAAGATGTTCTCCGACGCGCCGAACTTCTTCGGCGGCGAGCCGAACACGAACGTGACGCCGGTCGACCTCGGGCTGCCCGGGTCGCTGCCGGTCGTCAACGAGCAGGCCGTCCGCTACTCGATCAGCCTCGGCCTCGCGCTCGGTTGCTCGATCGCCGAGTCGTCGCGGTTCGCGCGGAAGAACTACTTCTACCCGGACAACCCGAAGAACTACCAGATCTCGCAGTACGACGAGCCGATCGCGTACGAGGGCGAGGTCGAGGTCGAACTCGTCGACGGCACCATCTTCCAGGTGCCGATCGAGCGCGCCCACATGGAGGAGGACGCCGGCAAGCTCACGCACGTCGGCGGTGCCACCGGACGCATCCAGGGCGCCGAGTACTCGCTCGTCGACTACAACCGTGCGGGTGTCCCGCTCGTCGAGATCGTCACGAAGCCGATCTTCGGCGCCGAGCACCGTGCACCCGAGCTCGGCGCGGCGTACGTGCAGGTCATCCGTGACCTCGTCCGGGCGCTCGGTGTCTCCGAGGCCCGCATGGAGCGCGGCAACCTCCGCTGCGACGCGAACATCTCGCTCCGCCCGCGCGGACAGGAGAAGCTCGGGACCCGCACCGAGACGAAGAACGTCAACTCGTTCCGCTCGGTCGAACGCGCCATCCGCTACGAGATCCAGCGGCAGGCGGCGATCCTCGCAGCCGGCGGCACGATCACGCAGGAGACCCGGCACTGGCACGAGGACACCGGTCGCACCTCGGCCGGCCGTCCGAAGTCGGACGCGGACGACTACCGCTACTTCCCGGAGCCCGACCTCCTGCCCGTCGTGCCCGACCCCGCGCTCGTCGAGGAACTGCGTGCCGCGCTGCCGGAGGCGCCGGTCGCTCGTCGTCGTCGGCTCAAGGGCGAGTGGGGCTTCGCCGACCTCGAGTTCCAGGACGTCGTGAACGGCGGCCTGCTCGACGAGGTCGAGGGCACGGTCGCGGCCGGTGCAGCGCCCCAGGCCGCGCGCAAGTGGTGGACGGGTGAGATCACCCGCGTCGCGAACGCACAGGACGCCGCCGCCGGCGACCTCGTCTCGCCGCAGCACGTCGCCGAGCTCATCGCGCTCGTCGAGTCCGGCGACCTCACCGACCGCCTCGCGCGTCAGGTCCTCGAAGGCGTCATCGCCGGCGAGGGGTCGCCGGCACAGGTCGTCGAGTCGCGCGGGCTGAAGGTCGTCTCGGACGACTCCGCGCTCACGGCCGCGGTCGACCAGGCACTCGCCGCACAGCCGGACGTCCTCGCGAAGATCCAGGACGGCAAGGTCCAGGCCGCCGGCGCGATCATCGGCGCGGTCATGAAGGCCATGCAGGGCCAGGCCGACGCCGCGCGCGTCCGCGAGCTCGTGCTCGAACGGGCGCAGCAGGGCTGACGCAGCAAGGCTGACGCACCCGCCGCCGAGCCCGGCCGAACCAGGTTCCGGACACAGCACCGTGGTTCTCCACGGTGCTGTGTCCGTTCCACGGCGCCGTTCCCGTTCCGACGCAACCTGGGGACGCGTCAGCGACCCGGTGACAGGATGAGTCGTGTCTGCAACGATCCGCGCCATCGGTACCGCCGTCCCGCAGACGACCCTCGGACAGTCCGCCGTCCGCGACCTCTTCCGCAGTCAGACCGCCACGTCGCGGTTGGCGCAGCGGCTCATCGGTGCGGCGTTCGACGGGTCCGACGTGGACACGCGACACACCGTGCTGCCCGAGCTCGACCCGGCGGCCGACGCCGGTGCCTTCCGCGACGTCCGGGGTGCGCTGGTCTCCCCGTCGACCGGGTCCCGGAACGACGCGTACCGGGTCCTCGCCCCGCCGCTCTTCGTCGCGTCCGCCCGTGACGCGCTCGACCGTGCGGGGACGGCGCCGGAGACGATCACCCACGTCGTGACGGTCTCGTGCACGGGGTTCACCCAGCCCGGGCCCGACCTGGACGTCGTCGAACAGCTCGGCCTCCGCCCCTCGGTCTTCCGGCAGCACATCGGGTTCATGGGTTGCTGTGCGGCGTTCCCGGCGCTCCGCATCGCCGCCGCGTTCGTCGACGCCGACCCGGACGCGGTGGTGCTCGTCGTCTGCGCCGAGCTCTGCACGCTCCACGTCCGGACCTCGGACGACCCGGACCAGATCGTGTCGAACAGCGTCTTCGGCGACGGGGCGGCGGCGGCGGTGGTCGCCGCTGACGGCCCGGGCCTCCGGATCGACGACTTCGCGACGAGCGTCGTGGCCGAGGGTGCGGGCGACATGGCGTGGAACATCGGTGACGAGGGCTTCGAGATGGTGCTCTCCACGGCCGTCCCGAAGCTCATCGGGGAGCACGTCGGTGCGGCGGTCGCCCCGCTGCTCGGCGACGCTCCGGCCGCTGCGGTCCCGATCTGGGCCGTGCACCCCGGTGGTCGGGCGATCCTCGACCGGACGGAGGAGGCGCTCGGGCTGCCCGCCGACGCCCTCGCCGCGAGCCGGACCGTCCTCCGGGAGCACGGGAACATGTCGAGCGCGACCGTCCTGTTCGTGCTCGCCGAGGCACTCGGGAGCGGCCTCGAGGACGGTGACCCGGTCATCGCCCTCGCGTTCGGGCCGGGACTCACCGTGGAGTGCGCGCGCCTCACCGTGGCGGCACCGGCGCGCACCGGACTCGCCGGAGCCGCGTCGGCGACCGTCGCGGCCGACGCCGATGCCGCCCGCGACGCCGACGCCACCGACGCGACCGACACCGACCCGGTCGCCACTGGCGCAGCGGTGACCGCAGGCCGGCCGTGAGCCGGCGCGACGGGGCCGCGCCGCGCCTCCCGGTCGACCTCTCGGTCCGTGACCTCACGTTGCGCGAGCTGATGGACGACCCCGACTGCGACCCGCGCGCGCTGGACCGGACCTTCCGGCGCTTCGCCGTGGTGAACGCCCTCGTGAGCGGGTGGCGGACGGCGTGGCGGACGCACGTCATGCCCGCGCTGCCGCCGACCGGGCGGGGCCGGGTGCTCGACCTCGGGTGCGGCGGCGGCGACCTCGCCCGTGCACTCGTGCGGTGGGCGGCGAGCGACGGTTTCGACGTCGAGGTCGTCGGCGTCGACCCCGACCCGCGTGCGATCGCCGCGGCCAGCCGATCGCGGCTCCGGGGCGCGACGTTCCGGGAAGCGTCGAGCGGGGACCTCGTCGCGGCCGGTGAACGCTTCGACGTGGTGGTCTCGAACCACGTGCTGCACCACCTCGGCGACGACGAACGCTCCGGCTTCCTCGCCGACTCCGTGCGCCTCGCCGCGTCACGGGTGGTGCACTCCGACATCCGGCGCTCGCGCAGCGCCTACCGTTCCTACGCCCTGGCGTCGCCCCTCGTGGCCGCGGGCACCTTCGTGCGGGTCGACGGACTCCGGTCGATCCGACGGAGCTTCACGGTCGACGAGCTCCGACGGGCACTGCCGACCGGCTGGGTCGCCGAGGCCGCGTCCCCGCACCGCGTCCTGGCCGTCCACGACACCTGACCCCGGCGGCTGCCGCGGCCGGTCCGCCCGGTGGTCGTAGCTGATCCGCTAGCGTCGGCGCATGGCCGATCGTCCGCACCGCGTGGCCGTCCTCGTCCTGCCCGGCGCGAAGCCCCTCGACGTCGGGATCCCCGCGCAGGTGTTCTCGAACCGCCCGAGCATGCCGTACGAGGTCCGGGTCTGTGGCCCACGAGCGGGCACGGTACGGGGCGGCGACGGACTCTCGTACGCCGTCGGCCGCGGGCTCGAAGCCGTGGACTGGGCCGAGACGGTCTTCGTGCCGGGCTACCGCTTCCCGGCTGACACCCCACCGCCCGAGGCCGTCGTCCGTGCCCTCCGGGGAGCCCACGCCGACGGCAAGCGCATCGCGGCGATCTCCACCGGAGCGTTCGCGCTCGCCGCTGCAGGACTCCTCGACGGGCGTCGGGCGACGACGCACTGGCAGTACACGCGGGTCCTCCGTGACCGGTACCCCGCGGTCGACGTCGACGAGGACGTCCTCTTCGTCGACGAGGGCAGCGTCCTGACCAGCGCGGGAGCGGCGAGCGGCATCGACCTCTGCCTGCACCTCGTGCGGCGCGACCACGGCGTCGGGCTCGCGAACCACGTCGCGCGACGGCTCGTCAGTGCGCCGCACCGCAGCGGCGGGCAGGCGCAGTACATCGAGCGCTCGGTCCCGGAGCCGACCGACGCAACGTACGCCGACACCCGGGAGTGGGCACTGCGGCACCTCGGGGATCCGCTCACCCTCGCCGACCTGGCCGGACACGCGGCAGTCTCCACCCGGACGTTCTCGCGGCGCTTCGTCGAGGGGACCGGGTACACCCCGATGCAGTGGGTGCTGCGGGCACGGGTCGACCTCGCACGAGAGCTCCTCGAGCGGTCCGACCTCGCCATCGACCAGGTCGCCGCACGGGTGGGACTCGGGACGGACGCGAACCTCCGGCTGCACTTCCGGCGCGTGCTCGGGGTGACGCCGACGGCGTACCGGAGGACGTTCCAGCAGGAGTGAGGGAGCTTGGCGAGATCCTTCCGGAAGAGGGCGCGAGCGCCACTGGGGGAGTCCGCGGCCGCCGGTGAGCATTGAGGTCGAACGAAAGGAACGCCATGACCCGCATCGGCATCAACGGCTTCGGCCGCATCGGTCGCAACACGCTCCGCGCCCTGCTCGCGCGCGCAGGAGACGCCGCCCACCGCTCCGACGGTGACCGGCTCGAGGTCGTCGCCGTCAACGACCTGACCGCGCCCGACACCCTCGCGCACCTGTTCCGGTACGACTCCGCCCTCGGGCCCTTCGACGGGACCGTCGAGGTCGCGCACGACGACGGCAGCGACTTCCTGGTGGTCGACGGGCACCGCATCCGTGTGCTCGCCGAGCGCGAACCGTCCGCCCTGCCGTGGGGCGCGCTGGGCGTCGACGTCGTCCTCGAGTCCACCGGCCGGTTCACCTCCCGCGAGGCCGCGGCGCAACACCTCGACGCCGGCGCACGACGGGTGCTCATCAGCGCTCCGGCGACCGGTGCCGACGTGACCCTGGCGTACGGCGTCAACACGGACGCGTTCGACACGGATCAGCACACGGTGGTGTCGAACGCCTCCTGCACGACGAACGCGCTGGCACCGCTCGCCTCCGTCCTCGACGACCTCGCCGGGATCCAGCACGGCTTCATGACGACCGTGCACGCGTACACACAGGAGCAGAACCTGCAGGACGGCCCGCACCGGGACCTCCGCCGGGCCCGCGCGGCCGCGGTCAACATCGCGCCGACCACCACCGGCGCGGCGAAGGCGATCGGTCTGGTGCTGCCGCGCCTCGACGGCAAGCTGTCCGGCGACGCGATCCGGGTGCCGGTCCCGGTCGGGTCCATCGTGGAGCTCAACACGGTCGTCGGGCGGGACGTCACCGTCGACGAGGTCAACGCCGCCTACCGTGCCGCCGCCGGAGGAGCGCTCGCCGGGGTGCTCGCGTACACGAGCGACCCGATCGTGTCGACGGACGTCCAGCAGAACCCGGCGTCGAGCATCTTCGACTCGCTCCTCACCCGGGTCGACGGTGGCCGGCACGTGAAGGTCGTCGCCTGGTACGACAACGAGTGGGGCTTCTCGAACCGGGTCGTGGACACGCTCGGCCTGCTCGGCCGGGCGGTCGCGGCCGCCGTCTAGCGGCACGGCACGGCCGAGACTCGGCCCCACGGACACCCTCGTGGGCGGGGCGTCGCGAAAGTGTCCGCACAGCCGAGACTCGGGTGATCGGGCGGGGCCGCGCTCTGCGCGCAACGCACGCAGCAGACGGACGGGAGGCCCGTGGCGGCGCCGCCACGGGCCTCCCGTCCGTCGTGTGGTGCGGTCAGACGATCGGCGCGGCCGTCGACGCGAACTCGCGTCCGAGGACCGCTGCGCGGTACCGGTCCAGCGCTTCCGGTCCGGCCCCGACCGACTCGAGCGCCGCGAGTCCCGCGCCGAGCACCGGCGGCGCGGTGACCCACGTCGGGACCGCACCCGGCACCCGCTCGGCGAACCCGGCGACGACCGGCTCGACGAGGAGTGGGTGCCGTGCCGCGAGGACCCCGCCGCCGAGCACGATCGGCACCGGGGCGTCCGTGCCGCCGAGACCGAGCCGTTCGAGTGCGACCGAGGCCATGAGCACGATCTCCTCCGCCTGCCGCTCGATGACCGACCGGGCGACCGCGTCCCCGTCGCCCGCGACGTCGAAGAGCACCGGGCAGAGCCGACCGACGGCAGCGGGCTCGAGGCGTCCGAAGTGCAGGGCCTCCGTGACCTCGCGGACGGACCGGAACCCGAGCGACCGCGGGACGGCGTCGACGAGGGCGGTCGCCGGACCGCGGCCGTCGTCGGCGCGGGCGGCGTGCCAGAGTGCCCGGTTGCCGAGGTAGGCGCCACCGCCCCAGTCGCCGGAGACGTCGCCGATCGCCGGGTAGCGGATCGTGGCGCCGTCGGCCCGGACCGCGAGGGCGTTGATGCCCGTGCCGCAGACGAGCGCCGCGGCGTCGGGCGAGAGCGTCCCGGCACGGAGCAGGGCGAACAGGTCGTTGTCGAGGACATCCGGTGCTCCGCCGTCCTCCGACCAGTGGGCGAGTGCTGCCTCGGCCGCGACGAGCTCGTCGTGCAGGTCGAGCCCGGCGAGGTAGACGTGTGTCGTCCGGACCTCGCGTGTGCCGATCTCGTCGAGCACGGCGGCGCGGACCTCGTCGAGCACCGGCCCGACGGCCGCCCAACCCCGCGTCTGCGGGTTCGATCCCGGCCCTCGGGCGTGGGCGATCAGCGAACCGTCGAGCCCGATCGCGACGACGTCGGTCTTGCTGCCGCCGCCGTCGACGGCGAGCACGACGTCGTCGGAGCGCACGACGTCGTCCGAGCCGTACCCGGAGTCACTCGGCGCGCGGACCACGCCGTCCGCGGTGGTCATCGTGCTCCGGCGAGCGCGCCGCCCGCCCAGGGGAGGAGGTCGGCGTTCGCGGCGAGCAGCAGGTCGGTCAGGCGCTCGGCCTTGTCGACCTGTCCGACGAGCGGGTGCGCCCACATCGCCCGGAGCACCCGGTCGTGGCCACCGTGGAGCGCGGCCTCGAGGGCGAGCCGCTCGTAGCCGGCCACGTGCGAGACGAGTCCGACCATGTCCGGAGCGAGCGGCGCGACCGGCAGCGGGGTGATCGCCTGCCGGGTGACGCGCGCGGGGACCTCGATGACGTGGTCGTCGGGGAGGAACGGGAACGTGCCGTCGTTCCGCACGTTGAGGACCTGCACGTCGCCGCGGTCGCCGAGGATCGAGGACAGCACGTCGATCGCGGCCTCGGAGTAGTACGCGCCGCCGCGCTGTTCGAGCTCGGCCGGCTTCGTCACGACGGCCTCGTCGGCGTACTTCGCGAGCAGTGCCCGCTCGGTGTCCATGACGGCCTCGGCGCGGGTGCGCTCGTGCAACTGCTCCTCGAGCACGACGTCGTGGGCGTAGAAGTAGCGGAGGTAGTACGAGGGCACGGCGTGCTGGAGTCGGATGAGGTCGGCGGGCATGTGCACGCTCTCGGCCATCCGGTCGAGGGCTCCGCTGTCGGCGGCGAGGAGGTCCGGCAGGACGTCGCGCTCCGTCCCGTCGGCGGACCGGACGTGCACCCCGCGCTCCCACGTCAGGTGGTTCAGGCCGACGTGGTCGAGCCGGACCGCCTCGGGGGCGACGTCGAACTCGCGGGCGAAGCGGCGCTGGAACCCGATCGCGACGTTGCAGAGCCCGACCGCGCGGTGCCCGGCGTCGAGCAGCGCACGGGTGACGATGCCGACGGGGTTCGTGAAGTCCACGATCCAGGCGTCGGGCTTCGCGTGCTCGCGGACCAGATCTGCGTACTCGAGGACCACCGGCACCGTCCGGAGCGCCTTGGCGAACCCGCCGGGCCCGGTGGTCTCCTGGCCGATGCAGCACGCCTCGTGCGGCCACGTCTCGTCCTGCTGCCGCGCCGCCTGTCCGCCGATGCGGAGCTGGAACATGACGGCGTCGGCGTCCGACACCCCGGCGACCACGTCGTCCGTGACGTGCACCGTGCCCGGGTGCCCGGCGTGCGCGAACATCCGCTGCGCGACGCCGCCGACCAACCGGCGGCGCTCGGGGTCGGGGTCGACGAGCCAGAGCTCGTCGATCGGCAGCTGATCGCGGAGCCGGGCGAAGCCGTCCACGAGTTCGGGGGTGTAGGTGGATCCGCCACCGATGACCGTGAGTTTCACTGTGGTGCTATCCCTTCACGCCGGTGAGCGCGATGCCCTCGACGAATGCCTTCTGTGCGAAGAAGAAGATGACGACGACCGGGACCATGACGACGACGGTCATCGCCATCGTCATCGACCAGTCGGTACCGTGCTGACCGCGGAACGTGGCGAGGCCGTACGCCACCGGCCACGCGGCCTGGTTCTCGGACGCGTAGAGCAGCGGCCCGTAGTAGTCGTTCCAGGAGTGGAAGAACATGAAGATCGCCGCCGACGCGATGCCCGGCCGTGCCATCGGGACGACGACCCGGGCGAGCACGCCCCACTCGCTGCAGCCGTCCATGCGGGCGGCGTCGCCGTACTCCTTCGGGATCGTCAGGAAGAACTGGCGGAGCAGGAAGATGCTGAACGCGTCGCCGAGCAGGTTCGGCAGGATCAGTGGCCACAGCGTCCCGGTGAGGTGCAGTTCGGACCACATCACGTAGACGGGCACGGCGGTGACCTGGGGTGGCAGGAGCATCGCCACGATGATGATCGTGAAGATCGCGTTCGCGCCCCGGAACCTGATCTGGGCGAGGGCGTACGCCGCCGGAACAGAGCTGAGGAGCATGAACGCGGTCGCGAGCACGGCGTACAGCGCGGAGTTGCCGAACCACTGCGCGAGGGGCAGCTCGGTGAACACCCGGCCGTAGTTCGCGAGGTCGAACGGCTTCGGGATGATCGACGCCGTCAGGGCCTGGTTGCTCGACATGAGCGACGTCAGCACGACGAACACGATCGGGGCGATGGTGACCACCCCGAGCGCGACGAGGGCCGCGTGCTCGGCGATCCAGACCAGCAGGCTCCGGCGCGGGCCGCGGGCGGTGCCGGGCGTCGAGCCGCCCGGAGCGGCTCCGCGGGGTGCCCGGGCGAGCGGGGACTGGGACACGGCGGTCATCAGGACTCCTCGGGTCGGAAGACGGAGATGCGGCGCATGGTGAGGACGAGGACGATCGCGGTGACCACGAACAGCACCACGGCCATCGCGGAGGCGTAGCCGAACTGGAAGTTCGCGAACCCGTGCTGGTAGAGCAGCTCGGTGTAGGTCAGCAGCGAGGTGCCCGGGTACCCGAGCTGCGCCGCCGTGCCACCACCGATCGTCGCCTTGCCCGACGCCGCCCCGGACGCGACGGCTGCCTCGGTGAAGTACTGCAGCGCCGCGATCACCCCCGTGACGACCGCGAACCCGATGACGGGCGCGATGGTCGGCAGGGTGATGTGGCGGACCTGTTGCGGGCCGTTCGCGCCGTCGAGTGACGCTGCCTCGTAGAGGTCACGGGGGACGTCGAGCAGCGCCGCGAGGAAGATGATCATGATGTCGCCCATGACCCAGACGCCCATGATCACGAGCGACGGCTTCGACCACGCCGGGTCGTTGAACCACAGGGGACCGTCGATGCCGAAGAACCGCAGGATCTGGTTCACGGGCCCGGTGCCGGGGTTGAACAGGAACACGAACGCGACGACGCTCGCCACGGGCGGCACCAGCGCCGGCAGGTAGAACAGCGTCCGCCAGAACCCGGTGGCCGCCTTCGCTCGGCTGAGCAGCCCGGCGACGAGCAGTGCGCAGACGATCCGGACCGGCACGAGGATCACCACGAACCAGATCGTGTTGACGACCGCGGCCCCGATCTGCGGGTCCTGCGTGAACAGGAAGCGGTAGTTGAGCAGCCCGACGAACTGCGGCTCCTGCAGCTGGTTGTACCGCGTGAACGAGTACACGATCGACGCGACCAACGGGTACGCGAAGAAGACCACGAGCCCGAGGATCGCCGGCGCGAGCATCGTCAGGGCGACGGTGCGACGCCGGGACTCGGCGCTGCGGCGCCGACGCGACGTGCGCGCGGGCGCACCGGACGGGGTGCGAGGCGACCCGGCTGGGCCGGCCGGCCGGGAGGCGCGGGTGGGCCGCGCCTCCAGGCTGTCCGTTCCGGGGGTGGTGACGTCCGTCATCACGGACCCGCCAGCTGGTTGGCGTTGTCGATGTCCTCGTCGAGTTGCTTCAGCTTCTGGTCGAGGTTCCCGCCGTTCTCCTGGTACGCCTGCCAGAACTTCGTGAAGGTGCCGATGTACGCGGCGCCGTCGGCGGTGCCGGGCGAGGTCATCGTGTCCTTGTTGCCCGCGACGTCGACGAAGGTCTTGTAGTTCTCGTCGACCTCGAGCTTCGGTGACTCGAGTGCCGAGGTGATCGTCGGGATGTTCTTCAGCCCGTTCGCCATCGTGACCTGCGCGTCGGTGTTCGTCGACAGGTACTTCAGGAGTGCCCAGGCGAGCTCGGGGTGCTTCGATCCCTTCGCGATGCCCGCCACGTTGCCCGCGATGTAGGTCGAGCCGTAGTTGCCGAGGCCCTCCATCACCGGGGTGGGGGCGGTGCCGTAGTCGAGGTCCGGCTTCTGGTCCTTGATGAACGCCGTCCGGTACTCGCCGTCGATCTGCATGGCGACCTGGCCGGTCTGGAACGCGTTGTCGGCCGCGAACTCCTGCCCGAGGCCGGACGTGAACGCTTTGAGCTTGTCGTAGCCGATCTCGTCGACGAAGTCCTTCTGCCAGGCGATGAGCTGCTTCCACGCGGAAGAGGTGCCGATCTCGCTGTCGCCCTTGCTGTCGAGCCAGCGGCCGTCGATCATCGGCGCCCAGTGCTCGGGGGAGTTCTCGTAGAAGTCGATCAGCGGGTTGAAGCCGAGCTGCTTGATCGACCCGTCGGCGTTGTAGGTCGTGAGCTTGAGTGCGTCGGTCTTCAGCTCGTCGAGGGTCTTCGGCGGGGTGCTGATGCCGGCCTTCTCGAGCAGCGGCTTGTTGTACATGAGCGCGCTGACGTCGGCGAGGGCCGGGAGGGTGCAGCGCTTGCCCTTGTACTCGGTGTACGACCGCACGGCCTTCGGGATGTCGGAGAGGTCGACCTTGTCCCGCTCGACGTACGGAGTGAGGTCGCGGAAGGCACCGGACGAGCAGAAGCTCCCGACGATCGCGGTCGAGTAGGACAGGCCGACGTCGATGTTCTGGCCCGACGAGATCGCCTTCTGCAGCTTCTCGTCGTCCTGGCCGGCGTGGATGTCGACCGTGACGCCGGGGTTGGCCTTCTCGAAGCCCGCGACGGCCGACTTGACCACGCCGGCCTCACGGCCCGTGAAGAAGTGCCACAGGGAGACGGTGCCCGTGAGCTCCTTCGGCGCGGTCTTGTCGATGCTGTCGGCGCTCGACCCCGAACTGCAGCCCGCGATGACGAGCGCTCCGGTGGCGGCGACGGCGGTCGCGGCGACGATCCGCCGGATCCTGGGACTGGGGAGTGACATGTGGGACTCGCTCTCTGCGCTCGCTCCGGCGCGGCCCGTTTCCGGGCGCGCCGAAGAGCCCTGGGACAGGGCTGGTGGTGGTGCCTCGAGTGGTGCGGGTGGGTGGTGCTGGTCAGGTGCGCTCGACGGGGGTCGGTGCATCGTCACTGATGCGGTCGACCCGGGCGGCGAGTGCGGAGCGCACCACGTCGATGAGGACGTGCCGTGCTCCGTGCAGGACGGGTGTGTCGGGGACACCGGGTGCGACCACGGCGGTGGACCAGCGGGTGCGGGTCCGGAGCCAGGCGGTCACGGCGGCGGCCAGGGCGGGACCGCCCGCGATGCCGGTCGGGCCGTGCAGGACGACCGTCTCGGGATCGGCGACGGCGAGGGCGGGGAGCACGTTGTGCCCGATGCGCTCGCCGAGGGCGGTCGTGAAGGGGTGCTGCTCGGGGAGTCCGGGCAGCCGCAGGAGCACCTCGCGCCAGTCGGCCGGTGAGCCGTCAGGTGCGGTGATCCCGTGCTCGGCGGCGAGCGCGGTGATCGCGGACTCGGAGATGAGGTCCGCGATGATCGTGGCCGACGGGTCGATGGGGCGTGCGTCGGCGGGCACACCGAGGTAGCCGATCTCACCGGCGGCTCCGGAGGCCCCGGTGTGCAAGCGGCCGTCGAGGTCGAGTGCCATGCCGAGGCCCTCGGCCATCCAGAACAGGGCGAAGGAGCCGACGGTCCGGCCGGCGCCCATGCTCCGCTCGGCGATCGCGGCGAGGTTGGCGTCGTTCTCGACGACGACCTGCACACCGAGTTCGGCCGAGAGCGTCGCCGCGACACGCTCACGCGGCCAGCCGGGCAGGCCGTCGGTGAAGATCAGGGTGTCCGTGGTGTGGTCGACCGAGGCCTGCACACCGACCGCGACCGCCGTGACGAGGTCCTCGTCGATGCCGGCAGCCGACGCTGCACGGGCGATCGCGGCGGCGACGATGTCCGCTCCGGGGGCGCGCACCTCGTCGGGCGTCATGGTGTGGGTGGCGACCGGGTAGGGCCGACCGACCGCGTCCACGACGGTGGAGCGGACGTCGACGAGCTGGACGTCGACGGCCACCGCGAGGTCCCGGTCGGTGATGGCCTCGTACACAGCCGCGCTCGGGCCACGCCGGCCGGCCTGGGCCTCGGTGCCCGCGGCGCGGATGAGGTCGGCGGACTCGAGTCGGCGGATGATCTCAGCTGCGGTGGGCTTGCTCAGCCCGGTGCGGCCGGCGATCTCGTTCCGGGTGAGCGGCCCCTCGTCGAGGAGCAGCTCGAGAGCGGCTCGGTCGTTGAGCACGCGCAGCAGACCGGGCTGGCCGGGAGTGCGTCCACGAGTGCTCATGCGAGGACTGTAACGGACAACCTTCTTTACTGAAAGGTTTGTTCACAGATCCGAAACACGGGTTCCGCACCGCGGAACGCGGACTACGGGCGGAGCAGTACCTTGATCGCGCGACGCTCGTCCATCGCCCGGTACGCCTCGGCGGTCTCGTCGAGCGGCAGCTCGAGGTCGAACACCCGGCCCGGGTCGATCGCGCCCGAGAGCACGTCGGGCAGCAGTTCGGGGATGTACTTCCGCGCCGGGGCCATCCCGCCCGCAACGGAGATGTTCGTGTCGAAGAGGTAGCGCGTCCCGATGGTCGGCACCCCGTGCGGGACCCCGACGAACCCGAGTGCGCCACCGGGGCGGACCGAGTGCAGGGCCTGGTCCATGCTCTCCTCGGTGCCGACGGCCTCGACCGCTGAGTCGGCGAGGTCCCCGCCGAGCAGCTCGCGGATCGCCGCGACGCCCTCGGCACCGCGCTCCGAGACGATGTCGGTGGCGCCGAACTCCCGTGCGAGGGCCTGCCGGTCGGCGTGTCGGCTCATCGCGATGATGCGCTCCGCCCCGAGTCGCTTCGACGCGAGCACCGCCGAGAGCCCCACCGCGCCGTCGCCGACCACGACGACGGTCCGCCCGGGGCCGACCTGTGCCGACACCGCGGCGTGGTGTCCGGTGGAGAACACGTCCGACAGGGTGAGGAGCGACGGGACGAGCGCGGGGTCGACCGGCCCGGGGACCGCCACGAGCGTCGCCGAGGCGTCCGGGATGCGCACGTACTCGGCCTGCGCGCCGCCGACCGGGTCGCCGTACGCGTCCTTCCCGCCGAACCCGGACAGGTGCTCGCACCCGGTGGTCATGCCGTGGCGGCAGGCCTGGCACGTGCCGTCGTTCATGGTGAAGGGGGAGATGACGAAGTCGCCCTCGTGCAGGTCGGTGACCGCGTCGCCGACCTCCACCACCGTGCCGACGAGCTCGTGGCCGATCGGCCGCGGCCGCTTCGTCTCGGTCACGCCGCGGTAGGGCCAGAGGTCGGAGCCGCAGACGCACGCCGCGACGACCTGGACGACGACGTCCCCCGGCGTCAGGACGGTCGGCCGGTCGCGGTCCTCGACGCGGACGTCGTTCGGGGCGTGGATGATGGCTGCGCGCACGGGGGTACCTTCCGTCGGATGGGTGGGTGTCCGGCCCGGCGACGTCGTCCTGGGCCGCATCGACACTACGCTCCTGCGGGTGGACGACGACCGGTACGGCAACGACGTCCTCTCGGGCGACTGGCGCTCGCGGGGCGTGAAGAAGGTGCGGCAGGTGCCGCTCGAGCGGGACATGGTGCTCGAGGACCCCACGACCGGCTGGGCCGGCGCGGTGGTGCGGCTCGAGGCCGGCAACGTCGAGCTCGAGGACTGGAAGGGTCGCACGCGGTCGTTCCCCTTCACCGGGCAGTTCCTGCTCGAGGGCGAGCTCGTCACGCTGGGGCGTCCGCAGGCGCCCGTCGGGCGCCGGGCGGGCAACAGTGCCGGTGTGACCGGTACGGCCGGGCGGTCTGCCGCGGCTGCTCCGCCGGCCAGGAGGCCCGGATCGGCTCCAGCGGTGCAGCACGCGTCCGATGGTGGTCGCCTCCGCACCGCGTCCGGATCGTTCGCGGTCGAGCAGCAGCGCGCGCGTGTGGCGCTGCCGTCGCGGATCATGGTCGAGGGCAAGCACGACGCCGAACTCGTCGAGAAGGTCTGGGGAGCCGACCTCCGCGTCGAGGGCGTCGTCGTCGAGGAGCTCTCCGGGGTGGACAACCTCGCGGACGTCCTGGACGACTTCCGGCCGACCCGGGAGCGCCGCGTGGGCGTCCTCGTCGACCACCTCGTGCCGGGCTCGAAGGAGTCCCGGTTCGCCGACGCCGTGATGCGCGGGAAGTGGGGCGCGCACGTGCTCGTCGTCGGGCACCCGTTCGTCGACGTCTGGCAGTCGGTCAAGCCCGCGCGGCTCGGCCTCGAAGCGTGGCCGACGATCCCGCGCTCCGTCGAGTGGAAGCAGGGCATCTGCCAGCACCTCGGCTGGCCGCACGCCGAGCAGGCCGACATCGCGCGCGCGTGGCAGCGCATCCTCGGACGGGTCCGCACGTTCGCGGACCTCGAGCCGCAGCTGCTCGGCCGCGTCGAGGAGCTCATCGACTTCGTGACGGAACCGAAGGCCTGACGACCCGACCGTTTCGTCCACGCGCGCGGGATGGCGGGGGCGATCCGGGCCTCCAGGCCTACTGTTGAGGGATGGACGGCATCGACGGTCGCGTGCGGAGCGCCGTCGACGTCTGGTTGCGGTGGTTGCCGCGGTGGCAGATCGGCACCGCACGCCCGCGGACCCGCATCTGCCGGAAGTGCACCGGGTCACCGATCGCGAGCGCGGCCGGGTTCGGGCCGGACGTGCCGCACGCGGTCCAGCACGCCCTCATCGGACGCATCTCGACGATCATCGAGGACGCGGTCGACGACTACACGGCGCGGAACCTGCCGCTGCTGCACCGCGAACTCGAGCGCGCGGCGGCGCGCAAGCGGCACGCCGGGTACCAGCCGACCGAGGGGCTGTCGCCCGAGTTCCAGGGGCTCGACGTCGACCCGGAGCCCTCGCCGGGATCGCCGTTCCTGTTCACCCTCGGCGAGATGACCGGCACGGGCGCGGGGGAGCAGACGCCGCGCGAACCGCTGTCCGACGAGGCGAAGGCCGCGCTCCGACGCGAGATCGAGCTCTCCGACGAGTGTGCCCGTGCCACCGGGACGGCCGTGTGCCTGGCGCTGATCGAGCACCGGCCGCGGATCGCCGAGGCCGTCGAGCGGCTGGTCGAGCCGCAGATCGAGGCGCTCGTGTCCGACATGTTCCGCGGGTTCGACGGACTCGGGGAGGACCGGCGCGACGGACTGTTCTGAGCGGCGCGGGAGAATGACGCTGTGACTCGTACCTGGGGCTGGCTCGCAGCCGTCGTCGACATCGTCCTCATCGTCGCCTTCGCCGCGATCGGTCGGTCCTCGCACGCCGAGGCGTTCTCGCCGCTCGGCCTCTGGACCACCGCGTACCCGTTCCTCGCGGGCTGGGCGATCGGCTACGTCTCGAGCGGTGCGTGGGGTCGTCCGCTGCGCCTCTGGCCGACCGGGGTCGTCGTGTGGGTCCTGACCGTGTTCATCGGGATGGCCGTCCGGGTCGAGACGGGGCAGGGCGTCGTCGACGGGAACCCGCTCCCGGTGTCGTTCGTCATCGTCGCGACGATCGTGCTCGCGGTGTTCCTGCTGGGGTGGCGTCTGGTCGCGGGGCTGCTCGTCGCCCGGCGCGAGCGGCGCTCGGTCGGGGCGCCGGCGCGCTGACGGTCGGGCGCGGGAGCGCTGACGATCGGTGTTCACCGACGCGTCACCGGGGGTTCGCCCGGCGGCGGCACGATGCCGGGATGACGACGCTCGACCAGGTACCGACGACGGGTCACCTGCGACCGGGGACGCGTCCGGCGCTGGTCGCCCGGGGCGGCGCGCCGCGGGTCCGACGGGAGAACACGATGCCCGCCGTCGCGGTCGCGGAGGCGCTCGGCGCGGAGGTGATCGAGGTCGACGTCCGCCGGACGTCCGACGGTGTCGCCGTCCTGCTCCACGACGAGACCCTCGGACGACTGTGGGGCGACGCCCGCCGTGTGGACGAGGTGCCGTGGTGCGAGGTCGCCCGCCTCGGCAACGGTCTCGACCGGATCCCCCGGCTCGACGCCGTGCTGGAGCGGCTCGACGGCTGCCGGTCCGCGCTCGTGGTCGCGTGCCGTTCGGCGGAGGACGCCGAGGTCGCGGCGGACACGGTCGCGACGTCGTCCGCCGACGTGTCGGTGGCCTGGCGCGGGGCCCCGGACGCCCTGCGCGCTGTCCGGGCGGCCCTGCCGGACGCGGACACGTGGCTCGCGTGGGAGTCGCTCGAGCCGCCCACCCGCGACGACCTCGTCGGTGCCGCTGCGGGTACCGGTGCCGAGCCGTCGACGCTCGACCTCGACGTCGCGTTCCTCACGCCGCGCACCGTGACGGCCGCGCACCGGCTCGGCCTGCGGGTCGCGGTGCGGACCGTCGACGACCCGGAGCCGGCGCTCTGGGCGGCCAGGACCGGGGCAGACCTCGTCGCGACGGACGACCTCGCGACCCTGCACGCGACGTTCGCGGCGGCGGAGCGGGACGGCTGGCCGACGGACACCCACGAGCCCACGGAGGCCGAGGTCGCCTCACGGGCACAGGCCCTCGCACACCGCATCGCGCACGAGGTGGTCGCCTTCACCCGCGAGCACCCGGTCGAGCAGGTCGCCACGAAGGCCCACGCCGCCGACCTGGTCACGGACGTGGACCGTCTGGTCGAGCAACACGTCCGAGGACGGGTCCGAGCAGCCTTCCCGACCCACGGCTTCACCGGAGAGGAGTACGGCGACGCGCCCGGCGACCGGCACCGCTGGTACCTCGACCCCGTCGACGGCACCACCAACCTGGCGAACGGCGTCCCGTGGACGTCGATGTCGCTCTGCCTCACCCGCGGCGGGCAGCCGGTCGTCGGGGTCGTGGCGGACCCGTGGCGCGGCGAGGTCCTCGAGGCCCGACGCGGGCGCGGGGCCGTCCTGCGCGACCGACCCCTGCGCCTGGACGACGACCCGCGGCCGCTCGCCGGCGCGGTCGTCGCCACCGAGCTCGACGGGCACCGGCCCTGGCCCGGGTTCGGGAGGTTCCTCGACGCCCTCGCGGAGCGGTCGTGCACGCTCCGGGTGCCGGGTTCGGGCACGCTCACGATCGCGCAGGTCGCAGCCGGACGGGGCATCGGCGGCTGCGTGTCCGCGTTCGACCCGGTGGACCACGGCGCCGCGGTGCTGCTCGTGCACGAGGCCGGTGGCGTCGTGCTGACGCGCAGTGGTCCCGTCGACGGGTTCCCTCCGCTCGGCGAGCCGTTCCTCGTCGCCCACCCCGGTGCCGCCGACGAGCTGCACACGGTCTGGGTGTCGGCGCTCGGCGTTCTCTGAGTCGGCGTACAGGGACCGGCCGCCGGTCGCTCGTAGGCTCGGCATCCCAGCACCGCACCGACCTCCCGAAGGAGCACGGACCATGGGTTTCCTCGATCGACTGCTCGGCCGCCCCGAGCGCCCGCAGCAGGACCAGAACCAGTGGGGGCAGCCCCAGCAGCCGCAGCAGCCGCAGCAACAGGGCTACCGCTACGGGCAGCAGTCGTACCAGGTGCCGTCCGGAGCGCCGCAGTGGGGGTCCGGATCACCAGCGGGCGCTCCTGCCTGGGGACCGGCGCCGCAGGCCGGGTCGGCCGAGGACGAACGCGCCGTCGAGCGCTACCGCTACCTGCTCCGCACCGCGCCGCCGGAGCGCATCGAGGAGGTGCACGCCGAGGCGTTCGCGACCCTGACGCCCGAGCAGCGGCGCATGGTCTACGACGAGTTCACCCGCAGCGCCCCCGCTGGCGAGGCCCCGCGCGGTGACGACCCGCGCTCCCTCGCCCAGGCGGCGACGCGGTCCGAGATCCGGCAGCCGGGGTTCATGGAGCGCTCGCTGGGCGGGATGGGCGGCGGCGGTGTCGGCGGTGGGTTCGGCGGACGCCAGGGGCCGTCGTTCGGCCGCATGGTCGGTGCCTCGATCCTCGGCACGGTGGCGGGCTACGTGATCGGCTCGGCGATCATGAGTGCCTTCCTGCCGGATCCCGGTTCGTTCGACGGCGGTACCGACGCTGCGGATGACGGCGGTTCGGGGGACACTGGTGGCGGGTACGACGAAGCGTCTGCCGACGGCGGCTCCGACTGGGGCGGCGACTTCGGTGGCGACTTCGGTGGTGACTTCGACGTCTGAGCGTGCGGAACGACCGGCAACGGTCGTCCACAGGTGTCCGGTCACCCGCTGACACACTGGTATTCTCCATGCTCGAACGAGGAGCGACATGGCGATCATCGAAGCAAGCGGACTGACCAAGACCTACCGGTCGAAGTCGGGTCCCGTGCACGCCCTGGCGGGGCTCGACCTCGCCGTCCCCCAGGGCACCGTCAAGGCCCTGCTCGGCCCGAACGGCGCGGGCAAGACCACCACGGTCAAGGTGCTGACCACGCTCATCACCCCCGACAGCGGCACCGCGACGATCGACGGTGTCGACGTCGTGCGGGACCCACAGGCGACCCGCCGGTCCATCGGGGTGTCCGGGCAGTACGCCGCGGTCGACGAGAACCTGACCGGGTTCGAGAACCTCGAGATGATCGGCCGGCTGTACCACCTCGGCCGTCGGACCGCGCGGGACCGAGCCCGGCAGCTGATCGACGTGTTCGACCTGTCCGAGGCCGGCGACCGGCCGGTGAAGGGCTTCTCGGGCGGCATGCGTCGCCGCATCGACCTCGCCGGCGCCCTCGTGATGAACCCGCGCGTGCTGTTCCTCGACGAGCCCACCACCGGACTCGACCCGCGGAGCCGACTCGCCCTCTGGGACATCATCGAGGGCCTGGTCGCGGACGGTGCGACGGTGCTCCTGACGACCCAGTACCTCGAGGAAGCCGACCGCCTCGCCGACGACATCGCGGTGATCGACGGCGGCACGGTCATCGCCGAGGGCACTGCCGACCAGCTGAAGGCACAGGTCGGCGGACACCGCGTGGTCGTGACCCTGGTCGACGCTGCGGACGGGGACGCCGCCACCACAGCGCTCCGCCGGTACGGCGTGGGTGACGTCGAGGTCTCCGGCGACGGCCGCACGTTCGCCATCGCGGTGGACGCCGGGCCCGCTGCGCTCCAGCGGGTGCTCGCCGACCTGGGCGAGGCGGGCATCGACCTGCACGACGCCGGGATGCGCCGTCCGACCCTCGACGACGTGTTCCTCCGGCTCACCGGTCACGCCGCTTCCGAGGACGAACCCGACGACACCGCCACGGGACCGAGCCGCACGAAGCAGAAGCAGAAGCAGAAGGAGTCGGCGCGATGACCGCCACCGTCTCGGCGCCGGGTCGGGCGCTCCCCGTCGCGATCACCTCGCCGGTCGCCGTCTGGTTCGAGGACGGCTGGACCGTCACGAAGCGGAACCTCACGAAGATCAAGCGGTCGCCGGACATGCTCGTGTTCGCCGTGCTGCAACCGATCATGTTCGTCCTGCTCTTCAGCCAGGTCTACGGCGGCGCGATCGACGTCAAGGGCACGGACTACACGCAGTTCCTGATGGCCGGCATCTTCGCGCAGACCGTCGTGTTCGGCGCCACGTTCTCGGGGTCGGCGATGGCACAGGACCTCAAGGAGGGCTTGATCGACCGCTTCCGCACGCTGCCCATGTCGGCCTCGGCGGTGCTCATCGGACGCACGAACTCCGACCTCGTCCTCAACGGCATCTCGATGGTGATCATGATGCTCACCGGGCTCGCCGTCGGGTGGCGGGTGAACTCCTCGCCGCTGGAGTTCCTCGCCGGCATCGCGCTGCTCCTGCTGTTCAGCTACGCGTTCAGCTGGGTGATGGCGCTGCTCGGGATGAGCGTCAAGACGCCTGAGGTGATCAACAACGCCTCGTTCATGATCCTCTTCCCGTTGACCTTCATCTCGAACGCGTTCGTGCCGAGTGACACGCTGCCGCTCGTGCTGCGGGTGTTCGCGGAGTGGAACCCGGTGTCCTCCCTCGTGCAGGCCGCCCGCGAGCTCTTCGGCAACGTCGGGTCGGCGCCGGTGCCGGACATCTGGACCATGCAGCACCCCGTCGTCACCGTGCTCATCGGCATCGCGGTGATGCTCGTCGTGTTCGTCCCGTGGGCGGTGAACAAGTACACCCGCATCAGCGCGAAGTGAGGAGCGCGACAGGGTGCACCGGGACGACTCCGTGACCGCTTAGCATCATCCCGTGACCGCGACCGAACCCCGACGCCTGCCCGAGCGTCGAAGCCGCCTCAAGCGCTGGATGCTCGAGGGCACCGACCGTGGCGCCTCCCACCAGGGGCCGCACCAGGTCGAGGTCGAGAAGACCCACTCCTGGTGGCGCGTGATGTGCCTGACCGGCGTCGACTACTTCTCGACGCTCGGCTACCAGCCGGCCATCGCCGCGCTCGCGGCCGGGCTGCTCTCGCCCATCGCGACGATCGTCCTCGTGCTCGTGACCCTGTTCGGTGCGCTCCCCGTGTACCGCCGGGTGGCGCAGGACAGCTTCAAGGGTGCGGGGTCGATCATGATGCTCGAGAAGCTCCTGCCATGGTGGGCGGGCAAGCTCTTCGTGCTCGTGCTGCTCGGGTTCGCGGTCACGGACTTCATGATCACGATGACGCTCTCGGCCGCCGACGCCACCGCGCACATCGCCGAGAACCCCTTCACGCCGCACTGGTTCACCGAGATCCCGGTGCCGCTCACGCTCGCGCTGCTGCTCCTGCTCGGGGTGGTGTTCCTCCGCGGCTTCCGGGAGGCCATCGGCATCGCCGTCGGACTCGTCGCCGTGTACCTCGCGCTCAACGCGGTCGTGGTCGTGGTGGCGCTCGCGCACGTGTTCGAGAACCCGATGGTGGCGAGCGACTGGTGGAGCGGCCTGACCGCCCAGCACAGCAACCCGCTGGTCATGATCGGCATCGCGCTCGTGGTGTTCCCCAAGCTCGCGCTCGGCCTCTCCGGCTTCGAGACCGGCGTCGCGGTGATGCCGCAGGTCCGCGGCGACGCGTCCGACGCGGGGTCGCCCCGGCCCGAGGGGCGGATCCGCGGGACGAAGCGACTGCTCACCACGGCGGCGATCATCATGAGCAGCTTCCTCATCACCTCGTCGATCGTCACGACGTTCCTCATCCCGCAGCGCGAGTTCCAGGCCGGCGGGCAGGCGAACGGCCGTGCGCTCGCGTACCTCGCGCACGAGTACCTCGGTGGCGTCTTCGGATCGATCTACGACTTCTCGACCGTCGCGATCCTGTGGTTCGCGGGCGCGAGTGCGATGGCCGGGCTGCTCAACCTCGTGCCCCGCTTCCTGCCGCGCTACGGCATGGCGCCGCAGTGGGCTCGCGCGACCCGACCGCTCGTCGTCATCTTCACCCTCATCGCCTTCGCGATCACGATCCTCTTCGACGCGAACGTCGACGCGCAGGGTGGCGCGTACGCCACCGGCGTGCTCGTGCTCATCACCAGCGCGGCGGTCGCGGTGACGCTCTCGGCACGACGCAAGGGACAGAAGAAGCGCACGATCGGCTTCGGGATCATCACCGTGGTCTTCGTCTACACGACGGTCGCGAACGTCATCGAACGCCCGGACGGCGTCCGGATCGCCGCGGTGTTCATCATCGCGATCGTGGTCGTCTCGCTGGTGTCCCGCGTGCGGCGGTCGTTCGAGCTCCGCGCCTCGTCGATCGAGCTCGACGCCGTCGCCCGGCAGTTCGTCGAGGCCGACGCCGACCAGTTCAGCTCCGTCTGCATCATCGCCAACGAGCCCGGGGCGGGAACGGCCGAGGCGTACCGGTCGAAGGGGCGGGAGGAACGCCGTGACTCGGGCATCCCGGCGCGCGTCCCGACGATGTTCCTCGAGGTCCTGCCCGCGGACTCGTCCGACTTCGAGGAGGATCTCGTCGTCGAGGGCCACGTCGTGCACGGCCACCGGGTCCTGCGGGTCCGGTCCGGCAACGTGCCGAACACCATCGCGTCGACGCTGCTCGCGATCCGTGACCTCGCGGGCGTCGTGCCGAGCATCTACTTCGAGTGGAACGAGGGCAGCCCGATCCAGAACGCGCTGCGCTTCGTGTTCACGGGCGTCGGCGACGTCGCTCCGGTGACGCGCGAGGTCCTGCGCGAGGCCGAGCCGGACGTGCACCGCCGACCGAGCGTCCACGTGTCCTGACGCGACGAGACGGCGCGCGCCGTCGACGTGACGGTGCACGCCATGGACGTGACCGCGAAACGGACGGGAGGCCCGTGGCGGCGCCGCCACGGGCCTCCCGGGCTTCGTGCCGGTCGCGTCAGGAGCCGCCGGTGATCTGGTCGCGCACCTTGCGGCGCAGCACCTTCCCGATCATGGAACGGGGGAGATCCTCGACCACGACGATGCGCCGCGGCACCTTGTACGGGGTGAGGTGCTCGCGCGACCACGCACGGAGCGCGTCCGCGTCGAACGACGACGGGTCCTTCGGGACGACCGCGGCGACGACCTGCTCGTTGCCGCCCTGCGTGATGCCCACCACCGCGACCTCGCGCACGCTGGGGTGGCGCATGAGGGTGTCCTCGACCTCGGACGGTGAGACGTTGAACCCACCGGTGATGATGAGTTCCTTGAGGCGGTCGACGATCCGGACGTAGCCGTCGGGGTCGATCGCGACGATGTCGCCGGTGCGGAACCAGCCGTCGGCGGTGAAGACCTCGTCCGTGGCCTCCGCCTTGCCCCAGTAGCCCCGGAACACCTGCGGGCCGCGGACCTGGAGCTCGCCGGCCTCGCCGGTCCCGAGGATCTTCGTGGCGTCGTCCGGGTCGGCGACGCGTGCCTCGGTCGACGACAGCGGGAGGCCGATCGAGCCGAGTCGGCGCTCCGGTGACACCGGGTTCGCCATGAGCACGGGGGAGCACTCGGACAGCCCGTAGCCCTCGACGAGGTAGCCGCCGGTGCGGGCCTCCCACGGCTCGACGACGTCCTGCGACAGTGGCATGGCGCCGGAGATGCCGATCTCGATGCCCTCGAGCGAGACCTTCGCCGAGTCTGCCGCGTGCTGCAGTCGAGCGTAGATCGGGGGCACGGCCGGGAGGAAGGTCGGCGGGTGCTTCCGCATGGCCTTGAGCACGAGGGCCGGGTCGAACGCCGGGAAGAGCACGAGCCGGGAGGCCATGCTCATCGCGAAGGTCAGGCAGAGCGTGAGGCCGTAGGCGTGGAACATCGGCAGGACCGCGTAGACGGTGTTGTCGCCGCGGCGGATCTGCGGGACCCACGCCCGTGCCTGTGCGGCGTTGGCGATGAGGTTGCCGTGCGTCAGCACCGCGCCCTTCGGCGTGCCCGTCGTCCCGGAGGTGTACTGGATCAGCGCGACCGCGTCGGTCGCCGGGCGCGGGTGCCGCTTCGCGAGCTTCCGGTTCCCGACGAGGTCGTCCCACCTCGTCGTGCCGCGGACCTTCGTGGTGAGCTTCGCGCGGCTCTCGCGGGCCTTCGCGACCGGCAGCGACAGCGCCAGCCGCGTGCTGCGGGGCATCGCCCGGGTGAGGTCGACGGAGACGATCGTGTCGAGCGCCACGTCGGCCGGGAAGTCCTGCACGGTGGCGACGGACTTGTCCCACACGATCGCGACCTTCGCGCCGTGGTCCTCGAACTGGTGGCGGAGCTCGCGCGGGGTGTACAGCGGGTTGTGCTCGACGACGATCGCGCCGAGCCGGAGGGCGGCGTAGAACGCGACGACGTGCTGGGGGCAGTTCGGCAGGACGATCGCCACCCGGTCGCCCGCCGTGACGCCGGCCTTGCGCAGGCCGTTCGCGGCGCGGAGCACCTGCTCCTCGAGTTCGGCGTAGGTCGTCGTGCGGCCGAAGAACTCCAGGGCGACGCGCTTCGGGAACCGCCGTGCGGACTCCTCGACCAGGTCGTACAGGGAGCCCGTCGGCTCGTCGATGTCGTGCGGGACCCCCGGGGCGTACGAGGCAAGCCAGGGACGAGGCGTGTCGATGCTCACGCCGTCCAACCTAGCGGCCGGGCCCCAGGGCGCCTGGGAGGTGCCGCGCTGCGACGATCCCTCGGCGGAGTGTCAGGGGCGGGACGGAACATGGGGGCATGGCCTCGCTCTCGAACGCCTTCCGCTCCCGACTCGACGACACCTTCACCGGCGGCTCTCCCGGCCGTCCCGAGTGGATCGACGCCCTCGAGCAGGGCTCTGACGCCGGGTACTTCGGCCCCGGGTCCGCGACGTGGAGCGTCCACGGCGGCCGGCAGACCGTGCTCGCGGGCGTCCGGGCGCTGCTGGTCCAGGCACTCCACCCGGGTGCGCTCGCCGGTGTGGTCGACCACTCGCGCTACCGCGAGGACCCGTTCGGGCGGCTCGCCGGCACCATCCGGTGGATCTACACCGTCTCGCACGGCGACCGGGCCGCGGCGGAGCACGCGAGCGCCTGGGTCGTGCGGTTGCACGAGAAGGTCCGGGGTGAGTACGTCGACGGACACGGGGTGTCGCGGCCGTACGCGGCGAACGACCCGGACCTCGCGCGCTGGGTGCACCTGGCGTTCACGGATGCCTTCCTCCGCAGTGCCCAGACGTGGGGTGAGCCGATCCCCGGCGGGCCCGACGCGTACGTACGGGAGTGGGCGACCGCCGGACACCTCATGGGCGTGACGGACGCCCCGGAGTCCGAAGCCGAGCTCCGGGCGCAGATGGACGGCTACCTCGAGCGCGGCGAACTCGTCGCGACGGCGCGCACCCACGAGGTCGTGCGGTTCATCAAGGACCCGCCGCTCGCGAAGCTGCTCCGACCGGGCTACCGGGCGCTCTTCGCGGGGGCGGTGTCGACGCTCGACCCGCGGCACCGGGAGATGCTCGACCTCCGGGTGCCGACCGTGGGGCCGCTGGAGTTCCCGTCGCGTCGGGCAGCGGGGCTCGTCATCGACGGGATGACCGGCGTCCTCGGCGGGCGGCCGGACACGGAGACGGCGGCGAGGCGGCGCATCGCGCGGCTCGCAGCGGAGTCGGCTGAGCCGGCGGGGTCGGCTGAGCCGGCGGGGTCGGCTGAGCCGGCGGGGTCGGCTGGGTCCGCTGCGGCGTCCTAGTCCGCTGCGGCGTCCTCGTCCGCGATCCCGCCCCTGACGTGGGGAAGACGCGACCCGCCGTCGGCCTGGAGGCGCGGTGCGGGCCCGCCCCGAGCCTCCAGGCCGTCCGGTGCGAGCGTCAGAACCCGGAAGGCACCCGGGGCGTGTACGCCTGCTCGAGCCGCGCGACCTCGTCCGCGGTCAGCTCCATCGCGGACGCGGCGACCGCGTCGTCGATGTGGTGTTCCTTCGTCGCACCGACGATCGGCGCGCTCACCACGGACCGGCCCGCGACCCACGCGAGGGCGACCTGTGCCATCGGCACGCGGCGCTCGTCGGCGACCTGCGCGACCGCCTCGACGATCGCGCGGTTCGCGTCCTCGTCCTGCCGGTAGAGGGTCTTGCCGAACTCGTCGGTGTCGGCGCGCGAGCCTGAGCCCTGCGCGTCCCACGGGCGGGTGAGCCGGCCGCGGGCGAGGGGGCTCCACGGGATCACGCCGACGCCGGTGTGGGCGCAGAACGGGTGCATCTCGCGCTCTTCCTCGCGCTCGAGGAGGTTGTACTGGTCCTGCATGGCGACGAACCGCGTCCAGCCGTGCAGTTCGGCGACGTGCTGCATCTCGGCGAACTGCCACGCCCACATGCTGCTCGCGCCGATGTAGCGCGCCTTGCCGGCCTTGACGACGTCGTGCAGTGCCTCCATCGTCTCCTCGACCGGCGTGTGCGGGTCGAAGCGATGGATCTGGTACAGGTCGACGTAGTCGGTGCCGAGGCGGGTCAGTGAGGCGTCGATCTCGTGCATGATCGCCGCGCGGGAGAGCCCGGCGCCGTTGCGACCCGGCCGCATCCGGTTGAACACCTTCGTGAAGACCTGGACGTCCTCGCGCGGGGCGACCTCCTTGAGGAGCTGGCCCGTGATCTCCTCGCTGCTGCCGGCGGAGTACACGTTCGCGGTGTCGAACGTCGTGATGCCTGCCTCGTACGCGCGGCGCACGAACGGGCGGGCCTCGTCGATGCCGACGCTCCACTCGTGCGACCCCTTCGCCGGGTCGCCGTAGGACATCATGCCGAGGATCACGCTGCTGATCTCGAGGCCTGTGGCGCCGAGTCGGGTGGTGGCGGTGGTCATGCGTCCACCCTGGCATCACGCCCTGTGACCGCGAGGAGCCGGACCTGCAGCGGTGCGTCGTCGGGGACCCGGACCGGCGGGGCGTAGAGGCCGGTGGCGGCGAGGTCCTCGATCTTGGGCTCGAACCGGTGCCACACGGCCTCGACCAGCTCGTCCGGGAGCGTCTCGTCCGATCCCGTGGCGCGCGCGAGGTCCCACGTGTGGATCGTGATGTCGCTCGTCTGCTCGGCGAGGTACTCGTGCGCGGGGACGACGTCGGTGCTGAGGTGCACCGGGACGTCGGCCGGGGCGTCGCGCCAGGCCTCGGTCGCACGGGAGGCGTGCTTCGACCACTCGGCGGTCAGGTCGTCGCCGATCGGTTCGAGGTCGGCCTCGGCCTGGGCGTACTCGCACCCGGTCAGGAGCAGGGGGATCCACCGCTGCTCGTCGACCACGTGTGCGACGAGGTCGCGGGTGGTCCACTCGGAGTCGGGGGTGGGGGCGTCCCAGTCGGTGACTGCGGCGACGCGGCGGCCGAACTCGGCGGCGGCGAGGGCCTGCAGTGCGATCCAGTCGGTGGCCATGCGGGTGCTCCTGTCCGTGGTGCGGGTCGTTCCGAGGTGCGGGTCGTTCCGTCGTGCCGGTCGTTCTGTGTGCCGGTCGTGTGGCGGCGGTGGACGCCACGAACCGGAACCCGTGTTCGGGTCGGGCGATTCCCGTGCCCCACACGCTACTGCGCCGGGCCCCCTCGACGAGCGGCCGCCGGCCGATCTGTGGACACGACCTCCGGACACGACGACGCCCCGGCTCCGTGGGGGAGGAGTCGGGGCGTCGAGGCGGGTACTGCAGTACTGCTGTTCGGTGTCCTCAGGTCGCGCGGGTCAGGCGGACCTCAGGCTCGGGCGACCGGCCGGACCGGTGTCGCCGGGGTGTGTGGTGCTCAGGCCGCCTGGAGGACGAACTGCACGTCGAGGTTGATCGTCACGTCGTTGCCGAGCGTGAAGCCACCGGCCTCGAGCGCGGCGTTCCAGTTCACACCGAACTCGGTGCGGTCGATCTTGGTCGTCGCCTCGGCGCCGAGCTTGACCTGGCCGTAGCCGTCGGTGGTGACGCCGCCGAACTCGGTCTTGAGGGTCACGTTCTTGGTGACGCCACGGAGCGAGAGCTCGCCGTCGATGAGCATGTCGTCGCCGTCCTCGCGGATGCCGGTCGATCGGAAGGTCATCTGCGGGTGCTCCTCGGCGAGGAAGAAGTCGCCGGTCGCGAGGTGCTGGTCGCGCTGCTGCTGGTTGGTGTTGACGCTGGCGACGTCGATCGAGGCCTCGAGGGTCGAGTCGAGCGGGTTCTCGGCGGTGACGAGCGTGGCGTCGAAGCGCTCGAACGAGCCCTTGACCTTGCTGATCGCGAGGTGGCGGACCGAGAAGGTGACCTCGGAGTGCGTCGGGTCGATCTTCCAGGTACCGGTCTGGTAGCCGGGGATGGCGGAAGCGGTGAGCGTCATGGTGTGTCCTTCGAACGGTGTCTGCGGTCCCGAGCGGCGCGGAGTGTTCCATGCGCCTGCATCGACTTGAACTGTACGCCATTCTGCACCTGTTTGGTTGAAGCGTCAACCAATTCTTCCCGAACAGGTAGCATCACGCTCACGGGTACCGGCACTGCCCCTCTGGCCGCCGCATGAGCCAGTAGCGTCGGGACCATGGAATTCAGGTACCTGGGCAACTCCGGACTCAAGATCTCCGAGATCACCTACGGCAACTGGCTGACGCACGGATCGCAGGTCGAGAACGACGTCGCGTCCCAGTGCGTGCGGGCAGCGCTCGACGCCGGCATCACCACGTTCGACACGGCCGACACCTACGCCAACACCGCCGCCGAGACCGTCCTGGGCGAAGCGCTCAAGGGGGAGCGTCGGCAGTCCCTCGAGGTCTTCACGAAGGTGTACTGGCCGACCGGGCCGAAGGGGCACAACGACACCGGCCTCAGCCGCAAGCACATCCTCGAGTCGATCGACGGGTCGCTCGAGCGCCTCCAGACGGACTACGTCGACCTCTACCAGGCGCACCGGTACGACCACGAGACGCCGCTCGAGGAGACCATGCAGGCCTTCGCCGACGTGGTCCGGCAGGGCAAGGCGCTCTACATCGGCGTCAGCGAGTGGAACGCCGAGCAGATCCGCGCCGGCGCCGCGCTCGCGAAGGAGCTCGGCTTCCAGCTCATCTCGAACCAGCCGCAGTACTCGATGCTGTGGCGGGTCATCGAGGGCGAGGTCGTCCCGGCCTCGAAGCAGCTCGGCCTGTCGCAGATCGTCTGGTCGCCCATCGCGCAGGGCGTGCTGACCGGCAAGTACAAGCCGGGTCAGCCGCTGCCGGAGGGCTCGCGCGCCACCGACGAGAAGGGCGGCGCCGACATGATCAAGCGGTTCATGCGCGACGAGGTCCTCGAGGCCGTGCAGCGCCTGCAGCCCGTCGCGGACGAGGCCGGCCTCACGCTCGCCCAGCTCGCGATCGCGTGGACCCTGCAGAACGAGAACGTCGCCTCGGCGATCGTCGGGGCCTCGCGCCCGGAGCAGGTCACCGACAACGTCAAGGCGTCCGGCGTGCGGCTCGACGCCGACGCGCTGGCCGCGATCGACGCGGCGCTCGGGGACATCCCGGAGCGCGACGTCGCGAAGACGGTGTCGCCCGCCTCGCGCGTCGCCTGATCGACGACCCGGCGGACGGACGGGAGGCACGGTGCGGGTTCCGCGCCGTGCCTCCCGTCGTCCGTGCGGTCGCGTCCGCTCCCAGGCACCGGTCAGCCCGTTCGTAGGGACCCTGTCCGGGTTCGAAGTGGCGTCGCGGCACCTTCGCACCGCCCGACCGGTACCTTGGCCAGCGAGCAAGGAGCACCACCATGGACGAGTCACTGGTCATCATCCCGACGTACGACGAGGCGGAGAACATCCGTGCGATCGTGGCGCGCACGCTCGCGGCCACGGACGCGTCGGTGCACGTGCTGGTCGTGGACGACAACTCGCCCGACGGCACCGGTGACATCGCCGACCAGCTCGCGACCGAGACCGACCGGGTGCACGTGCTGCACCGCACCGTGAAGGACGGCCTCGGCGGCGCCTACCTCGCTGGGTTCGCCTGGGGGCTGGAACACGGCTACGGCAAGCTCGTCGAGATGGACGCCGACGGCTCCCACCACCCGGAGTACCTGCCCTGGATGCTCGAACTCGCCGACACCAACGACCTCGTCCTCGGCTCCCGCTGGGTCCGGGGCGGGCAGGTCGAGAACTGGCCCTGGTACCGGGAAGCGCTCTCCCGTGGCGGGAACCTCTACACCCGGATCGCGTTGGGGATCGCGGTGCGGGACGCCACCGGCGGGTTCCGGGTCTTCACCCGCAGC